>JBPCIO010000349.1:0-16513 GCA_051006215.1 Chloroflexota bacterium
ATGTCGCGGTTGATCTCCATGACCGCCCGTAGGAGCTGCGGGTGAGCGCCAGCCATGCTGGCCATGTGCGCGAGCGCCTTGACGTCTTTCGGGAAACACGAGCCGCCATAGCCGACGCCCGCGTCCAGGAACTCCGGACTGATGCGGCGATCGAGCCCCATACCCCGCGCAACTTCTTTGACATCCGCGCCAAGTCGCTCGCAGATGCTCGCGATCTCGTTGATGAAGCTGATCTTGGTGGCCAAGAACGCGTTCGAGGCGTACTTGATCATCTCCGCCGTGCGGATGTCAGTCTGAATGATGGTCGGCTCGGGCTGCAGGTCACGGTACAAGCCTGCGACTCCCTCGATGGGTTCGGAGTCGGTCCCGCCGAGCACGACGCGATCAGGGTGACGGAAGTCTTCGACCGCCGAACCCTCGCGCAAGAACTCCGGGTTGCTGACCACGCGAAAGTGAGCGCCGGAGCCATTGCTCGCGCGCTCCAAGGCCGGCAGCATCCAATCGCCGGTTCCAATGGGCATCGTGCTCTTGTTGACTACAATCAGGTTGCGTCCGGCCGGGGTGCACATTCCCAGGCTGTGCGCGGCGGCTTTGACCTGGCTCATGTCGGCCTCGCCTTCCACTCCCGAAGGGGTCCCAACGCACACGAACGCGAACTCGGCTGCTTTCAGCCCAGCCACATAGTCGAGCGTAAATCGCAAGCGGCCAGCTCTGATGTTCTGGATGACGATCTCTTCCAACACCGGCTCGTAAATCGGTAACTGGCCCCGCCCGAGCCGCTCCACTTTGCCAGGATCAATATCAATTCCGACGACCTGGTTGCCTAGCTCCGCGAAACAGGCGGCAGTGACGAGTCCTACGTAATTTGTTCCGATTACTGCGATGTTGGCCACCCGCGGAGTCTAACCCCTGGCGGAGGCGCACTCACGGGTGGGCGCTGGTTGAGGCAGGGTTGAGACGCAGGTGGCGCTCAGCGCAGCGAGGCCTGGAGGCGCTGGACGCCTTCGTTCAGCTGATCCATGGACAACGCATACGACAGGCGGATGAACCCGGGCGTGCCGAACGCTTCGCCGGGCACCGTGACGACGAGTGCTTCGTCGAGCAGGTACGCCGACAATTCATTCGCTGAGTGGACGATGCGTCGGTTGGGACCAAGCGGACGATCGTACAGGCCACGCACGTCCGGGAAGACATAAAAGGCGCCCTCCGGCTCCTCACACAGGATGCCGTCGATGCTCGACAGGCCCGCGACAATCGCATCCCGCCGCTGACGAAAGATGCCAACCATCTCGTCGACGCTGCGTTCGACTGACGCGTTATTCTCCAGCGCGAACTGCGCGGCGCGTTGCGTGATCGACGACGGGTGACTGGTGAGGTGGCTTTGCAATGCAGACGCGGCCTGCATGAACTCGGGCGGTCCGACCAGCCAGCCGAGGCGCCAGCCGGTCATGGCGTATGCCTTGGAGACGCCGTCGACGATCAAGCTTCGGTCGGCCAGGTGGGGCGCTGCGCGCAGCCAGCGACCGACCGGCACGTAGCTGATGCGGGCATAGATCTCGTCGACGATGGCGGCAAGCTGGTGCTCCGCGACCACCTCAGCCAGGGCCGCGAGCTCGGCGTCGCTGTAGACGGCGCCGGTCGGGTTGCAGGGTGTACACAGGACCAGGGCGCGGCTCCTGGGCGTGATGTGCCGCCGCAAGTCTTCGGGGGTGAGCTTCCATCCGGGCGGACAGGTATCAATCGGGACGAGCGTTGCCCCAGCCATGCGGGCCTGTTCGGCATAGCTGACCCAGTATGGTGCTGGCAACAGGACCTCGTCGCCGGGGTTACAGAGCACCTGCATCGCGATATACAGCGCTTCCTTGGCGCCACTGGTGGCTATGACCTGGCCCCAGGTGCAGGGCACGCCGGTCATCTCCGCCGTCCGATCAGCCACCAGTTTGCGCAATGCCGGATCACCACTCACGGTCGTGTAGTGGGTGGCGTCGTCGCGCATGGCGCGATTGGCGGCCTCCTTGATCGGCTCAGGGGTGGGAAAGTCGGGCTCGCCCACCCCGAACGAGATGATCGGCTGGCCGGCGGCTTTGAGCGCCTTGGCCCGAGCGTCGAGCGCCATCGACGCGGACGCGGAAATCTGGCGAGCGCGTGCGCCGATCAGGCCGGGACTGTGGGCGACACCCATTTAGGAGACGGCGAGCACGACGAGGTGTTCGGGGCCGCTGGGTGTCTCGGCAGTCACCTCGTCGTTCTTCTTTCGCCCGACAAGTGCTCGACCGATCGGCGACTCCTCGGAGATGCGTCCACGCCGCGGATCCGATTCCGCGGGCGAAACCAGGATGTACGAAGCTTCTTCGCCGTCAGCATGTCGAATCGTCAATCGGGCGCCGAGGCGGATTACTCCGTCGCTGGGCCCGTCCTGGATTGTTTCGGCCGACGCCAGCAGTGCCCGCAGCTCACCGATGCGACCCTCCTGCAGAGCCAATTCGTCCATCGCGTCGCGCAGGTCGAGGTTCTCGGTGGGATCGTTGCCACCTGCGCGAGCGTCGCCGAGTCGAGAGGACACGGTTGGAAGCTCCGCCTCGCGTCTGGCTAACTCTGCTTCCAGCTCGCGCCGACCTTCGGGGGTCAGTCGCACCGTCTGTCGTGCCACGGGGCTCAGATGCTACTCCCTGGGTGCTTTCAGTGTCATCCTGAGCAGGCCCAGGATCAGCCCAGGTACGGCACGGAACGTGCCAAACGGCTCGCGTGCTTGAGCATGCCGTTGTCGTTTCGATGGAAGGCCTCAGCCACCGTTACGGCGAAGTAGCGGCTGTAGACAATCTCACTCTGGACGTGCCGCGCGGCACCATCCTGGGCGTCATCGGCCCAAGTGGCTCTGGCAAGACGACCCTCATTCGCATGCTGACCGGGACGCTCGAAGCGACCGCCGGCAAGCTGACCGTACTCGGCCAGGCGCCACGGAAATTCACCCGCGCCACTCGCGAGCAGATCGGCTATATGCCACAGCATTTCGTCCTGTACGAAGAGTTGACGGCTACCGAGAACGTGTCCTTCGTCGCCTCGCTGTTCGGGCTTCTGTGGCCGAAGCGCCGCCGTCGCGTAGCTGAGATGCTGAAGCTGGTCGACCTGTGGGACGCCCGTTCTCGCCGAGCTCGCCAGTTATCCGGGGGCATGCAGCGCCGCCTCGAATTAGCGTGCGCCCTGGTACACGACCCGGTGCTGCTGTTTGTCGACGAACCAACGGCTGGGCTCGATCCAATGCTGCGCCAGACGGTCTGGGCGGAGTTCCGACGGCTGCGCGAAGCGGGCCGCACGATCGTAGTGACGACCCAGTACGTGGGCGAAGCAGAGTATTGCGACAGAGTCGCGGTGCTGGCGCGCGGGCGGCTGATCGCGCTGGCCGAGCCTGAGGAGCTTCGGCGGATGGCCCTCGGTGGCGAGGTCATTGAGATCGAGACTGCGCAGCCGTTCGACGGCACACGCCTCGAGAAGTTGCCAGGCGTCCGCTCGGTGCGCCAGCATGCCCCGCGCCGCGTCCTGGTGATTGCCGAGGATGCCGGTGCGGCGACGCCGCGAGTGCTCGAGGAGTTGAGCGCGCTATCGATAGAAGTCGTTTCGAGCAGCGAATACCGTCCGTCGTTCGACGAGGTCTTCGCCGCCCTGGTGTCCCAGTCTGAGGAAGCTCGTGCGGATGAGGAGGAGGACCGTGAAGAACGCAATCCGCGAGCTGTTTCTCGGGCTGCTTAAAAGCTGGACACGGACGACCTCCTTCTTCGCCAAGGACGTTATCGAGGTCGTGCGCCGGCCAGGCGCGCTGTTCAGCCTGATCCTGGGGCCGTTCGCGATCATGGGTCTGTTCGGAGTTGGCTATAGCGGGCAGTACCGACCCCTCAACGCGGTACTGGTCGTGCCAGCGTCCGCTACCCTGCCGCGTGACCTGAGCTTCTACCAGCAATACACCGGCGAATCGATCAGCCTGGTAGAGATCACCGAGGACGCCGATGCTGCCAGAGCACGCCTGCAACGTCAGGAGATCGACCTCATCGTAATTGCCCCAGCCGGGGTCGAACAGAACTTTCGCGACGGGCAGCAGTCGAGTATCGGTATTGAATACAACGAGCTCGACCCGGTTCGAGACAACTATGCGCGCTTCGTGGCGTACCGTCAGGTGCAGGAGTTGAATCGAGCCATCATCGAACAGGCTGTCAGCCAGGGCGAGCAGTACGTCATCTCGTCGACGGGCGCTCAACCACCGATCGCGGTTTCACCTCAGGTGATCGCGGCGCCCACCCGCGCCGAGCCGCGCAACCTCGCCCCGGTGACTCCGGCCGTCGTAGCATTTTTCGCTCCGGCGGTGCTGGCGCTGGTGCTGCAGCACATGGGGGTGACCCTCACGGCGCTGTCTATGGTGCGCGAGCGACTGAGCGGCGCAATGGACATCTTTCGTGTTGCGCCGGTCCGCGCCCTGGAAATTCTCGCGGGCAAGTATCTGGCGTACGCGTTCTTCAATCTGTCGATCGCGGCGACCATCATGTTCCTGCTGGTTGGGGTACTGCACGTGCCCATGCTCAGCGCCCCCGGTGACGTCGCCATGGTCGTCGCTCTGCTGAGCTTCGCGTCGCTCGGTTTGGGGCTGCTCATCTCGACGGTTGTCGATTCGGAGCGGCAGGCGGTGCAGCTTTCCATGCTGGTGCTGCTCGCATCAGTGTTTTTCAGCGGCTTCGTGCTACCGCTGGATCAGTTCATCACCCCCGTGCGCATCGCGGCCTACAGCCTGCCGGTGACGCACGGCATCCAGCTGTTGCAAGACTTCATGCTGCGCGGTGGCACGAACCAGGCCTGGGAACTGTTTGCACTCGGCGGGATTGGCGTGGTGCTGTTCCTCCTGACATCGTTCACCGTGCGACGCAACTTGCGTTCGGCTCAGTAACCTACGCGCGTGGAGCGCTTTCGCCTGGAACCGAGTGGGCCCTTTTCAATAGAGCAGGCCAACCGCTATTTCGGCGGCTGGCCAGTTCTCGCGAGCGATCCGTCCGCGATCGTGATGGCGTTTCCCGTCGAAGGCTGGCACACGTCGGCGGCAGTGATTGTTCGTCAGGATGCGCGTGGAGTGCTGACGGGCGAGGTCCACCACGCGCAGGACGAAGACGCCGAGTCGGCCTGGCGGACAGCCCTGGCGGCGCTGTCGGCTGACGTCGACGGCGCCGGATTCCAGTTGGTTGGCCAACGCGATCCCGTTGTCGGGCGCCTCCAGGCTCACTTCGGCACGGTCAGGCCAGTGTGTTTTCACACGCCGTATGAAGCCGCATCGGCGTTGGTGATTGGTCACCGACTCTCAATCGTCCAGACGCGCTCGATTCGTGTGCGGCTGTCTCAGGAGCATGGCGACGCGCTGTCCGTAGGCGATCAGCACTTGTTTGCTTTCCCGCGGCCGCAAGTTGTGCTCGAGCTGGACCGATACGGGCCTGTCGTCGGCGAAAAGATGGAGCGTCTGCACGGCATCGCGGAGGCTGCCCTGGCCGGGCGTCTGGACCGCGAGCAGCTGCGCAGGACGCCGTTTGTAGATGCGCTGGCGGAGTTGCGGTCGCTGCGCGGCGTGGGCGCCTTCATCGCCCAAGGGATTCTGATTCGGGGGGCCGGCCTCGCGGACGAGGTCTCGGACGACGAAGTTACCAGCCAGGCTGTCCAACACGCCTACGAGCTGCCTGATGTGCCTGATCGCGCGACCATCCTACATCTGGCCGAAGCGTGGCGGCCGTATCGGGCATGGGTCACGGTGCTGCTGCACATGTGGTTGCGCCGCGAGGGCGGCCCGGCCTTCAAACGGCCCGGGCGACGCCGCTAGAGGTGGGCCAGGATGGCGTTGGTGACTTGCGTGGTCGTCGCTTGCCCGCCGAGGTCGGGCGTCAGCATGCCTGAGGCAGTCGTGGCTTCGAGGGCACGCATGACGTCGGCCGCCTCTGTGGCGAGGCCAAGGTGATCGAGCATCAGCGCAGCGCTCCAGATGGTGCCGATTGGATTGGCAATGCCCTGGCCGGCAATGTCGGGGGCTGAGCCGTGCACGGGCTCGAACATACTTGGAAAGCGGCCGTCGGGATCGAGGTTCGCGCTGGCAGCGATCCCCATCGAGCCAGCCAGGGCTGAGCCGAGATCGGACAGGATGTCGGCGAACAAATTGCTGGCGACTACCACTTCCAACGTCTCGGGCCGCAAAACAAAGCGGGCGGCCATGGCATCCACCAGCCATTGCTCGGTCTCGACGCCGGGATAGTCGGCTGCCACTCGCGAAAAGACTTCGTCCCACAGCGTCATCCCGAACTGCTGAGCGTTCGACTTGGTCACGCTGGTGACTTTGTGACGGCGGCGAGTGAGGGCAAGGTCGAATGCGAAACGGATAATTCGTTCACAGCCCTCTTCGGTGAACAAACCAGCCTGGATGGCTATGGCTTTGCCTGGCCCACGAGCGGCTAGATTGCGGCCGCCGATGCCGGCGTACTCGCCCTCGGTGTTCTCGCGCACCACGACCCAGTCCATCGTCTCGGGCGTGGCGCTCTTCAGCGGGCTGGGCACGCCTGCAAGGAGGCGCACCGGGCGTACATTCGCATACTGGTCGAATCCCTGACAGATAGCCAGCCGCAGCCCCCACAGGCTGACGTGGTCGGGTACACCCGGCCAGCCAACCGCACCAAAGTAGATCGCGTCGCACCGTCGCAGACGGTCGAGACCGTCGGCATCCATCATTCGGCCGGTTTCGAGGTAGTACTGGCAGCCCCAGGCGAAGTGCTCGTACACGAAGCTGAGTGTTCCGGCAGACCGCTCCGCCACGCGGTCGAGCACGCGAATGCCCTCTGGGACGACCTCTTTGCCGATGCCATCACCAGGAATGACCGCAATTCGGAAACGCCGCACATCTGGCATAACTGGGTGTTCAGACTACCAGCCAGGCTTCGCGGAGCGCGGCTGTGCCGCGATACTTGTTTGGCAGGCTCGAGAGCTCGTGAGGGAGGTGCTGCGGTGCGCTTCCGTCGTATGTTCCACGCACTCGGTCCTGCAACGGGCTACCATCTGAGATATGGCCGTGGTGATCCCGGCGGATTTGGGCGCGGAGATTGGACTGAGCTTCCCGGAGCTGGTTAGTGGCCAACGGGTGTATAGCCCCAAAGATGCGCCCGAGCTTGGGATCGACGAAATTCCGGCCCGCGTCAAAGCTGAGCTCCAGCCGTTGCTGAATCGCGTTGCGCGCCGCGACCGGGTTGCCATTACGGCCGGCAGTCGCGGCATCGCCAACATCGCGGCCATACTGCGCGCTTGCGGGGATCTCATCCGCGATGTTGGCGGCGACCCGTTCATCATGCCCGCGATGGGCAGTCACGGCGGCGCTACAGCCGACGGCCAGCGGGACGTACTCGCCGGATACGGCATCACGCGCGAGACAGTTGGCCTACCCATCATCTCGAGCATGGACGTCCAGGAGATTGGCCGCGTGGACGACATGCCGGTCTACATGAGCACCACCGCGCTTGAAGCGGACCACGTCCTACTCGTCAATCGGGTAAAGCCGCACACCGATTTCCGCGGGTCCGTCGAAAGCGGCCTGGCCAAGATTTGCGCGATTGGCCTGGGCAAGCAGCGCGGCGCCCAGATCCTGCACAGCTACGGAACGCGCGGCCTGTCTGAATTGATGCCCCGAGCGGCGCGAGTCATGATCGACAGGACCGGCAAGATCCTGGGCGGCCTGGCTATTCTGGAGAACGCGTACGACCACACCGCCGGCATCAAGTTTGTCGAACCGAATGGGATCGCTGGCGAGGCCGAAGAGGCGCTCCAGCGCCAGGCGAAGCTGCTGATGGGCGGGTTGCCATTCGATACGCTCGACGTGCTCATCGTCGACGAGATGGGGAAGAACGTCTCAGGCACCGGGATGGACACCAACGTGCTCGGGCGCATGTTCGTGCCTGGGGTAGCCGAGGAACCCAGCCCGCGCGTCACGGCCGTGGTGGTGCTCGATCTGACTGAGGAGAGCCATGGCAACGCCATCGGCGTGGGTCTGGCCGATTTCACGACCGAGCGCGTGATTTCGAAGATCGATTGGCAGGCGACGTATATGAACGGCTACACCTCGGGTATCGGCGGTCTATTGCGCAATCGACTACCGAATATTTTGCCGACCGACCGTGCCGCCATCGCGACTGCCATCCGCATGTGCGGTCAGCCCGACCATTCCAAGTTGCGATTGGCGCGCATCAAGAACACGCTTGTGGCGGCGTCGGTCGAGTTCAGCCCGAGTCTTCTCGAAGAGGTTAGCGCGGCACATGTCGAGGTCACCGGTGCGCCCAGGCCAATGCGGTTCGACGCCGACGGACGCTTGCTCTAGCTGAGTCGAGGCGGGCGCGCTCGCCTGGGTATTCGGACGTGCAACTGTTGATTCTGGCCGACGATTTCACCGGCGCCGGCGATGCCGCCGCGCCGTTCGCGGCATGGCACGGCACGCTGGTGGTGCTCTCGGCCGCTCAGTCCCGCCCACTCTGGGAGGGCGAACAGACTGGCGTGGACGTACTGGCGGTGGACCTTGATCTTCGTGAGTGTTCCGACCAGCAGGCACAGCGCGAGACGGAAGCGGCGGCACGCCAACTGTGCTCGCAAGATCACGCCGGGCGCGTTTTCCTGAAGATCGATTCCACGCTGCGCGGGCCGGTCGCCGGGTTGGTGGCGGGTGCGCTCACCGGTAGCGGCAAGGACGTCGCCGTCATCGCGCCAGCCTTTCCCGAGCAGGGGCGTGTGTTGCGTGAAGGGACAGTTGTGGTGGATGGTGAACCAGGCGCAAGCGTGTTGGCGCTGCTGGGGAGGGGCGGCAGCGCGCTAATTGGCGCCACTTCCGCTGGCTCGGCCGAGGAGGTCGAACGAGCAGTTGAAGAGGCCCGCATGCGCGGGGTGCAACGGGTTGTCGTGGATGCGGATGCCGCCGAATGCCTGCGCAGCGTGGCTGGCGCGTGGCGACGCCACCCTGAGTGGTTGCTCGTCGGATCCGGCGGGCTGGCGCGGCAGGTGGCCGAACGGGGTGTGCCTGAGCGGGGGCTCGGTATTGGCACCCTGAGCGGGCCGATCTTGATCATCGCTGGGAGTCCGACTGCCGTGACCCGAGGCCAAATCGATTGCCTCGTCCGCAGCACTCCCCCAGGGGGACACGCAGAAGCCGGGCAGATTGGTTCGGTCGCCGTGCTAGAGGCGACCCCGGCGAGGGCGCACTTGTCTCGACCTGCAGTACCTCACGCGGTGCTGGTGCTGCGCACTCCTATGACACGCACCCGCGACGAGGGCGAGTGGGCTCAGGCGGTGGCCGACACGGTCGCCGAATGGTCCAGGACACTCGTCCCGGCGGCGGTGGTGCTGGCCGGCGGAGCCACGGGTCGCAGGGTGTTAGAGCAACTCGGGTCTGCTGGCGTGCGCTTGTCTGGGGAGCTTAGCCCAGGCGTGCCGATTGGACGGCTGGTCGGTGGCGTGTGGGATCACGTCCTGGTAGTCACCAAGGCGGGCGGGTTCGGCAGCCCGGATACCCTGCTCGACGTGGTGCGGTCGGTGGGTGTCTTATCAACACCACAACCATGAATGTCACAACCGGGGGATCGAAGCCGATCCTGGCCATAACCATGGGCGACCCTGGCGGAGTCGGGCCCGAGATTATCGCCAAGGCCCTGGCGCACGCCGAGGTGTACGACCAATCGCGGCCAGTGGTTATCGGCGAGCGGCGCGCTATGGAGGCCGCCATCCGAATCATCGCGGGTCAGCTCCAGGTCCGCACGGTCGATGGGCTGGCCGACGCCGGCCACGACTCGCGGTCTATCGACGTGGTCGACCTGCACAACATCGACATCGAGCGACTCGGCCGGGCCAGGGTGTGCGCCGAAGTCGGCCGGGCGGCGTACGAATACCTGGAGCGCGCCACAGCGCTGGCTCTCGAGGGCGCGGTGGGCGCCATTGTGACCGCTCCCTTGAACAAAGAGGCGCTGAGTGAGGCGGGCTGGGTCGGGGTAGGTCACACTGAGCTACTGGCACGTTTTGCTGGCGTACCCGACGAGTCGGTGGCGATGATGCTGGCATCCAGCCGGCTCAGAGTCGTGCACGTCTCGACGCATGTGTCCCTGAGACGCGCTATCGAACTCGTCGCCGCCGATCGCATCGTCACCACCGCTCGCTTGGCTGGTGAAACGGCGCGCGATATTGTCGGTCGCGAGCCGCATCTGGCTGTCGCCGGCCTCAATCCGCACGCTGGCGAGCACGGACTGTTTGGTTCCGAGGAACAGGAGCACATCGAGCCAGCCATCGAGCGGCTGCGGGCCGAAGGCTGGCGTGTCTCCGGGCCGGTGTCGCCAGATACCGTGTTCCTGCGGGCCACGGCCGGGGACTACGACGCGGTGATCGCCATGTACCACGACCAGGGGCACATCCCGTCCAAGTTCGCTGGGTTTGACGACACGGTCAACGTGACCCTGGGGTTGCCGATCATACGCACCTCAGTCGACCACGGCACTGCCTACGACATCGCCGGTACTGGTACAGCCAACGAGGCCAACCTGCTCGCGGCGATCGAGCTGGCAGGGCAGATGGCCCGCAACCGAGCCACCGCGGCGCCGCTTCCGTGACCACCAGCATCCCGGTCTCGCGTCCAGTGGCGGAGCTTGCCCTCCGCTCGCGTGCGAGGCGGATGCCCGGGCCAGCTTGGATCAGGGTGCTGTTGGGCACACGCTTGGTGCCGGTCGGCCTGTTGATCCTGCTCGGCATAGCCGGCCTGGCCTTGACCGCCGACATCCTGACGCCCTACGACCCGAACGACCAGCACTACGCGTACGTCTTGAAGCCCCCCAGCGCTGACTTCTTGCTTGGGACGGACGACCTGGGCCGCGACGTGTACTCGCGCCTTGCGTACGGGGCGCGGGTTTCGATCGAGGTCGGCGTTATCGCCGTGAGCATTGGCGTGTTGGTGGGTACCCTGGTCGGACTGGCCGCGGGCTACTACGGCGCCTGGGTGGACGACGTGCTGATGCGGACCATGGATGCTTTACGGGCCTTCCCGGCGCTTGTGCTGGCGCTGTCGATCAACGCCGTGCTCGGACCGGGGATTGGCAACGTCATGATCGCGGTCGGGGTGGTGTCCGTGCCGACGTTCGCGCGCCTGGCGCATGGTCAGGTGCTCTCGGCGCGGGAGCGCGAGTACGTCACCGCAGCGCGGGTGACCGGGGCGAGCGCCTGGCGAATGATGGTCGTGCACATTTTGCCGAACATTGCGGCGCCGATCATCGTGCAGGCATCGCTCGGCGCAGCCTTCGCAATTCTGGCTGAGGCGGGGCTGAGTTTCCTGGGGCTCGGCGTGCGGCCGCCGATGCCCAGCTGGGGTTCGGCGCTGCGTACGGGGTACCAGTACTTGAACGTGGCGCCCTGGCTAGCGCTTGCTCCCGGAGCGGCCATCTTCCTAGCCGTTCTAGCCTTCAACCTGGTCGGCGACGGACTCCGCCAGGCTCTGGACCCGCGCCTCAAACAGCGCGGGATTGTGTAGAGGATCACACTCGTCCGCTTTGCTTCGCTCGCTCGCAGGGCAAGCTTGCGGACCCAGCCCGGGCAGCGTGCGTGAAGAACGGTTCTCCTTGGTCAGCGCATCGCTGGCACCGGGAGCCGACGCCACTGCTCGGTGGGGTTGCTATTTATATCGCCACGGACGGTCCGTAGCCGCGCAGCCACGGGCGAATCCCGCGGGTGCTCGGACGAGTACCGGCCAAATCGCGTATTTCGCGGACTAGGGGAGATTTTCGATCTCGACCGGCTCGACTGGGTCGGCCAGCACGAAATTGAACACGCGTGAATAAAAGTACAGCTCGGCTTCAAGGGTGCGCTGGATCGTCTCGGCTTTGCGAAAGCCGTGCTGCTCGCCTGCGAATGCCAAGTACGCGAATGGCAAGCGTTTCGCGCGTAATGCTTCGACCATGCGCTCCGCCTGCGAGGGCGGCACGACCCGATCTTCGAGTCCCTGAAACAGAATTACCGGACAGGACAAGCGGTCGGCAAAGTGAATCGGTGAGCGCGCGTAATACACGTCTCTGGCTTCGGGGTAGGGTCCGATCAAGCCATCCAGGTAGCGCGACTCGAACTTGTGGGTGTCCGTCGCGAGCGCCTCGCAGTCCGCGACTCCGTAGTACGAGGCGCCGGCGGCGAAGTCTGCGTGGAACACCAGCGCGCACAGCGTCGTATATCCGCCGGCACTACCGCCGCGGATGGCCAGCCGCTGTCCATCTACCTCGCCCTGGGCGGCCAGGTAACGGGCAGCGCTGATGCAGTCCTGTGTGTCGACGATGCCCCACTGACCGTTGAGCCGATCTCGATAGGCGCGCCCGAAGCCGCTGCTGCCACCGTAGTTCACGTCGACCACGCCAAACCCGCGGCTGGTCCAGAACTGGGTTTCCAGGTTGAGCTGGGCCTGGGTCATAGCCGTCGGGCCGCCGTGGCTCTTCACAATCAATGGCGGCAGCTCGCCAGATTGGCGAACCGCGTCCGGATTGGTGGGCGGGTAGTAGATCCCGTAGGCAGTGGCGGCGCCGTCCTTCGTCGGGAACGCGATCGAGCGCGGGCGCGAGACGTAACGGGGGTCGGGCTCCTGCTCCAGGCTGCGGCCGAGGATCTCGCGCGCTCCGGTGACGACGTCGAGCCGCACCACGGCGGCCGACTCAGTCGGCGAGCCAGCGATGAAGACCAGCGTGTTGCCGCTCGACCGCAAGCGGCGAGCGTAGGCGGTGTACGGCAGGTCGATCGTCTGCAGTGGCTGGCCGGGTTGTACCAACGCCAGGCTATCCTTGCCATCTTTGCTGACGATGCAGGCGATTCGACCATCGGCCAGGAAGGCGTACGTGCTCATGCCGAAGACCCACTGAGGGCTGCCGAACTCGGCCTGCATTGGCGCCAGCGGCTCGACCTCTCCGCCGCGCAGACGGTACATATTCCACCATCCGGTGCGGTCGGAGACAAAGTGCAGCTCGCCCGCGGGGCTCCACTCGGGCTGGAAAATGGATTCGGTGGCGCCGCCGGCGACAGTGCGTGGGTTGGAGATCGAGCCCTCAGCAGCCAGGTTGCCGACCCACAGTTCTGAACCGTCCCACGGCATACGCGGGTGATCCCAGGCCAACCACGCCAGGTGGCGCCCATCTGGGCTGATCCGCGGTGAGGCGTAAAAATCATGACCGGACACGATGACGCGGGCCTCGCTCGAGCCATCAGCAGCGAGCACGACGACCTCGTTGGTCGCCTCGGGACCCTGGGATGCGTGCACCTCGCGCACGCACACCAGCAGGCGGTCATCGGGAGTGAGCTGCGCGTCGGCATATCGCAGACCGCCCACGATCGCGGGTTCGGGAGTGATTGGCTCTGGGCCGGCGCCAATTTCCTGCCGATACAGGCGTTGGTCGGCGAAGTTGGCGAAGAAGACGCTCGAGCGAGAGACCACGTACGCGCCGCCACCGTACTCGTGCACTCGCGTGCGTACGGACATGGGCTTCGGCGTGAGCTCCTGGCGGGTGTTGTCGCTTGCATGTCGCACCAGCACGATGCGCCCAGCCTCGAGAGGTTTGCCCTCGAGCCAGTACACGTCGTCGCCGACGATATCGGCCGATCCCAGCGAGACTCCGCCGGCCGCGATCGAGGCGGCCGTAATAGGCGATCGCCAGCCACCGTAGGGTCCAGCCAAAGGCATGTGGGAACTGTACCGGAGGACGAGGGGGGAGACTGACTGAGACGACGACCGGGCGTGCGACGCCGCTGCGCGGCTCGCATCCAGACTGCTGGTCTTCACTGTGGAAGACAACTGGGCCCTTTGCTATCGTGGCGGCGGTGATGCGTGATGGCAGTGGGGATGGGGCAGTGCTGGCGCTGGACGTGGGGACCTCTTCGTGTCGCGCCAGCCTGTACGACCGGGCTGGGCGGCTGGTTGCCGGTCGCCGGGGGCGAGTAGCGTATGCCCCGCGGGTGAGTGCTGACGGCGGTGCGGAGCTTGACCCCGAGCTGCTCTTGGACCAGCTGTATGCAGCCATCGACCGGTTGCTGGACCACAACCCGACCCCCATCCTGGGCGTGGCCACTGATACCTTCTGGCACAGCCTGCTCGGGGTCGACGAGCACGGGCGACCGCTTACGCCGATCTATCTGTGGCTCGACGCGCGCAGCCGTGGCGAGGTGGCCGGCCTACGCGAGCGCCTCGACGAACGCGCCGTCCATGCTCGGGTTGGGTGTGTCTTTCACTGGAGCTACTGGCCGGCCAAGCTCACCTGGCTCCGCCACACTCAGCCAGACCTGTTCAAACGCGTGCAGCGCTGGATCTCCTTCGGCGAGCTGGTGTTGGAGCGGCTCACCGGCCAGTCTGGCATCAGCGTTTCGATGGCCTCAGGCACAGGCTTGCTCGACGTACACTCCTGCGACTGGGACCCGGGGCTGCTGGCGGGACTCGAACTCGAGCCTCAGCATCTGGGCCGGCTGGTGCCACTACGGGAAACGTCGACGGGCACGTCAGCCACGATCAGACGCTGGCCGTCCTTGAAGGGCGTCCAATGGCTACCGGCGGTCGGAGACGGCGGCTGCAGCAATCTGGGCGCCGGCTGCGCCACACCGGATCGGTTCGCGATCATGATCGGCACGTCCGGCGCCGAGCGTGTGGTGTGGGCGCCGCCAGATCCGTTTCAGGTGCCGTGGGGAACATGGTGCTATCGAGTGGACGAGCGGCGGACGGTCGTCGGCGGTGCGATGAACGACGGCGGTAGCCTGCTCCAGTGGTTGCGCAGCACGCTGCGCCTGCCAGGACTGAGAACCGTCGAAGACGAGGTGGCCGCGCTCGAGCCAGACAGCCATGGACTGGTAGTGCTGCCGCTGTGGGGAGGGGAACGGAGTCCGGGCTGGGCCGACGATGCCCGCGGCGCAATCGTCGGGCTGAGGCTCAGCACGCAGCCGGTTGAGATCCTGCGTGCGTGCCTCGAGGGAGTCGCGCTCCGGTTCGGCGAGCTCGACCGCATCCTGCTTGACGCGATGCCCAGCGGACGCGAGGTGGTGGCTACAGGCGGGGCGCTGCTACATTCGCCGGCCTGGATGCAGATTCTGGCCGACGTGCTGGGACGGCCGCTGCTGGCCTCGTCTGAGCCGGAGGCATCCAGCCGCGGAGTCAGTCTACTCGGGCTCGAGACGCTCGGGTTGCTGCGGCAACCGCTGGAGGACATGCAGCCCTCCGTGCGCCGGCGCTTCGAACCCCGGCCATCCAACGCGAGCCGGTATCGGGCTGCCGCCGAGCGACAGCGACACCTGTACGATCTACTCGTCACATGACTGACCGACTGGCTGAGACCCACGTTCTGATTACTGGCGCCGCGAGCGGCATTGGCGCGGCTTGTGCTCGAAGACTGGCGCAGGATGGCGCGCAGATCGTGTTGGCCGATCTCAACGGGGAGGGCGCCGAAGCGCTTGCGCGTGAGCTTGGGCAGGCATCCGTACAGGCCGACGTCACGCGTGCAGGCGACATCGAGCGGATGTTGGACGTCGCCTACGAGCGCTGGGGACGGCTGGACGTGCTCTTCAACAACGCCGGTATCGCTCAGGCCAGGCCGCTGCTGGAAGTGACCGAAGCAGAATGGGACCGCATGCTGGCGATTAACCTGCGAGCCGTGTTTTTCGTGCTGCAGGCGACTGCAAAGCGAATGCGGCAGCAGGAGCTCAAGGCTGGGTCCGAGCTACGCGGCAAACTGATTCAGACTGCTTCGATTGCCGCGTACCGAGGCGGCCAAGCGTATATGGTCCACTATTCGGCCAGTAAGGCGGGCGTGGTCAGCGTCACTCGCACCGCTGCACAGGTCCTGGCTGAATACAAGATCAGTTCCAATTGCATCTGCCCGGGCGTAGTCGATACGCCGCTGTGGGCCGGCATCGATGCCGACTGGGCCGAGATCGAAGGCTGGCCAATCGGGGAAGCCTGGAAACGCCGCATCGCCAACATCCCGCTCGGCCGCCCCGAGAAATCAGAGGACGTGGCCGGGGTGGTGAGCTTTCTAGCCAGCCCCGATTCGGACTACATGACCGGCCAAGCGATCCACATCGACGGCGGGCTGGTCATGGGCAACTAGAATAAAGAACAAAGGTAGGCATTCGTAACGAGTTTATTCCTTAAGTCGTGGGCCGCGGCGGGGTAGGAACTCGTAACGAGTTTGTTCCTTAAGTCGTGGGCTGCGGCACGGTAGGAATTCGTAACGAGTTTGTTCATTAGGTCGTGGGCTGCGGCCCCCTCCCCAGGGCTACTCGCCCTGGACCTCGCGCCAAGAATGCCCCCAATACCCTCTCGAACAACCCTTTTATGGGCACCTCTAAGACGCTCATCAACTCAGCGGGCATCTCACCGCCGTAATTCTCAGCGAACGCACGTTAGAGCGCGGCAGCGGGCAGTCGTGGGAGTTGTCGTATGTGGGTCTTTGCGCGAGGTCCAGGGCGAGTAGCCCTGGGG
>JBPCIO010000350.1:0-6248 GCA_051006215.1 Chloroflexota bacterium
AAGCGGGGTTGAGACGACGATGTCGTCGCCGCGCCTGGGGGATGGCATCCCATCATCGTCCGCCGAACCGGACCGCGGCGCAAGTGCCTGTCACGTCAGGCAGGTGATGCGGGCCGGCTGCGTCACCGACCGGAACACACGCAGGCCACCCTCGCGCGCGTCCGCGAGGATTTCGGTCGAGTCGACATCATGGTCAACACGCTGGCATCACCCGTGACCGCACGTGGACGATTGGGATGCCGTCATCCGCACAAACCTGAGCGGCGTCTGGAATGGCTGCAAGGCGGCCCTACCGTATGTGCTCGAGGCCGGCCCAGGTGGTCGCATCATCAGCCTGTCCAGCACCTCGTACCTCGGCAACTTCGGCCAGACCAACTACGCCGCGTCCAAGGCCGGCGTGGTCGGTCTGACGCAGACGCTGGCGCTAGAGGTGGCGAGCTCAGGCGTGACCGTCAACGCGATCGCGCCGGGTTTCATCGACACGGAGATGACGCGCGCCATGCCCGCGGCGGCGTTCGAGCGTGCGATCGGCGCCGTGCCGCTGGGCCGCGCCGGACAACCGTCCGACGTGGCAGGCGTGGCGGCATTCCTGGCCTCCGACGACGCCGCGTACCTGACCGGCCAGGTGCTATTCGTGTGCGGCGGCTACAGCATCGGCGCCAGTCCGTCTTAACGTTGGGTCGCCGACGCTGAAGCGGCCAACTAGTCTTGGTCGAGCCGCCCGAGCAGCCTGGTGCTGGACTGGTACGTTTTGAAGGTGGTTGCCTGAGCCTGCCGGGCCACGTCGACCCAGCGGCTGATCGCATCTGCGCGGAGCTTGGCGGAGGTCTCGAACAGGGCCTGGCTGCTGGCCAGGGCGGCGTTCTGCATCTCGAAGGTGGTGCGGAGGCTGGCGTCGGCGACGGAGGTCCACAGCGACAACACGTCGCGATTGATCTCGCCAGCGAGATCCAGGTAGCGTTGGCCGGCGGCCAGGGCGGCCTGGGTCGTGCCGAGCGTGCGACGCGAGCTCTCGGTTGCGATGCGAACTGCTTCGTCGACGGCGGCGGTCGCAGCGTTGGTGGTAGCGGGGTTTGGGTTGGCCATAGGGCCTCCTCTGCTGTTCGCGAAGTCTGCTACCAGCGTTCGGTAGCTATATGCAGTATACATCTAGATGTGTTAGAGTCAAGTCGTGCCGCGTCGTCGCCCAGCACCAGCCTCCGCTCCGTCTGAGGAGCCGGCCTCTGCCGATGCCGAGCCAACAGTTTCAGCTCGCTCCGCGCCAGGCGCCCCGCCGACTGGCTGGTCTCCGCGCGACATCGTGGTCCCGTACATTCTGCTGGCCGTCTCCCTGCAGCGCGCCCATGGCTACCTCATCGAGGAATACCTGCGCAGCGCTGGTTTCTTCAATCTCGAAATGAGCACGCTGTACCGGACCCTGCGCCAGCTCGAAAAGGATGGCCTGTTGCGCTCGATCTGGGAACCCGGCCCGACCGGTCCTGCGCGGCGCGTCTACTCGCTTACTGACGTCGGTCTCAGCTGGCTGGATGCCTGGGCCGACACGCTGGGCACGTACCGCCGCATGCTCGATCAATTCTTCGGTCTGTACGCCGGCGATGCTGGCGGGCGGGCCACCCACAAGGAGCCCTGAAGCGAGATGAGCCGCCCATCCGAACATCAATCCTCGGCGCCTGGCCGGCCGGTCGATCCGTTCGAGCTCTGGCGTCAAATTTACGAGACCAACGAGCGCGCCTGGAACGCCGTGCTCGAACAGACCGTCTCCAGCCCAGCGTTTGCGGAATCGAGTGGCAAGATCCTCGAGACGTTCCTGTCGGCCCAGAAGACGGTGCGCGAGAACATGCGCTCGTACCTGGAGCAGATCAATCTGCCCACCCGCGAGGACATCGCCCGACTGGGCGAGCTCATCGTGTCGCTTGAAGAAGAGGTCGACCAATTGGACGATCGCCTGGGGCGGGTGGAACACGCACTCACCGACGCAGGCTCCGGCTCGCCGCCGCCCACGCCCGCCTCGGCGTCCGTGTCGAAGGCCGCAACACCCGACGCATCGGCCCGGGCTCGAACAACACCCACCAGTGCCCCACGTCGGGCCGCGCGCCAGTCGCCCAAGAAGGCCAGCTAAGCTGCCGTGGCCGCATCCTCCGATGCAACCAGCAGCCGCGCCATCGACATGCTGCACACGGTGCTGTCTGCGCGCGACGCTCCCGTCGGGACAACCCCGCACGAGTGCGTCTGGCGGAAGAACAAGGCTTGCCTGTATCGCTACACGCGTCAGACTCCACCCACGCATAGCACTCCGGTGTTCCTGGTCCTGCCGCTCATCAACCGCGCCTACATCCTGGATCTGCGGCCGGGCAGCAGCTTCGTGGAGCACCTGCTTCACGAAGGGTTCGACGTGTTTTTGCTGGACTGGGGCATCCCCGGCGACGAAGACCGCGGGCTGGACCTCACCACACTGCTGACGCGCTACTTGCCGCGCGCGACACGCAAGGCCAGCGAGGTGGCCGGCGGAGTGCCGCTGACGATCCTCGGGTACTGCATCGGCGGGAGCCTTGCCGCTTGCTACACCGCTCTGTACCCGGACACGCCGGTCCAGGTGCGGAACCTCGTCCTGTTCACCACTCCGATCGATTTCTCCGATTCCGGCAAGTTTGGGGCGATGACCGCCAGAGGCGTATTCCCAATTGAGCAGCTGACCTCAATGTTGCCGCTCGTGCCAGGTCAAATGCCAGACATGGGCGCCAAGCTGCTGAATCCGCTGCCCACAACCATGGGCACGTACGTACGTCTGTGGAGCAAACTCGAGGATGCGGACTTTGACGTGGCCGGCTGGCAAGCCATGTTTCGATGGGTAAACGAAGGCGTGCCGTTTCCCAGCGCCGCCTACCGCCAGTGGATCACCGAGTTCTATCAGGACAACAAGCTTGCCCGCGGCCGCCTCGAGATCGATGGACGAAGGGTGCGTCTGGCGAGCATCCGTTGTCCTTTGTTGAACGTCGCTGCCGCAGGTGATGAAATTGCGCCGCGCCCGACGACGCGCGCCATCATGCGCCTGACCAGCAGCACGGACACGGAAGAGATCGTCTTGCAGGGCGGCCATGTGGGCGTCGTGGTTGGCCGCGCAGCCCGCACCAGGCTGTGGCCGAAGGTGACGGACTGGCTGAGCCGGCACGACGCAGCCCAGACGGCGTAATTCGGGAGCAGATCATGGACGCAGTAAACCCAGATGGCTGGAGCCAGCTGATCGACACCCTGTGGCAAGCCAATCCACTGTCCAGGCTCGTGCCGCTCAGCCCGGGTGAGGTCAGCAAAGCCCTCCAGCAAGTCTGGCTCGACGGCCTCAAGCATCCGAACCGCGGCCTGGCCGCCTACGCCGATTTCGCGGCCCAGTCGACACAGGTCTGGACGACGGCCGTACTCAACATGTGGGGCCTGCCTGCGCCGCAGACGCAGCCGGTGGCCACACCTGAGGCCGGCGACAAGCGCTTCAGCACCCCAGATTGGCAACGCAACGCAGCCTTCGACGGCATCAAGCAGAGCTACTTGCTCGGTGCGGCGGCACTCCTCAAGTCGGCGGCCAGCGTCGAGGGGCTGGACCATTCTCAACAACGCAAGCTCCAGTTCTATCTCCGCCAGTTCGTGGATGCTATCAGTCCAACGAACTCGCTCTTCACCAATCCGCAGGTCATCCACGAGACCATCGAGAGTGGCGGGCGCAACCTGGTGAACGGGACCCAGCACCTCCTGCGTGATCTAGCAGCGGGCGAGATCAAGATGACGGACAAGCAGGCTTTTACGCCTGGGCGAAATCTGGCCCTGACAAACGGTCAGGTTGTGCATCGCAACAAGCTCATCGAGCTGATCCAGTACACCCCCACCACCGACACGGTCCAGTCAATCCCGCTGCTGTTCATTCCACCCTGGATCAACAAGTACTACATCCTCGATATGCAGCCGCAGAACAGCCTGATCAAGTTCCTGGTGGATCAGGGCTTCACGGTATTCGTGATCAGCTGGAAGAATCCCGACGCCTCGATGGAAGACACCACCTTCGACGACTACCTCGAGCTGGGTCCGCTGACCGGTCTAGGTGTGGCCAAGGAAATCACTGGTTCGCCGACCGTCAATCCGGTTGGCTACTGCATTGGCGGCACACTGCTGAGCATGACCTTGCCGTACCTTGCGGCAACGCGGGATAACTCCGTCAATGCCGCGACGTTCCTGGTCGCCCTGCAGGATTTCACCGAAGTCGGCGACACCGCGGTGTTCATCGACGAGCCCCAGGTAGCGTACATGGAGCAACAGATGCTGCAACGCGGGTATCTGGAAAGCCGCTCCATGGCCACCATGTTCAACTTGCTGCGGGCGAACGATCTGATCTGGAGCAACGTGGTCAACAACTACTTGCTGGGAAAGGAGCCACCGGCGTTCGACCTGCTTTACTGGAATGCCGATGGCACGCGGATGGCGCGCGCGGCGCACTCGTTCTACATCCGCCACACGTACCTGGAGAACAACCTGATCAAGCCCAACCACGTGTCGCTCAAAGGCGTGCCTATCGATCTGGCGCAAATCCATCAGGACATCTACGCCGTCGGCACCGAGCAGGACCATATCGTTCCCTGGCGGTCGGCGTGGCGCATCACGCAGCTGGCAAGCGGCAAGTCGCGCTTCGTGGTCGGCGGTAGCGGACACATCGCCGGAGTGATCAATCCGCCCACGCGCGGTCGGGGCTACTGGAGCAATCCGGATGCAGCCGCCAGCGCCGACGCCTGGATGGAGGGCGCGACCCGCCGAGACGGCAGCTGGTGGTCGGACTGGATCGAGTGGCTGCGTCCGCGCTCAGGTAAACGGGTTTCGGCGCCCTCGGTGGGCAGTAAACGCCACCCACCCCTGGTGGCAGCACCCGGCTCATTCGTGCTGGAGCAGTAGCACCTGGAGGCGCCCGGGTCGTGGCCAAGGAGCCTCAGCCGTGTTGGGAAATCAATGCCGGGCTGGGTCAGGGCTGTACCCTAAAGGCCAGGAGGTGTCTTGATGCAGCGCCGAATACTCGCTCCAATGGTCCTGGGGGCTTGCCTGCTTGTGGGTGGCGTGGCTCACGCTCAGGAGATCCACCCAGCCTTCGTGACCGTGCTGTCCGGGTCAGACGAGGTCCCGGCTCGGGCCACGCTTGCGCGCGGGACCGCCGACGTATTAATCAGCCACGATGGCAACACGGCCTATTACGCCGTCACCGCCACGGATGCCTCAACCGCCATCGCAGCTGCGCACATCCACATCGCTCCAAAAGGTACGAACGGGCCGGTCGTCGTCACGCTGTGCTCAGCTCAGACCAAGCCGTGCGGCACAGAAGGGATCGTCGCCCAGGGCACCTTCACCGACGCCGACTTGACCGGCCCGATGCAGGGTGGTGCTCTGGGGGACCTGATCGAGCAAATGCAGCAGGGCAACGCGTACGTCAATTTCCACACCACGAAATTTCCAGATGGCGAGGGCCGCGGACAACTGATGGACCCGTCCTCAAACTGAACGAGCCGGTGCCACAGCCCAAAGGCAGACCGGATCAGATCACGTTTGGCTGGCGCATGCCAATGTGGGATCCGGGCGGTGCCAAGCTGCAGACGTGGTTGCCGCATGTCCACGAACACCTGCACGCATTGCGGGGGTCGATCTACGCCACCGTGTGGATGTCCGATCACCTGATACCAGGCGCCACGTGGGCGCCCGCTGAATGGGACACCCTGGAGTGCATCACCGCGTTGATCCACTTCGCCTCGCTCTACCCTGGCTACCGCTACGGACAAATCGTGCTCGGCAACTCGTTCCGCCCGCCGGCGCTGCTGGCGAAGTCCATCTCCACGTTGACCGCGCTGACCGGGGCGCGCGTCACCCTGGGCATTGGCGCCGGCTGGATGGAAAGCAAGTATCGCATGTACGGCTATGCCTACCCGCCTGCCAAGATCCGCATGGAACAACTCGAAGACGCAGCCAACATCCTCCGAGCGATCTGGACGGACAGCCCGGCCACGTACGCTGGCAAGCACCTGAGCATCGATGGAGCGCGTGCCGAGCCGCGCCCAGCTGAGCAGCCGATCCTGATGATCGGGGCCTCAGGCGAGCAGCTCGGATTGCGAATCGTCGCCAAGTACGCTGACTGGTGGAACAACACCTCGCCTGACCCGAGCGAGCTCGTCCGAAAGCTGGCGGTGCTCGCCGCACATTGCCAGAAGGTTGGGCGCGACGTCGAGGAC
>JBPCIO010000351.1:0-20906 GCA_051006215.1 Chloroflexota bacterium
CGGGGCGGGGGTGGGCCTCACGGTCGCGGCGACCCCGCGCGGAGTCAGCTGGCGAACCGCGGTGGGCGCCGGGAGTGCGGTGCGACCGATGCCCGACGTCGTCGAAGTGGCGACGCTGGCGGCGGGCGGTTCGGGCTTCGAACTCTCCAGGTTACGGGGTTTTTCGAGGGTAGGGGTGGCGCGCGCCGGAGCCGCCGGTACCGCCACAGCCGGGGGCGCCACGTTGGCCGGCAGGCTGCGCGGTGCCGCCGGCGGCTCGGCTATGACCGGCGCATTGAATGCTGGTAACGTAGTCGGTCCAACCGACACCGTAGGCGTGGCTTGCGTTGGGGCCTCCGCCGGCACAGTCCCGGTCGGGGCGGCAACCATGAGCGCTTCACTCGTCGGCGCAGGCACGGACGGCGTCGGCAGCCGCTCAGCCGCGACCGCCGCGTCTTCGAGCTGGACTCGCTGTAACACCATCGTGCTGCCAAGCCCAAGCAGGTAGCCGCCACACGCCAGCAAGAAAAGACATGCCGCGCCTGCATATTGCACGCGTTGCCAGTCGCTCAGACCGTCGTACCAGAAGATCAGCTGTCGGAGGCGCGCCGGGTACCCGGCCAGTAATGCTCCTTGAGGGCTGCGGGCGCGACGTATGTTAGTGAAGATCCACACCTGGCACGCTCACAGCTTTATGACCTTGATGGCGGCGACGTTGGCTGCCTGACGTATACGCTCGACGACGACCGTTGGGACAGGCTCGTCGACCGACAGCAGCATCAACGCATCTCCGCGAGGCGTTTTTCGTCCGACCTGCATCGAGGAAATATTGATGTCTGCCTCGCCGAGCAGCGTACCCACCAGGCCAATGATGCCGGGTTGGTCGACGTGCCGTGTCACCAGCACATAGCCCCGCGTCGCAGGCAGATGTAACTCGAAATCATCGATCCGTACAACGTTGGCGCGGCCGTCGGAGACCACCCCAGCCACGCTGGTGGCGCCGGCCCGAGTGTTCACCGTGACGCCAACCAGGCTCGTGTAGTGGGCCGAAGTGCTCGAGCGCGTTTCCACAATTTCTCGACCCCGCTGCTGGGCCACCAGTCGTGCATTGACGCGGTTGACAGTGGTGTCGGAGATCGGCTCGAGCAAACCCTGCACTGCCGCCGCGGTGAGCACTCCGACATTCCGCTGGGCGATCTCGCCGCGATAGTTGATCTCGGCCGAAACCAGGTGGGCGTCGGCGAGCTGGGTGGCTAGTTTCCCCAACATCACCACGAGCTCGAGATACGGCTCCAGGGCCTCCACATCCTCCGGCGGCAGGCTGGGCGCGTTGACCGCGAACTGAGCCGGGCGCCCCTCCAGCACCGCCAGCACCTCGTTCGCAATCTGGACCGCGACATTGGCCTGGGCTTCTACGGTGGATGCGCCAAGGTGCGGCGTGGCAACCACTTTCGCATGCCGCGGGAGTGGATCGTCGGCACGCACGGGTTCACTCGAAAATACGTCGACCGCGGCGCCCGCCAGGCGGCCAGCGCCAAGCGCGGCAAGCAGCGCGGCCTCGTCGACAAGGCCCGCCCGCGCGCAATTCAAGATATACGCGCTGGGTCGCATGTGTGCGATCTGTGGCGCGCCCACAATACCGCGCGTGGCCTCAGTCAGCGGGACATGTAGCGAAACGATGTCTGATGCTTCGAGCAATGCCTGGAGCTCGATCGGCTGCAGGCCAATCCGGCGCGCATGTTCGTGGGGGACGTATGGGTCATACACCAGGACGCGCATGTCCAGCGCCAGCGCGCGCCGCGCGACCTCGCTGCCAACCCGTCCCAGACCGATCAAACCAAGCGTTTTTCCCGAGAGCTCGGTCCCGACATACTCGCTCCGCGCCCACTGACCGCGCTTCAATGACGCGTCGGCGGCAGGTATTCGGCGTACGAGCGCGAATAACAGCGCCAGCGTATGTTCAGCCGCGGCCACGGCATTGCCGCCAGGAGCATTGACCACTACGATGCCGCGCTCTGTCGCCGCTGCTACGTCGATGGTGTCCACCCCAGCTCCCGCCCGACCAATCACCCTCAGGCGCGGCGCCGATTCGAGCACCGCCGCGGTGACGCGCGTCTCACTACGTACAACCAGGGCGTCGGCTTGCCCGAGACAACGCTCCAGGGCTTCAGGGTTGCCAGTGACGGTTTCCACGCGAGCGCGCTGGCGCAGGATTGCCAAGCCGTCCTCGGCGATCGGATCGGCGACCAGGACCAGGGGCTGGAAAGCGCTCACTACCCTGTGGCGCCCGCCGCGCTTGGCGCGCAGGCGCTGTTCAACTCGACCTGCACAGCCCGAAGCACCGCCGCCAGGTCCTCCTGCTCGACCCATCCCATATGCCCGACGCGGATGATCTGGCCCTCGAGGCGACCCTGCCCGCCAGCCATGACGATCGCATGGCGTTCCTCCAGCGCTCGCAACAACGCCCTCGCGTTGGTTGCCTCAGGGACGTACGCCGTGGTGACCGTCGGCGATGCAAACAGTGGATCCGCGACGAGTCGCAGGTCCAGATCCGCCAGACCCTCGCGGGTGTACTGGGCCAGGCGCTGGTGCCGCTCGAACAGGGACTCTAGACCTTCGTCGCGCATCAGCCGCAGTGCCACCTGCAAACCAAAGAACAGACTGAGCGCGGGCGTCCAGGGGGTCATGCCACTTTCAGCCGAACCCTTTGCTTGCAGCCAGTCGAAGTAGAACTTCGGCAGCCGAGCCGTTGCCTGACGCTCCCAGGCGCGCGGGGAGATCGAAACGAAGGCCAGTCCGGGTGGGATCATCCAGCCCTTCTGCGATCCGGCCACGACCACGTCCAGGTCCCAGGCTTCGGGCTGGATCGGGACTGAACCGATGGAGCTGATCCCGTCCACCAGCAAGACAGCGTCTGGGCGAACCTGGCGTACTGCGCGGGCGAGCTCGGGCAACGGGTTCAGCACGCCCGTGGACGTCTCGTTGTGGGTCACAAACACTGTGTCGATGCTCGCGTCGGCCGCCAGTCGGTCTGAAACCACCTTGGGGTTCACCGCCTGGCCTGGCTCGACGTCGACCTGGACGACGTCGACACCAAAGGCCCGGGCGATCTTGGCCATCCGTTCGCCGAAGTAGCCCATGCTGGCCACAAGCAGCCGCTGGCCGGGGCTGAGCGTGTTGGCCACCAGGGACTCGAGGCCGCCGGTGCCGGAGGCCGTCAAAATGACCATGTCGTGGCGGGTCTGGAAGGCCCACTGCAGTCCCTCCAGGCACTCGCGCAGCACGGATGCGAATTCGCTGCCTCGATGGTTGATCATCTCGCGGGCCAGCGCTTCGCGGACGGCTGGCGGCAGTGGCGTCGGCCCCGGCGTCCGCAGGTTCACCATACGCGCCGACTATAACCCAGCCGTGAGAGGGCAACCTGGCCCTACCCGCCTCATCCGGAGCACATCTTCTCTTCAGCAATACCTGGCTGCAGGACACCCGAGCAACCAGCGGCCTGAATACCTGCTGTCCGCCTAGTCCGCAAAGTGACGTGTGATCAGGAGTTGGCCACGCTCGATGGATACTCGGACTGGGCTGGCGTTCGGTTCGTTGCTGACACCGCGGGTGGCTCCCAGCTCCAGACGCTCGCCATCGAGCGGCCAGCGCAGGCCTTCAGTACGCACGCCCGTGACGTCGGCACTGAGCGCCAGCAGCGATATCACCTCGTTTGCTTCAGGCGCCCATGCGTGTTCACCGCCTGACAGGAGAAGCAGACATTCGTTGCGTTCGTCCATCAACACGGCTGGGCTGCGAAGCTGCGACAAAAGAAAGACGCTGGCCAGCGCCTGATCCAGACGCGGTCCGCCCAGAAACCCGAGCAGCCACAGGCACGTCGGCCGCACCAGCAGCGCACGCTCGATTGCAAGCTGGCCGTCTGTTGCGTCCTTGTCACGTGGGTGGGTTTCGATTTGCACGCCGTGTAGCCGAAGCTCCGCCAGAACAGCGGCACTGATGGAGTCCAGGTCGCCGACCACCACGTCAGGCTGGAGACCAAAGGCCAGCGCCGTAGCCGCGCCCGCGTCCGCAGCCACGACGTACGGCTGGTGCAGCTCGGCGAGACGTGCCCTCAGGCGCGCCGTCAATCTGAGCGGCGCCGCGGCAAACACCACCGCCGCATCTGCTGTCCGGGGCACGCTGTTAGACTAGCCGCATGCAGGAGCCGCGGGCGTTCTGCCGGGCCGTCATGCACGAGTACGAGCGGCAATGGGCGAGCGCCACAGGCCATGGGGTGCGACACCCGCTACGCGTGAAGATGGAGGCACTGAAGGCCCTGGCTGACGTGGTGGGCACGCCTGCTGAGTTCGAGGCGCGGCTTCTCGAAGATGCACGTTCCAATGACGCGCGGCAGGCTCTGCTCGCTGGCGACTTACTGCCGCTGTGGAGAATCGTTGCGGCAGGGGGTCAACTGCCGTTTCCGGTGCGGGGTTAGTAGCTCTCAGGCCGCCTTGAGCGTCTGAGTGGACTGAGCTTGTTGCTGTGCGGCGGTGCGCTGCGCGGCAATTTGCGTCGCCATGAATGGCGTCACCGATTCGTCCGGTTCCAGGTACAGGTTGCCACCGCACTCGCCGCAGCGCGAACCGTTGCTGCCGGGAATGGGCATACTCACCCGCGGGTTGGGTACGAACGTCCCGTTCATGAGCTGACCCGCGGCCCGTCCGCACATCACGCATTGGACGTTGAAGACCTGAATGAGACGTGGAACGCTCACCACCATTGTTTGCCCTCCATGGCGCAATCGCGTGGGGCCAGTCGCGTAGACGGTTCTGATGCAAGCTCCGTGCCGAATCTCTCAGCTGCCGGCCTGCGGAGAGTGCACCACTCGACCACGGACCGAAGAGCTGGATCGAGCGGCGAGGACGACGAGTCCCAGCATCATCGTCGCCGAAACGAGGTACAGCGCCGGAATCCCGCCCACGGCGACCACGCCCGACCCCAGGATTGGCCCGAGCCCCCAACCCAGACCGCCGGCCGAGCCGGTGGCGCCAAATGCCGAGCCTTCACTCCCAACTGGCGCCGCGACCTTGGTCATCACACTCATCGTTGCGGTCACCCCAGCCAGCCACACTCCCAGCACTGCGCGCAGTGCCAGGAACAACCCCACCGTCGGCACCAGCGCCTGGATCGCCAGGACCACCGCGGTACCCGCCAGAGAGGCGATGAGCAGCCCGCGCGGGCCATGCCGGTCCGTCCAGGGACCCAGGAAGGGCATGCCGAGCGCCGCGGTGATTGCGGTGGCGGTGATCGACAGCCCAGAGGCCAACTCTGCAGACAACCAGATCGGGCGGTTCATGTCCTGAAGATAGATTGGCAACAGGTTCACCGACGCTGAGAAGACAAAGGACACGCCCACCTGCAACACCAGGAGCAGCCTGAACCCGGGCCAGGCGAGCGGCCCGAAGGTGCGCGCCCACACGCTGAGCGCTGGACTCGCTCCCGCGCGCGCCTTTTGCCTCGGTGGCTCGTCGACCCAGAAGATAGCCATCAATGCGCCCACCAGCAAGATCAAGCCGCCTAGTCCAAACGACCCGCGAAAGCCAAGACTATTGACCGACACAGCGCCCAACGCCGGCCCAAACGTGTTGCCGACCTGCACGGCCGTGCTGATCAGGCCCAGGGCGAAGCCGGCCTGGCCGGCTGGAGTGGATGCGGCAACCAGAGCGGCCGCTGCGGCCTGGGAACCGGTGAACGCACCCTGCAGCAAACGCAGTGTTAGCAGCTGCCAGACGTTGTCGACGAAGCCCATCGCCCCGACCAGGATGGCTCCACCCACCATTGCTCGCACCAGCATCGGCTTGCGGCCGTATCTGTCCGACAGGACGCCCCAGACCGGCGCCAGGATCGCCATGGTCAATGCCGCCGAGCCAGACAGAACACCCGACCACACTGCGACCTGGGCCCGCTCAGTGATCCCCAGCGACTGCACGTACATCGGCAGAAAGGGCAGTCCCAGGCCAAAGCCAACCAGGGTGAAAAACTGCGTCGCTGCGCAGATCCAGGCGGTTCTCTCCCAGGCCGCCATGGAGGGCAGCGCTGGCGCCCAGCGCAGCCTCGCTCCCCGCCGGCGCGGCGGAGCAGGTCGGACGGGCGTCGACATTCAAGAAAAAGTCTAGCTTTTGTCTCCCTCCGCGCCTCGGCGCTGTTCAGGAGCTCTGGTAATCAGGCGACCGCGGCTCGAAACAGACGCAGGTGCGGGCCGCGATGATTAGCCCGGTTGGCGTACTTCGTAGCGAACGTAGAGCTCGCCCTCGATTTCGCCCAGTGATCGCAGCTCGAGCATGATTGTCCCGAAATCACCGCCCTTGATCAGCGTCAGCGGATTGTGACCGCCCACCAGCTTCGGCGCGATGGTGAGGAAGATGTCGTCGACCAGGCCGGCCTCAAACAGCGACGCGTTGAGCGTGGGACCTCCCTCGCACAACACCCTTCGGGCACCGCGCCAGGCGAGGTCGCGCACGGCGTGTTCCACGCTGTCAACGTGACACACTTCGACCAGCGGGCCGCCTCCAGCCGTGCACTGCTTGTCTTGCGACGTAATGTAGATCAGCGTCGCGGATTCATAGTACGGATGGTGTTCGGGCAGATTTCCGCTGCGGGTGATGATGGCGCCCACAGGCTGCGCGGTCAGCCCCCGCGCCAGGCGCTGCTCCACCAGGTCGGGCGGTACACGCGCTGACAGCGGATCGGCTCGCACGGTGGCCGCACCATGCAAGACGACGTCCGCCTCCGCGCGCAGCTCACGCATGAGGCGTTTATCACGTGCCGAGCCAATGCCCACGGCTGAGCCATGCAACGCAGCGCGACCATCCACCGTAGCGACCATGTTGAGCGCGAGGTAAGGCCGATCACCATCTGGGCGTTGGCCGAGTAATGGCCCAGGATGGATCACTAGCGCGTCAGGCCAGTCGAGCTGGTAGCGCCCAGACCCGTCGGTCGCGCAAAGTACGAGACACGCTCGACGGCGATCGGCTTGTCGGACGTCACCCGAAGCGCGACATTGCCGTCCTGCACGCTGGGATTCACGTCCAGCGTCAATCGCGATGTGCCGCCAACGCTGAAGCGTTGGGGTGGTGGCGGGTCGCCGTCCTGGGGTCGGAAGTCGACCTCCACATTGACGGTCTGATTCTGCGGGTTCAATATGGCGAGCTGTTCTTCGAACGAGCCGCTGGTGGCGCCTTCGGGCAGAAACCACTCGGTCGCCGGAGCCGCGACCGCGGCCGAGTCGTACCCGGAGCGCCCATGGTCGAAGTACACCGCCCGTTCGGCGACAATCGGCTGATCGGAGTCGATGCGCATCCCGTACGCCGCATCTGGCACGACCGGGTCGGTGTACAGACTCGTCCGCGAGTGCGGCAACACGAACAGCGGCTGAGTAATCACCCGCCCGCCCTCAGTCATGAACGAGACGCTGACCGTGGCCGGCGAGGAGCCAGGATTTTCGAGCAGCAGCCAGGTATCGAAGCCTGCGCTACTGGCTCCAGCGGCCAGGTACCACGTCTTGCCAGGCACCGCCGTGGCGACCGTGTCATGGCCACCTTGACCGTTGTCGAAATACATGGCCCGCTCGACCACGATGGGCTGATCCGCGGTTACCTGGGTTGCAAAACCTGACGTCGTGAACAGCGCATTCACGTACACGGACCGGCGACCCATTCCGGCCACGAGCTCACTGTGGTCGACAACAGATCCGTCTTCACGCATGAAGCGCATTTGCACTGCCGTCGGCACTGGGTTTGGGTTCAACAACAGCACCCAAGTCTCAAACGGGCTCACGGTCGAACCCTCCGCCAGGTACCACACTTTGGATGGCTGGCGTGCGCCCGGCGCAGAGTGGCCGTCATGCCCGAAGTACATCGATCGCTCCACGTAGACCGGCAGATCGGTGCTCACAATCGTCGCGAATTCCGCGTTCGGCACGACGTCGTTGGCTTTCAGCGTCATGCGCGAACTGGGATCGAGCCGCATATCGAAAGGGGTTTGTTTGCCGTCCGGTGTCACAAACAGAAAGTGGGCCAGCGTCGGCTGCGGATTCGGATTCTGGAGCGCGAAGGAGACGTCAAATGGCGGCCGCGTGCTCCCCTCGGCGAAGTACCAGCGCCGGGATTCGTTGGGTAGCGGCGGCGGAGGTGGAATATCTGCCGTGGCCGGGCGGCTTGGCGGAGCCGTGACAGCGTCTGGTGTCCGGGGTGGTACGCCCAGGCGGAGGCTCGCCACAGCGTGGGCGACGTTGAGAATGCCGGATCCATAGCCCGAGTCGGCGCCAGCGACTTTGTCAGCCTGCGACCGCAGGGCCAGGGCAACGTCGCTCGCCACCAGGTCTGGTCGGAGCGCCCACAAAATCGCCGCCGCGCCCGAGACGTGCGGCGCGGCGATCGAGGTTCCTGACTGACTGGCGTACGGGCCACGACCAGCCCCGGACCAGGCCGTGCTCGGCACGTCGACGCCTGGAGCGACCAAGGCGACATACGACCGTCGCTGTGAAAACGGCGCGAGTTGATTCTTGTCGTCGACAGCGCCAACGGCCAGGACACCGTCGAACGCAGCCGGGTAGTTGATGGCGTTATCGGTCTCGCCTGTGTTCCCCGCTGCCGCGACCACGAGCGCCCCTTTGTCCTGGGCGTACTGCACCGCAGTCTCGAGCGCCGCCGAGTAGCGGGTGCCGGTCGAACTAATGTTGATGATCTTCGCGCCTGCATCGGCCGCGAACAGGATCGCCTTGACCATCACGCTGTCGGGGCCACGACCCTGCGAATTGAGCGCCTTGATCGGCAGCAGCTTGACATGCCAGGCAATCCCGGTCACGCCCTCGTGGTTGTTGCCAAGCGCGCCGATGATGCCAGCCACAGCCGTACCGTGCGACTCGTCGTCTTGCGGGCTGGGCGTGTCGTCCACGAAATCGTAACCCTGGTCTAGCAGGAGGTTGGCGCGCAGGTCGGGATGAGTCAGGTCCACTCCGGTGTCGAGCACGGCGACAATCACGTCGTCCGCGCTGACCCGCAGATCCCAGGCCTGCTCCATGCCGATGCGACGCAAGTTCCACTGGAACGTGTGATACAGCGGGTCATTCGGAACGAGCTGGGTGACTTGCTCGCCCTCGTATTCAGCGGCGCGCACGATGTCGCTTCTGGAGCGAAGAACGCCCAGGACGCTTTCGGCGTTAGCGGCCGCTGTCGTGACACGATAAATGGCGAGTGGCTTTAGCCGCTCGACGATTCTGACGCGGGTGGACTGAAGCAGCAGCTCGGCCACGGCTGGATTTGCGCCCGACTGCATCGTCACGAGCAACGTCGAGTCGGGCGGGTCCGCCGCGACCGACATCGGTTCGAACACCACCCAGGCTGCCACCACGAGCGCGCAGAACGGAATCAGGAACCAGCGCCACACCACGACAAGTTGCCTGGGTAGAGCTCAGCGCCAGCTGCGGGCTGCGTGCATGCGGTCGTCGAAGATCCGCTGGACCTCGCGAACACGTGCCGACGACAAAGCCACGCTTTGCCCCTTGCCGGCCATGCGGCGCAGGACATCCTTGAGCTCCTTCACGCGGGTCACGGTTGCGCTGCAGCCCTCGACGCGAAGCTGCACCTTGGGGTTGGTAAAGACGATCAAGGCTGAAGTGGGCACATCCTGCATGCCGCGCTCTGCCAGTACTGTGCGCAGCTTCTGCAGCTGCCTGGCCGCGTCGGCCGAGGGATTCCCGAGCGTCTGCCCGAACAGCGAGAAAATGCGTGAGGCTGGGCGGCCACTCGAGCCTTTGCTCCACCGATCACGCACGCACGACACGTGATTGGCTTCCTGGCGGACGATCAAAATGTGAGCCCCAGCTGGGGTGACCAGGATGTAGTCAGGCAATGACGACGACAGGAACGCATACAGCTTGTATCGATCGTCGAGACTCCGAATCGCCTGCCCGAGTTGTTCCTCCTGCCGGTTGCGTGGCCCCCAGCGGCGTAGCTGGGTCTGACCGAGCGAGTACAGCGCGAGTCCCGACAGGATCGCCGCCCAGGACGCCAGCGGCAGTTCGCGCGTTGCGTCGATCTGCACCGACAGCGCCAACCCGACGGCAAACACCGCCAACGCTGCGATGTGAAAGCCAAGGCCGAGACGGACCCGGTTCTTGACGAGCTGCTGATTGGCAATGAGCTGCATGTTCGGGTACTGGAACGCTTCCGTGCGCGATTATCAGAGGCGTGAACGAGCCTCGTCAACGCACAGCCCTGCCGATACTCAGTGGACTCCTCGTCCTGAGCGCACTAGCACTGGTCAGCGGATGTGATGCGGGAGCTTCTGTATCGAGCGTCCAGACCGCCGCCAGCGTGGCGCACACGGCGGTCGGGGTAGCGCAAACTGCTCTGCCGGCAGTGCAGACCAGACTGCCTGGCATCCAGGCAACGGCCCAGGCAGGTGCGACACAGGTCGTCGAGGTGCTGTCAGACCCTCAGGTCATCAATGCCCAACTGCAAGTCGTGTTGGTGGGCGCTACGATCGTCGTCACCCCGACCCCGCGCGGCGCAGCCAATGATGGGGTTACGCAGCTCGCGATCACCGCCACGGACACCCGCGGCATGCTGGCCCAAATGGACACGACCACGCGCCAGGCGAGCGCCGGAGGCGCTCTTCGTCTCGCGGCGCAGTACTACCCGCGGGCAGTGGTCTCGCTCTCGCTGTTCACAAACACCGGCGGCCCGCTCCTGAGCGGCACGAAAGCGCCTGGTCAGGAACCCGCGTTTCAGTAGACGACAGCCGCCGCGCCGCGGCTCGCCCCCATAATCCCGCGCCACGCTTCGGTCAGGAGCCGCACTCCGCGCTCTAGATCAGGCGCTGCAAGGGCAGAATAGCTCAGGCGCAGGCCGTACAGGGCAGCCGCCGAGGCTGCGCCGCCGCCGGCACTGAAGAAAAACGGCCCGGGTACAAACGCCACGCCGCGCCGCACGGCCTCCAGAAAAAGCTCGGTCGAAGTCAACCCTCCGCGTGGGAGCTCGAGCCACAAATTGAAACCGCCTTCGGGGGGCTCGAAGCTGGCGCCCGGCGGTAGCGCGCGGGGTCTGCGTAGCGCCTCGACCAGCGCGTCCCGCCGCTCTCGATACACGCCTCGGGCGCGAACGAGATGCGCCTGCAGCGCGCCATCGGCCAACAGGCGGTACACCCCACGCTGCACCAGGGCGTCCGAAGACAGGTCGCTTGCATACTTGGCGGCCACCAGCTTTTCGAACACAGGTGGGTCCGCAACCAGCCACCCCAGCCTGAGGCCGGCCGCGATCAGCTTGGAAAAAGTACCCAGGTGGATGACGTACCCAGCGTGGTCCTCGGCTTTCAGGGACGGCGGCGCAGCCTGGCCCTGCAGATGGATGAAGCCGGCCGAGTCGTCTTCGACGATGGGCAGGTCATATGTCGCCGCGATACGCAACAATGCCCGACGTTTGTCAGCGCTCAGGCTCCGCCCGGTGGGATTCTGATAGGTCGGCATGCAGTACAGCAGCTTGGGACGGTGACGTTGGATGAGCGCCGGGAGCGCCTCGACACGCAGGCCGTCGCCTTCGATCGGTACGCCAATCACCCGCGCTCCGCGAGCGCGAAAGGCCTCGAGCGCCCCCAGAAAGCTGGGCTGTTCGACCAGCACCGCGTCGCCGGCACCGACGAACACCTTCGCGGCCAGGTCGATGCCCTGCTGACAACCGCTCGTGACACACACGGTCGACGGATCCACGGCCAGACCACGTTGTCGCAGCAGTTCGGCAATGGCGGAGCGCAAGCGGGGGAAGCCCTGGGTCGCGCTGACTTGCAAAGCCGCGGCGCCTTCCTCCGACAGCGCACTCGAGAGTGCCTGCTGCAATGCTTCGACTGGTGCGAGCTCCAGAGCTGCGACGCTGGCAGCAAACGACACCAGGCCGGGGTAACTCGCTAAGCGCAACAGGTCGCGTTGGGCAGGCGGCCCTGGCGTGTCGGTTGCGCTGGCAAACGGCGGCAGGGCGCCGCCGGCTTCGAAGGGCGCGAGCGGATCTTCCTCTGCCCGCAGTGGCGGGGCAGCCACGAACGTTCCGCGACCGATCTCGCCCCGCAGATAGCCCTCGTCGACCAGCCGTTTGTAGGCCCCGGCGATGGTCTCGGGCGTGACGCCCAGCAGCGTCGCCAGGCCACGGACAGGGGGCAGTCGTTCGCCGGACCCGAGCGAGCCAGCCTGCACCCGGCGCCGAAGCGCGTCGACGACCTGCTGGCGCAACGGATACCGCCGGCCGGCCGCACGATCCAGAGCCAGGCCAAGGTGGATGGGATCGGACCTGGTCACCACCGCGGATGATTGTACGGCTTGGATGAAAGTCTAGCAGTACGCTTGCGGCTTAGCGTACTTCGATGCGGCCGCGGCTCTCGGTGAACTCGCCGATGCAAGCGGCGAGGTGTACGCCTCGGTGATGGAGATCTGCCAGCAGCGCTGGTAGCCCAGCCGGCTCCACCGCCATCAGCAAACCACCTGAGGTCTGGGCGTCCGCCAGGACGAGTTGCTGGTATTCGTCCACCTGCTCTGACCAATCCATGAACCGCTGCACCGACCCGAGATTACGCCGCGAGCCGCCGGGCACAACCTCGGCGCGGACGAAACCCCATGCCTCTTGAAGCACCGGCACCTGGTCAACTTCGATGCGCACCCCAACGTCGCCAGCGCCGAGCATTTCCGAGAGGTGGCCCAGGAGCCCGAAGCCAGTTACGTCGGTTGCCGCGTGGACGGCCCCGCTCGCCAGCATGGCCTCACTTGCTGCGCGGTTCAGCGTCGACATGACCTCGACCGCGTGCTCGACAACGTCGCTCGGGGCCAGTCCACGTTTGATAGCCGTGGTCAGGATGCCGAGACCCAGCGGCTTGGTCAGCACCAGCGCATCACCGGGCCGCGCGCCCACATTGCGCATCACGCGCGACGGGTGAACCGTTCCGAGCGCCACGAGGCCGTATTTTGGCTCGGGGTCGTCGACGCTGTGTCCGCCGAGTATCGCCACGCCTGCCTCAGCCGCCTTCGCGGCGCCACCCTGAATCACGCGCTCGAGGATTTCGAGCGGCAGGGTGTCTCGCGGAAAGTTGACGATGTTCAAGGCAAACAGCGGCCTTGCGCCCATGGCGTAGACGTCACTCAGGGCATTGGCGGCGGCGATACCGCCCCAGATGAAAGGGTCGTCGACGACCGGCGTGATGTAGTCGACCGTGGCCACCAGAGCCAGATCCGGACCAACCTGATACACCGCGGCGTCGTCCGCCAGCGCGGCCCCTACCAGGGCGTTCGTGTCGAAAACCGCGGGAAGGTGGCGCAGCACCTGCGCCAGCTCAGTCTTACTGAGCTTGCATGCTCAACCCGCGCCGTGGCTGAGGCTCGTCAGCCTGGGTTCATCCGTCACTGCTACCACCTCCTTTCCTCGTCCGTGTGCGCGTGTCCGAAAGCCGTCTCCCCAGCATATCTCGCGGGTAGCGCTACAATCGGCCCCGATAACTGAACAACGCGTACAGGGGTGCGGATCTGCTGAGAGGCGCGCCGCCCGGTGAACCGCCGGGCGAGCATGCCAACCCTCAAGACCTGATCTGGGTAATGCCAGCGAAGGGATGTGCCAGACACGGCGAGCCGCCCCCGCAAGTTTCAGAAGACTTGTGGGTGCGGCCTTTGTGTGTGTGTCGGGCGGCAGGTCCGAGCCGTCTGCGCCAGCAAAGTACGAGACAAGGAGTCTGGCATGGCCACGATCATCAGGCAGGAAGATCGCGAGGAAGTGGGGATCGAGCCCGTCGGTCGTTCGCGACAGGTGCTCGGCACGTGGGCTACGTTCGTCCTATGGGCAGATCTCGGCATCAGCTTTCTGGTGATGGTCGTGGGCATGTTCCTCGTACCTGGCCTGGGACTGGGCGAGGCGCTGGTGGCGATTGTGGTCGGCGCCGTGATTGGCAATGTGCTGCTCGGCCTCGCAGCCGGCATCGGATTCGACACTGGCATGCCAACCATGGCGCTGCTGCGCGGACCGCTGGGCATGCGTGGCTCGTACGTGCCCACGCTGTTGAATATTGTCCAACTCCTGGGCTGGGCGACCTTCGAGATCATCGTCATGGCTCAGGCCGCGGATGTCCTGGCGGCGCGACTCTTCGGGATCCCCTCGGCCTATCACCTGTGGGTACTGTTTTTTACCTTGCTGACGCTGGTGATGGCGCTTGGCGGACCCGTCCGGGTGACCAAGCAATGGTTGGAAAAGTTCGCCGTCTGGCTGGTCGTGGCCACCACCGTTTGGATCACCGTCTCACTGCTGATGTCGTATGACGTCGGAGCGCTGCTCACCAAAGCTGGCACGGGAGAGCTCTCGTTTTGGGCGGGGGTGGACCTGGTGGTGGCGCTGCCGATTTCCTGGTTCCCCCTCGTGGCCGACTACAGTCGGTTTTCGCACACGCGTCGTAGCGCCGTGTGGGGGACGGGGCTCGGCTACCTTGTGCCTCAGGTCTGGTTCTACGCGCTCGGCGCGCTGCTGGTACTGACCGCGGGCGTCGTCTCTGACCCGAACGCGCCAGTCGCTTCGCTGCTGGCGGGCATCGCTGGCGTCACCGGCGGCTGGATAGCGCTCATCGCCCTCCTCATCGACGAAACCGACGAAGGGTTCGCCAACGTCTATTCGACCGCGGTCTCCATCCAGAACCTGGTGCCACGCGCGAGTCAACGCATGTTGACCATCGGCATCTGCGGCCTGGTGCTCGTCGTGGCGTGGGTGGTGCCGCTGGCCCAGTACGAGAGTTTCCTGCTGCTCATCGGTTCGGCGTTTGTGCCGCTGCTGGGCGTGCTGGCCGCCGACTACTTCGTGCTGCGCGGCCGGCAGTACGTGCCGCAAGAGTTGTTGCACCCCGAGCCTGGCCGGCGGACCATGAACTGGGTGGGGATGGGTGTCTGGCTGGCCGGAGTGGCCGTGTATCTGGTGATTTCTGGAGTACCCGCCCTGGGGGTGGACGGTATGGCGCCCTGGCTCGGCGCGTCGCTGCCAAGCTTCGGGGTGGCGTTTGTGCTACACGTGGTGCTCGGCCGCCTGGTCGAACGCAAGCCCGCTACTGTGACTGCACGCACATGACGGCCACGACGCAAGAGACGGTCACGGCTTCACTGATCGCGCAGTATTCCACGGAATGGCATGCCGCCACGCACCACGGGTTCCTGGACGGCGTCGCGGATGGCTCACTGGCGACCCAGGTATGGGATCGGTGGCTGGCCCAGGACTACCTGTTCGTGGCTGACCTGCTGAGCTTCCAGGCCAACCTTCTGGCACGTGCGCCGCGCCCGTCTCAAGCTGTGCTGGCAGCTGGGCTCGTAACCCTCGAAGCTGAGTTGAGCTGGTTCGAGGCGCATGCCACCAAGCGCGGCCTGCGCTTGCAGGTCGCCCGCCAGGCGACCACCACGCGCTACAGGACACTGCTCGTGGCGCTGCAAACCGCCCCCTACCCAGTTGCCATAACCGGGCTATGGGCGATCGAGCGAGCGTATCTGGACGCGTGGCTTGGGTCACGTCCGGGCGCTGTCGCGTACCGCGAATTCGTCGAGCATTGGACCGTCAGTGCTTTCGGCGAGTATGTGGCGGGCCTGCAGCGCGCAGCCGATCTGGCGCTGCGAACATCGAGCGCTGAGGTGTGCGCGCAGGCGAACGTTGCGTTCCTCGACGTCGCGGGCATGGAGCGCGAGTTCTGGGAGATGGCCTGGTCGGAGCACACGACGTGAAAATCCGGCAGGTGCCAATCAGCACCAGCGGGAGTGCCTCGTGCGAACAAGGTCTAGCGACCAATTTATGGGCAGCCAATGCCGATCTGGCTCAGGCTGCGCTGACGCATCGCTTTGTGCGCGGGCTAGCCGACGGCTCGCTGCCGCGACTCGCGTTCGAAACGTATATCGGGCAGGACGCATTTTTCCTCGAGGCGTTCGCGCGGGCGTACGCGCTAGCCTTGGCGCGCTGCCCAGACCGGACCGGGCTGCGCGACTTTTTTGAGTTGCTCTCAGGCGCCCTCGACGAGCTTCGGCTGCACGCGTCGTATGCCGCTCGCTGGGGCATCCAGGTTGGTGACGTCCTCCCGAGCGCGCCGACGCTGGCCTACACGGACTTCTTGTTGTCGACCGCAGCGCTTGGTGGCGTCGGACAAACCTGCGCCGCTATGACCCCGTGCATGCGGCTGTATGCGTATCTGGGCGCATCTCTCAGCGCGGGCGGCGCAGCGGCCGGTCAGAACCCGTACGGCGACTGGGTCAGGACCTATGCAGCGCCCGGATTCGCGGCTCTGGCAGCGCAGCTCGAACGGCTGCTGGACCGCTATGCCACGGACGGGGCCACCGTGCGCGCGGTGTACCGCCGGGCGATGGTGCTGGAGGTCGCGTTTTTCGAAGCCGGTTACGCGACGGAGGTCTGGGGAGGCCAGGCTGCGCATGCGCCCGCCTGACTCAGCCCGCCAACCGCGGGCGATGACCATCGCCGGCTCAGACTCCGGAGGCGGCGCCGGGATCCAGGCAGACCTGAAAACATTCCAGGCTTTGGGTGTCTACGGCACGAGTGTGATTACGGCTGTCACGGCCCAAAACACGCTGGGCGTTCAGGCAGTCCATGAGGTCCCGGCCGCGATCATTGCCGCTCAGATCGACGCCGTCGTCGAGGATATCGGCATCGATGCAGCCAAAACGGGCATGCTGGCCAGCGCGGCGATCGTCACCGCGGTCGCCGAGCGGATTCGCCACTGGCACGTCGAGGCCCTGGTGGTCGACCCGGTCATGGTGGCCAAGAGCGGCGACCGTCTGCTGCGGGAGGACGCGGTCCAAGCTCTTGTGCGTGAGCTTCTGCCGTTGGCGCGAGTGCTCACACCCAACCTCCCGGAGGCTGAGGTGCTGGTTGGTCGGCGTCTCGATACCGGCCCGGACATCCGACAGGCGGCCCGCGACATCGTTGCGATGGGTCCCAGAAGCGTGGTCATAAAGGGTGGCCACCGCCAGGGCGGCGACGCGATCGATGTGCTGTTCGATGGCCGCGCCTTTTACGAGTTCACCTCAGAACGCATCGATACGCCCAATACGCACGGCACCGGTTGCACACTTTCGGCAGCCATCGCCGCCGGTCTCGCGCAAGGCATGGATCTGGTGGAGGCCGTCGGCTCAGCCAAACGCTACCTGACCGAAGCTATCCGCCACTCCAAACCACTCGGCAGCGGCCATGGCCCAGTAGCCCATGACTGGCTCCTCACGCGGCAAACGCAGGCCACCGGCGCCAGGCCGATGTCAGTCGTGAGCCAGCCCGAGCTCGGCTAAGACCTCCGAGGTGTGCTCGCCTAACGATGGAATTGAGCCGGCTGGGCGCGGCATGCCGACGATGTTGAGGGGGTGGTGCAGCGCGCGCAGGTTGCCGACGGGGCTCGGGATCTCGAACCACCGTCCGCGTGCCTCGAGCTGCGGGTGACGCAGCACGCCCTCGATATCGTTGACTGTGCCGAACGGGACATCGGCTTTCGTGAGGCGGGCCTCGGCTGACTCCCGCGTGTCGTGGACCAGGAGCGACTCGATCAACGTTTCGAGCTCGTCGCGGTTTGCCAGGCGCAGCTCGTTGGTCGCAAAGCGCGGGTCATCCGCGAGCTCGGCTCGCCCGAGCACGATCGCACACAAGCGTCGCCACTGACCGTCGTTCTGGACCGCCAGATTGATGCTGCTGCCATCACCTAGCCGATAACCACCGTACGGAACAATGAAGCCGTGCCGAGCGCCAGCGCGCGCAGGCGCCCGACCGGTGTACTCCGCCACGTACGCCGCCGGCATCACCCACTCGACCAGAGACTCGAGCATGGAGATCTGGATCTCGGCGCCGCAACCGGTGATCTGGCGTCGGTAGAGCGCCGCGAGCACGCTGCTGAACGCATACATGCCACTGGCAATGTCGGCCACCGAGATGCCGAGCTTGGCCGGCTGTACCGGCGTACCCGTCAGCGCGATTGCCCCCGCCTCACCCTGGAGCAGCAGGTCGTACGCCTTGCGGTCACGATGCGGGCCGTTCGGCCCGTAGCCTGAGATCGCACACGTGATCAGGCGCGGGTTGCGCGCCGTTAGCGCCGCGTGCGTGCAGCCCAGGCGCTCGGCGGCCCCTGGCCCCTGGTTGTGAACGAATACATCGGCGCGCTCCAGCAACAGGTCGAACCAGCGTCTGGCATCTGGTTGTTTGAGGTCGAGCGCAACGCTGCGCTTACCACGATTGAGCCACACGAAGTGAGCGCTCAGGCCCTTGACCGCCGAATCGTATTCTCGAGCGAAGTCGCCGCCTCCAGGCCGCTCGACTTTGACTACGTCGGCCCCGAGATCGGCGAGGTGACGCGTTGCCAACGGCGCCGCGACGGCGTGCTCCCAGGCCACCACCCGGACGCCCGCCAGGGGCAGCGACTCAGGCTGGGTGTTTGGGGTAGCCAAGGCGCTCGGCGCCCTGGCGCGTCAAGCGCTGGCCGGGCGTCCGTTGCTGAAAAGCGAGGTAGATCTTCTCGGGCACCTGCGTGAGTCCACGTGGGTCCCGCGGGTGCTCGCGGGACCAGGTGCGCACCCAGCCAGCGTACGGACGCCCTGCCCAGGGCACCACGCCGTGCTCAAACGTCTCATGGGCAATGGTGGCCCAGTTCTCCCCCTGCTCGGCCGTTTGCATGCTAGAAGGCTAGCCGATGTAGGGCTGTGGCCAGCACCATCGCGCCCTGAGCGGCGTCCTCGGCCGTAGTGTATTCGGCGGCTGAATGCGAACGGCCCTCGCGGCTCGGAACAAACAGCATGCCTGTGGGCACGCGCGTAGCCATCACCTGGCTATCGTGACCGGCCCCGCTGACCATCGGGATCCACGCCACCCCTCGCGCCTCCGCGGCTGCCTGCAGCTCGGACTGCACTCGCGCGTGCATTCCCATTGGAAGCACATCGCTCACGACTTCATAGCGAACCGAAACACCCCGCTCGGCGGCGATCCGCTGGCCGCACTCGCGAACTTCTAGCGCCAAACGCTGTTTGGTCGGTTCATCGGGATGGCGAAGGTCCACCGAGAAGTGGACCACAACGGGCACGATGTTCCAGGCGCCTGGCTGCACGTCCCACCAGCCACTGGTGATGACGGCCGGCCGGCCGGCCTGTTCGACCACGCCGGTCATTCCGGTGGCAACGTGCGCGGCAGCCTGCAACGCATCGCGTCGCAAATCCATTGGCGTAGTGCCCGCATGGTCCGTGCGTCCCTCAACCGTGGTGCGGAACCGGTACAGGCCCGTAATCGCCTCGACAATCCCCAGCGACATGCGTTCGTCGGCTAGGATGCGGCCCTGCTCGATGTGCAACTCGACGAAGGCGTCGAGGTCCTCGCGCACCGCATCCTTGAACTGTTCAGGCGCGAGGCCAACTCCGCGCATGGCTTCGCGAATGCTGACTCCATTCTCGTCCCGAAGCAAATCGAGCTCGGCCGGCTCGATCAGCCCGAGCATGCTGCGCGTGCCCCAGAAGTTGGCGTGAAAGCGGCTATCTTCTTCCTCGCACAGGGCGACCATCTCCAGAGCTAGTCGAGGTCGGTCGGCGGTGGCGCCGAGAACGCGCAGCGCTGCTAACGCGCTGAGCACGCCCAGCGCCCCGTCGTAGCGACCGCCCAGTCGAACCGTGTCGATGTGCGAGCCGGTCAGAATGGTTCGAGGACTCTCGCCCTCGATCCGGCCGAACAGGTTGCCGACCGCGTCTTCGCGGACCGTGAGGCCCGCCTCCTGCATCCAGTCGGCAAGTTGCTGGCGAGCCGCCGTCCAGGCCGCGTCGTACACGTGGCGAATAATCCCGCCGCCGGGCTGTTCGCCAATCGCGCCCAACGTCTCCACCAACTGCTGCATTTCGGAGGGTTCGATGACGAACGCGTTTTCAGTCATGAGGAATCACCTGTTGAGGCTTATCTGTTCTGAGCGCGGACGAAACGCTCACGACTTTTCCACGCCAGCCGCAGCAGGGCCGCTCGAATCTGACACATCGCCACGGCCGAGCGCCCGAATTTTTGCGAGACGCTTGGCAATGTCCTGGCCCTCGAAACCCTGGGTTCCTGGTGCATAAAAGTGGCGGTCGCGCAGGTTTTCGGGAAGGTAATGTTGGGACCACCGCACGCGATCGTCCTCAGAATAGTCGTGGCTGTACCGATAATCCTTGCCGTACCCGAGACCGCGCATGAGACCCGTAACCGCGTTGCGCAGGTGCAACGGCACGGGATCGTTGCGCGTTTCCCGGACCGCCTCGATGGCCGCGGCGTACGCTCGCTTGACCGAGTTCGATTTGGGCGCCATGGCGAGGTAGAGCGTCGCTTCGGCGAGTGGGAAAAGGGCCTCAGGCAAACCTACGAAATGGGCCGCCTGCTGGGCCGCGACAGCGATTGGCAGCGCCTGTGGATCGGCCAGGCCGACGTCTTCACTCGCCAGAATAACCAGACGGCGGGCGACGAACATCAGGTCCTCGCCCGATTCGAGCATACGTGCCAGCCAGTACACCGCCGCGTCTGGGTCAGAACCGCGCACGGATTTGATAAAGGCCGAGATAGTGTCATAGTGGCTGTCGCCGCCCTTGTCATACAGCAGCCCGCGCTGCTGAACTGCGTCCTCGATCAACCCCAGGTTAATCACGGCTGCGGCACCCGCCTCGGCCGCGTCGGCCGCCAGTTCCAAAGCATTCAGTGCAGCGCGCGCATCCCCATTGGCTCGCTCGACCAGGTGGCGCATTGCCGTGTCTTGGATGGCTAATCCCCGACCGCCCAGCCCGCGTTCGACATCTTCGAGCGCCCCGCGAACAATCTGCTCGACGTCGGCGTCGGCCAGCGCTCGAAGAGCAAACACCCGCGCTCGGGACAACAGTGCCGCATTCACTTCGAACGAGGGGTTCTCGG
>JBPCIO010000352.1:0-8512 GCA_051006215.1 Chloroflexota bacterium
ACCGCCCGGGCAAGTAGCGCGGCACGGCATTCGAGTGTCAGACGGCTCACATCCGAGTCTGGCGAGATGACATGGATGTTGACCGCTCGAGCGCTGATCCTTCTTGCCAGCTGCGCCAGTCGCTCGATGACCAGCATGTCGGCTTCGCTATCGCGGGTGACGTCGAAATCACCCCCGTCCAGAGAATCGACCGGGCCCTCGATCAGCAGAGCGAACTCGCGTGGCAGCTCGGCTGCTTCCAGGCGCTGGACAACGTCGTCGAGGGCAGCGGGAGTCGCCAGATCAGCAGCTGCCAGATACAACTCGAGTCCGTCCGGCCAGACGCCGTCGACCGGTCGCAGCCGATCGGCTAGCTGCCTGGAGGTGGGTCTAGCTTTCAGACAGAGCTTCGCAGCCATTGGACATACTCTTCGAGACCCGCCCGCAGGCCGGTGCACGGCTGGTAGCCCAGGTCGGCCACTGCTCGACTGACATCGGCGACCAGGTCGCTGCCTGACGGCTCGGCGATGCGCTCCTGGATTGGCGAGCCCGACCCGGCCACTTCGACCACCAGGTGGGCCAGCTCGCCGAAAGTGGTGCCGAGACCCGTGGCGACGTTATACACGCGATGCCCACCATCGTCGGGGAGAGCCAGGGCCAGCCCGATGCCGCGAGCCACATCCTGAGCGTTGGAAAAGTCGCGCCGACCGGCCGACTGGACTACGAGCGGCTCGCCTGCCAGGGCGGCACGGGCGAAGATGGCGACTACGCCACTGCCGCCATTAGCCTGCTGGCCCGGGCCGTACACAGAGAAAAAACGCAGGCAGCGCGTGGACACGCGCCACTGCTCGCTGGCCATGCGGCACCACAGCTCGGCGACCCATTTCGCGTACCCGTACGGACTGTCGGGCGCTAGAGGTGCGTCCTCGCGGCACGGCGTCGGCTGCAGCGGGTAAACCCGTTGGCTGGACGCCAGAATGAAGATCGCCCCGGCTGCCCGAGCGGCCTCGAGCGCGTGCAAGGCGCCCGTCGCGTTCAGCTCGGCGTAGGCCAGTGGATCGCGGCGTGATTGGCCAACATCACCCCGCCCGGCCAGGTGCACCACCGCGCGACAGCCGCTAGCCGCGGCGCACAGGGACTCGAGATCGGTGCGCACGTCGCCCTGGATGTGCTCGACGCCTGGGTCCGCGAGCGGCCCGCGCTGAAAGGTTCGCACGTAGTCGCCACGCTGGTGGAGCAGCGCGACGGTGTGTCGGCCGATCAGGCCCGATGCCCCGGTGATCAAGACCTGCATGCTCTCCCCTGGGACAAGGCGAGCACGTCACCGAGACTTTCCGACAGGCTATGGCAAGGCTTGAAACCGTCGTCTTGCAGAGAAGAGCGCACCTGAAAGGTGGCATTTGAGGTCGCCGCGCCGTCGATGCGGCCCTCGCCGCCGCGCTGCTGCGCCAGACCCGCCACGATGCGCGCAACCTGACCAATGGTGGCGACCTCCGAGGCCGCGTTGACCACCTGCCAGTCGACGCGGCGTCTGGATGGGTGAAGCCTGGCGGACGCCTCGAGGAGGGCCTCGGCAGCGTCCTGCACGTGGATGAAGGCAAGTGGTCGATCGACCAGTACTTCGAGTGGCTGACCTCTGGCGGCGCGCTGGCAGAACAGGTTGGGGACGGTCATGAAGGCCGGGACGCTCTTCATGACCGGTGAGAGGCCGTATGTCACCCCCAGCCGCACCGACACGAACGGCACCCCGATCGAGCGCGCCAGTTGCTCGACATAGACTTTGCTCAGATGTGACAGGTCGCCAACGCGGCCATACGCCGTCTCCTCGCCGATCGTTTGGCCGGCAATGTCGTCGCCGTAGACACGAAAAGAGCCGCCGAAGACGACGCATGCTTGGCGTTCGTGAGCTGCCTGGAGCAACACACGCGCGCCGACCAGGTTTGTTCGCTCGGTGAGCTCGGGCTCGCGGACAGCGATTGTTGCGCTCGGTTGGGCGGCCAGGTGGTACACCGCTAGCGGCTCTTCAGGCTGGGTGGGTAGCGCTTCGAACGCGCGCGCCACATCGTCTGCGTTGGCGACGTCGCCTTCCACGAGGCGGGTGCCGGGTGGGAGCGCCCGCTCCACGTCAGCGCGGGGAGTGGAGTAGAAGTTCTCGAGAGCGACGACCGTCCCAGTGTCAGTGCCACGCGCGGCCAGGCGCTGGAGCAAGGCCGCGCCAATATACCCCAGGCCGGTCAGCAGAATCGCCACCGACCGGAATTCTATGGGTTTCGAGTCGCGGGCCATCGCACGCCGCAGCCGAAGCACCTCGCGGAGGGGTAAGGTTCGGAATCCATGCGCCACCTATCGCCGGCTACGACTGACTGTGGCTGATCAACGCGCCAGAGACGTCGACGTCCTTGGAGTACGGGTCGACGACGTCACGTATGCCGAGGCGCTGGGCATCCTCAGGCGCGCCATCCAAGACCGCCTGCCGCACGTCGTGACGACGCCCAACCCCGAGTTCGTGATGCTGGCGCGGCGCGTACCGGAGTTTCGGGCTGTGCTCGGGCGGGCCGCGCTGAACATTCCGGATGGTATCGGGCTGGTTGTGGCGGCGCGGCTCGCAGGCGACCGACTGCGCGCCCACGTCCAGGGCACAGACCTGGTGCTCATGCTTGCGTCGGAGTCGGCCAAACGTGGCGAGCGGTGGTTTTTGCTCGGCGGCATGGGTGACGTCGCCCAACACGCGGCGCACAGCCTGGAGCGTGATTTTCCGGGACTGCGGATCGCCGGGGCCATGCCCGGTTCGCCGCTGGCAGAGGACGACGTGGCCACACGCTCGGCGATCGCCTCGACTGGACGGGTAGACGTCGTCCTGGTTGCGTATGGCGCTCCCAAACAGGAGTACTGGCTCGACCGCAACCTGGTCGCCCTGGGAATCCCGGTCGGCATAGGCGTAGGCGGCGTCTTCGACTACGTATCGGGTGCCGTGCCGCGGGCTCCAGAGTGGGTGCGGCGGCTCCACTTCGAGTGGGCGTACCGATTGATCACGCAACCGTGGCGCTGGCGTCGTCAGATGGCCCTGCCACTTTTCGCCGCCCTGGCGATTGGGCACGCCGCGCGTCGACGGCTTGCGGCTCGGCGCGCTCGCTCGTTCGCTCGGCTTTGAGCCGCTGATAGTGACGGCGGGCCTTCTCGCGGTTTCCGCACGAGGTCATGGAGCACCACTGGCGACTGCGGTTGCGGGTGGAATCCAGGAACAGCCACCGACAGTCGCTCGCCCCGCACTCGCGGACGAGCGGCCGTTCCTGATCTGAGGTGAGCACATCCGCGGCTGAGCGCACGATCGGCCACAAGGGTGAGTTCAGATCGACGCCCGACCAGCCCCAGGCGTAGACGCCGTCTGCGCCCAGCAGGACGCACGCGTGAACCAAGCTCGCGGCAAGATTGGCGTTGAGGACCTCCAGATCGGCATCGGCTGGAGGTTGGTGGCTGGCGACCGCCATGAAGATGCCGCGCAGCGCCTGACGCAGGCTTCTTGCGCGCGCAAGCGTGGCGTCGGCCTCAGCCGGGGCGCGCTTGGCTTCGGCCTGCAACCGGGCGGCGGTGGGTGGGGTTACAAGGTGTGACTGTGAGGCAAAGGCGAGGAGGTCGGCGTACGAGGTGAGGTGGTCACCGCTGGAGGACAGGGAGTTGGCGAAGTCGAGGCAGCCTCGGCCGGCGTCGAGGTCGAACACGTAAGAGGCAGGCGTGGGATCGGGCATGCAGCAGGCGCGCGGTTCGAGTATATGGCCCTTCCTAACTGTCTTCAATGGTTTGACAGGTTACGGGTCAGCGGCTATACTATAACTACTGAATAGACGTTAGGAGGTTATAAAATTCAGATGCAAAGTCCATTCTCGCTGGAGGTCTATGCGCAGGACGTGATCCGCGACCGCCATTACGCCGCGGCCCAGGCCGCCCTGATCGCTCAACTCCCGCATGTTCCTCGGCCACGGCCAGACCTGGCCGCCCGCTTGCGGTTGGCGCATGCCCTGCGCGCCGCGGCCGTCCGACTCGATCCCTGCCAGGCTCACGAGCCGTCTCTCGTCAGCGCGCCCTCGAGGTAATCCGCATGCCAACCCTGCTCATCGTGATCGTGCTCATCGCCGTCTTCGAATACGCCGCCGCCCGCTGGGCCTACGACAGCCGCGACGCCTTCCGCACTCGCCGTCGGTTCTGACCCAACCCACGCTCTGGTCGTTCGACGCACAAGCCTCTCGGGCGGTGACCGTCCGTGCGTCCGGTGGGCGGTGGGCGGTGGGCGGTGGGCGGTGGGAGACTCGAACTCTCGACCTCACGGATGTGAACCGTGCGCTCTAACCAGCTGAGCTAACCGCCCGCGAGGCCGACAGTATATGCCCTTTAGCTGGACTTCCTCTAGCGTGCCCGATATGGTGGGCACCCACCAGGTAACAGCCGGGGCGCGAGCTCGGGACGCCACCGACGGACTGACACGCGTGCCGTAGACCCTGTGTACAGTGCAAAGGCAGCGCTGCAGCGCTATGGTTGATATTCGCCGCCTGGGCACCGACGATCTAGCCCTGGTTTTCGCTGCTCAGCATCTGTTCGACGGCCCCGCGCACGAGACCGTTGCGCGTCGCTTTCTGGAGTCGAAAGACCATCACCTGTTGTTGGCCATGGACGGCGAGCGTCCGGTTGGGTTTGTATCCGGCGTCGAGGTGACCCACCCCGACAAAGGCACGGAGATGTTCCTGTACGAGCTGGCGGTCGAGGAGCCGTTTCAACGCCGCGGCATCGGCCGGAGGCTCGTGACCGCATTGGCTGACCTCGCCATCAGCCGTGGCTGCTACGGCATGTGGGTCGGCGTCGACTCCGACAACGAAGCCGCGCTCGCCACGTACCGTTCAGCGGGCGCCGAAGAGCCGGTGAGCGTGGTCCTCTTCAACTGGACCTTCTGATCGACCGCTTGCAGTTGGGACCGCTGCAGGAGCTGTTCCGCGATCGGCTCGATGTTGCGGTGGACCGTGCGGAGGCATCATCTGATAGCCCTGCCAGCTCCCGTGTATGCGGGCTGGCCGCACAACAACCGTCGGCTACATGCGGTCCGACGACGGGCCGGAGGTCGTCGCCACTCTATTCCGGGTGCGCCTGCGGGAGCATAACGCCCGGACCGTGCGGATGCCACATTTCGCAACTCTGCATCCGCAACTTGTTCGCTGGCTGACCACGTCGCTGGCATCCATGGGCGCCTGGCGCAATTCGAATCCTCCACCTGCCATTCCGTCTGCTGACGAATTCCAGTGCCTGCGCCGAATGCGTGCGCCCTGCACTTGTCGCTGACGTACCGGAGCGCCTGCCCCCAGCCAATTTTGCGGACCCGAAGTTTCAGGGCAACGCCTCGGCGCACGTGGTGCGTCATAGAGGCCTCTTTCGCCAGCGACTGGCTAACGCCGACGCCAGACACTGAAGCGCATTCTGGCGGAGTAGTTTGGGCCGGCGGGGCCCCACCGCGCTCCGCCCGCTCCGTGTTACTGGTAGATGACCACGTCCGGGAACGGGTCCAGATCTACGATTTGCTGGGGCGCGAGCAGCGGCACATCGTGGTGGTAGAAGAGCTTGATGCCGGCGCGCTCGACGTGCTGGTTGTGCACGTATTCTTCGTACTGGGCGAGCTTGAGCGCCGGCGGACCGAAGCCGTCCATCGTGACCACAACCTGCACGTGCGGGTCTGACCTGATCTCAGCGTAATTGGTGACCATGCCTTCGGTGAAGCGGTGAACGATCAGGATTTTGGGCGGCAGGTGTTCTGCAATCACCAGGTCGGCTAGCGTGCGAATCGCGGCATTGACCACGCTGGCGTCCATTGTGCCTACAACCTCGCCCGGGACCCTGTTCTGGGGCATCGCGAACTCGGGGTCGAGCGCCAGTTGGACGTACGGACGACGCAGGAACGGCAGCAGTGCATTGACCTCCTCGGCCACACTGCTGCGGCCGGGCTGAACGTCGAGAATGAACAACCCGTTGGTGCTTTCCGACCACTGGGCGACTTGCTCGATAAGCTCCGGTTTCATGCGCGCACGATAGAGTCCGTCCTCACCCGCCTCGGCCTGAGCAGCCGGCGTGACCAGTTCCAGTGCCGGCAGCACCGTTCGAGTCCGGTCGGCGGCGGCGATCGCGGCAACCTGCTGGCTGAGCTGGTTCAGCATGTCCGTCGGCGGGAGCTCTCCCAACACTCCCATCTGGTTGGCGAGTGGGTTGCCGTAGTACGCAACAATTCGGTACCGCGGTAGCAACGGGAGCAACGCATCCGGGGTGGGTGCGGCAGTTGGGGTCGGGACGATCAAGGCCGTTGGCGGTGTGGGCGCCGGCGCCAGCGTCTCGATTGGCACCGCCGTGGGGGCGACGATGGTTTCCTCCCGCTCGAGCTCGAATACCGCGCGCGTCTTGGGGTCCGCCAGGCGGGTCTCGCCAGCGTGGTAGCCGGCGACCTGCACCTGGATCGGCGCGGGGGGCTTAACTCCTTCGAGCCGAAAATTGCCGGCTGCATCCGTCGTCGTCTCGGTGGTCCGCGTCACGACGCGGGCATTGGCGAGCGGTGAACCGGTACTCGCTTCGCGCACGAGTCCTTCGACTTCGAAGCCAGCAAACATGAAGTGATACCAGCTCACGCTCACGATCAACGCAATTGCGAGTGGAAGCGGCGCCGCGCGGACGATCGCGCCGAGCACCGGCACGAGCGCACGCCTATCGTTGCGAGGAGGCCGCCTGCGATAAGCGGAAACCCGACGCATGGACGCAGTTGGCGAGTATGACCACCCGCGATTTGATTGCACAGGCATACGGTCCGGTGCCCAGTATCAGGCAGTGTCGCCGGCGGCGTCTACCTGGCTCCACAGGCAGCGTGACGAGCGTGTTCTTTAGAAGGGGTTGCGTCCGAAGACGCCGGCCAGGCGCTCGTAGACGGGGGCGTTTTCCGGCACTTCGACTTCGGGGCCAAAGGCCCTACCCCGGTACTGCGGCTTGAGGTTTTCGCGGGCCCAGGCGAGAGCATCTCGGCCCACCTCGGGATCGAGCAGCGTCGGCTGTCCAGTCGCGGTTGCAATGTCCCAGGCGTGTACGGCGAGGTCCGCCGTATGCTGGTGGACCGCCCAGGTAGCCGGAAACTCGCCGATGCGTGTGTTCAGGGTGCCTGCCGTACCTCGATGCTGCCAAGCGGCCATCAGCGCGCCGCTAGCGGTTTGATACGCCGCCGCCCAGTCGTCCTCGATCAGATCTGCGTCTGGGGAGCCGAGCTCCTGTCCTTTGAGCATGGCCGTAAACAACTGCACGTCATACACGGTGTGATTCACCAGAGCGCGAACATCGAACTCACTGCACGGAGTCGACAGGCCTGCCTGCGCATGACGAACGCGGGCAACGATGGACCCGCACTGTTCGATCGCGCGCGCGAGCAGTCGGAGCGGATCGTCGGTGGCTGGCATAGGCAAACTGTAACGGCGAGCCTGTGGGCGCGTCATCCACACCCGGCGACCGTGCGCCGGCCAGTCGGGAGTCGATAGCATTCTCGACCGGTGGACGAACCGGTGCTGGACCTGCATGGACTTCGGGTAGCGCAGGCCGTCAATCAGACCAACGCGTTCCTGCTCGCGGAACAGGAACGCGGGAGCATTTCGGTCCGGATCATCACCGGTCACGGCACCGGTGCGCTGAAGCAAGCCATCCGCGAGGTCCTGAGCAAGCACCCTGCGGTTGCCTCTTCGCTCTCCGCGCTGAGGTCGGATGCGGCGACACTGGTTGTCCTGCGGCCCCGTCCGCACCGCTAGCGGCATGCGGAGCGTGGATTGGAGTATGATGCAGGTATCGGGTCGCACGGTTCGTCCTTTTAAAAGGGGGCCAGCTTACCCCGCGTCAGTGCCGCAGCTGCAATCGCAAGATCTCGACGCGCCACGTGGTGCATCCATGGTCCGGAGGCCCAGCAATACCTCATGATTTCCTCGGTGATCCCGGCGCGGCTGGAGTTCAGCTGCGGGCACGCTGCGCTTGTGTCGCTGCCGCGGCTGAAAGGCGAGACTGCAGCCAAACGTACCGAACGCGTAAACAGCGAAAAGACCGGGGCTCGCGGCCGCGCGTGTGACTTCTGTGAGCAACGTGAGCAGCCGCTGGTCGAGGTGCTTCCTGTCCACGCGGACACCCTGACCACCGGGACGCTGAATGGGCACCACTCCCCCAGTCCGAGCGCTTCGCCCGCCACGCCCCCAGCGCAGCCGATCGCGCCCCCGGTTGAGCCACCCGCGGTGATCGAGGTGGTTCGACCAGTTGCGCCGGTTGTACCGGTTGCACCCGCCGCTGTCGGCCCACGCAGACGAAACCGTCCGGTGGCGCCTCAGCCCACAGCCCGTGCACGGAGTGTGCGCGCTGCCACCCGCCCGGCCCCGCCGCAACCCGCGCCCACGGACACGGCAGCTCCGTTAGCAATGAGCAAACGGCGAGCACCAACCGCCGCCGCTCGTCCTGTTGAGCAGCGCTACGAGATTCGATTCTCGGTGGA
>JBPCIO010000353.1:0-9156 GCA_051006215.1 Chloroflexota bacterium
GCTAATCCCAGCGCCAGGGCGTGATGCGGAATCGTCGAATTGTCCCAGGCATACTCGAGCTCCACGTCCGAGATTTCGAGCCCGTAGCCAAGCGTCGTCGCAAAGGCCCCGTCGTTGTAGATGAAGCCATTCGGCGTGAGTCCGGTGATCACGATGTAGTGGTCGAATTCGGACAGCGACCGGCTGTGGCCGGGCAAATTCTTGTACTTCACCAGGGTGAGCACCGGGTGCCCCTGCTGAACGTGCCAGCGAACCGCGTCCGTGGACCAGTTGCGGTAGCCGCCGCCATCGCTGTAGAGGTCCATGGGTGTCAGCCCGGCGTCGCGTCCGATTCTCGAAAGGACGTCGAGGCTGGTGCCCAGGTCGGTGTTGAAGTTGTCAATCAAACTGTTCAGGTAATCGCGGACCTGGGATGGTCCGACCTCCAGCCCGAAGCCAGCGAGCACCATCGTCAGGGACGCGGGTCCACAGTTGACGTACTGGAAATCACCGCCATCGATCTGGGACCGGAACGGAACGCCCAACCAGACCAGGCCGTCGCCGAGAACACGCCGCTGCACCTGCGCCATCAGGTCGCGTCCTTCGGCAAAGCGCAGCGGCAACGAGCTGACCGATGCCAGTGCAATGATCTGCTCGTCGTCGGCGGCGGCGAGATCCGCGGCTGAAGAACCGTCGGGCTGGAGCCCGGCCGCCTGAGCGCTGAGCAGTCCGAACAGTACGTCAGGGGTATCCGTGTCCTGCCCGACCTCAACGTCCTGACCAGCGTCAGTCGTAGCTACGTACTCGCCCGGCACGATCATCGTGACGTGGTACGTATCAGGCGGCAGGCTGTCGAAGCTGAACGCGCCGTCGTCGGTCGTGCGCGCTGTGCGTGTGCGCCCGTTCGGGTAGGTCAGCATGAGATCGATCTGGGCGACGCCTGGCTCACCGTCGCTTCGATCGCCGCTGGCATCCGTATCTACGAACACCTGACCGTGTATGACACTGCCTGGGGACGCCCCCGCTGCAGCCGTCGCAGGTGTAGATTGGGCGGTCGCTTGCACGGTGGGTGAGCCCTGGAGCGTGAGCGATGTCCGCACGATGGGTGTAGGCTGGGGTGCCTGCGGCTGGGCGGCGCCTGGCGTGGCGGGTAGCGGAGCCTGCGGCGCCAGCGTGAGCGCAACCGGTGTTTTGGGCACCGCCGGCGGCATCGTCGCAGTCGGCACCACGACCGGAGCTAACGTGGGCGGGACGGGCGTGGCCGTGGGTGCAGGCTTCTGCGTGGCCGTGAGGCTGGGCGCCGCCTTCGTGGGGGTGGCCGGGACAGACGTCGGGGTTGCAATTGGCGCTGCAAGCGCGGCGGTCTGGAGACCTCCGAGCATGGTTGCAGCCAGTGCAGTCGACAGAATCCAGGCGCGCATATCCAAAAAGGCTGAAGAGGGTCGCGCGATCGGTCGGCTGCGCGGCTGACAGAGGCTAACGACGGGCCGCCGCAATCTCGGCTGGCCGCTTGGGCTCAGACGGTGTTGATGTTAATCGTGGTGAGGGGCTGGCCTCAAGTGCAGGGATGGAAACCGTGAACGTCGTACCGGACTGCGGGGCGCTCTGGATGTCAATCTTTCCACCGTGGGCCTGGATGATTTCCCGCGCAATGGCCAACCCGAGGCCGCTGCCGCCGCTGCCGGCGCGCGCCTTGTCGACCTGGTAGAAGCGCTCGAACACTCGTTCAACCTCGTCGGGCGCGATGTACGAACCCGTGTTGTGCACGCTCAGCAGAGCCGTGCGTGGGGTACGCGAGGGGCGGCTGCCGCTCGGCCGGGCGCCCTCGAGACGAGCCGTCACCGCGACGGTGCCGGTCGGCGGGGTGTATTTGAACGCGTTCTCGACCAGGTTGTCGAGCACCTGACCGATGCGATGTGGGTCGCCCAGGATACCCACAGCCTCGGGCGCGTAGACCTCGAAATTGATGCCACCCTCCTGGGCCCGAAACAGGAACCGCGCCTGTGAAGCTCGAGCCAGCTCGGCCAGGTCGATGGGATCGTGTTGCAACGATAGGTCGCCCGACTCGATGCGGCCCAAGTACAGGAGATCCTCGATCAAGCGTCGCATGCGCTCGGCTTCCTCGCCGATAATGCGGCCAGCCTCCTTCGCACCCTCGGCTCCAGACAGCGTGCCGTCCACGAGCGCACCCGCAAACCCACTTATCGACGTCAGCGGTGTTCGCAGATCATGGCTGACATTTGCCACCAGGTCGCGCGTGGTCTGGTGCGAGCGGGCCACTTCGTGCGCCATGGTGGTGAAGGCCTTGGACAACCGACCGACTTCGTCCGCGGTTTCCGGCAGCGTGAGGTGTGGGTCGAGGTTGCCGCGCGCCATCTCTTCCGACGCGCGGGTGATCTGGACCATGGGCTGGGTGATCGTGGAGGCCAGCCACCAGGCGATCGCGATCGAGACCAGCAGGGCGCTCAGCGCGGCCACGGACAGACGCGGAAGCGTGTCCCACCAGGCGTTGGTGAGTGATTGTTCGGATGAGACGACCGCGATGCGCAGTGTCAGGTCGGGAAAGGATGCAACAGTGAAGACTCTGTCGCCGACAATGCTCTGGGACACATTTGGACGGCGGCCCGGGACAGGCGGCAGGGAGAACGTGCGCCCGGCGAATGCATTGTTTTCGGTGTCGTGTAGGACACCGCCCCGGTCGTCGAGGAGCAGCAAACGCACGCCCGCGTCGGCAGCGCTCTGATCGATCTGTCCAGAAATCCCCTGCAGCGACGCGCCATCGCGGGCCATCCGGACAACCCGAACCATGTAGATCCCGGCCACGTCCTCGAGGCGGCTGCGTTCCCGATCCACCTGGTATTCGCGCAAGAGATACGCAAATGTCCCGCTGGCTAGCAGCAGCGACACCGCGATGACGGCCACGAACGCGGCGATCAGGTTGGCGCGTAGGGTCGCAAACGGAAGTGGCATGAGGCTCGCGCGCTGAGTTCCTTGGCGCTGGGAACTGGTCTTGTCCCAGGCACGCTGCTGCGCTAAGTTTCGCACGCTGAGGTGGAGCAATCTGGCGAGCTTCATGCGCGCCTGCGGCGGACGGGCGCCCCCTCGCCTGGCTCAGCCTCGACGAGTTTGTAACCGACGCCCCAGACGGTCTGGATGCGGGCAGAGCTCTCACGCAGCTTTTCGCGCAGCCAGGTCACATGCACGTCCACGGTTCGCGAGTCCCCATAGTAATCGTAACCCCACGCGAGCTTGAGCAAGCGCTCGCGGTCGAAGACAACGCCCGGGTTGCGGGCCAGGGTCGTCAGGAGCTGGAACTCTTTCGGCCGAAGCTCGACGGTACGTTCGCCGATGGTCACTTCGTGACGTTCGGGATCAATGCGCAGATCCCCAACCTGAAGGGTCCTTTCGGGCGCCTTGCCAGCCGAATAGCGCCGTAAGACAGCCTTGACCCGGGCGACGAGCTCGCGGGCATTGAACGGCTTGGTCATGTAGTCGTCCGCGCCAAGCTCGAGGCCAACGATCTTGTCGACGTCGTCGCCGCGGGCCGTGAGCATGATGATCGGGAGGTCGCTATCCTTGCGCAGCCGGCGGCAGACCTCCCAGCCGTCGATCTCGGGCATCATCAGATCGAGTACCAGCAGGTCTGGCTTGACCTGCCGCACCTTTTCCAGCGCCTCCCGACCGTTGCCTGCCGTTTCCACGGTGAAACCCTCGGCCTGAAGATACATACGGGCAAGTTGGAGGATGTTTTTCTCGTCGTCCGCGATCAGCACCGTGGTCATGGTTACTCGTAGCGCAGCGCCTCGATCGGGTTGAGCCGTGAGGCGCGTGTTGCCGGGTAAATGCCAAAGAACAGACCGATCGCCGCCGAGACGAAGAACGCCAGCATCACCGAGTCGAGGCCGACCTGGGTTTGCAGATTGGAGGGCGCTCCGCCACCCTGCCCAGGCACCTGCACCTGGCTGATAGCGGCGGCCAGTCCGCTTCCGATGGCGATCCCGATCGCGCCGCCCAGGATGCTCACAACCATGGCTTCCACAAGGAACTGCGAGAGGATGTCCCGGCGTCGAGCGCCGACGGCTTTGCGGATTCCAATTTCACGGGTCCGCTCCGTAACGCTCACCAGCATGATGTTCATGATGCCAATTCCGCCGACCACGAGAGAAATTCCGGCGATGGCGCCAAGCAGGAGGGTGAAGGTACCGGCGATCTGATTGAACGTATTCAGAAAATCCTGCTGGCTCTGGACCGTGAAGTCGTCCTGGGCCACTTTGTGCCGCGCTCGAAGCAGATCGCCGATTTGGGAAACGGTGTCGTCCATGATTGACTCGGAAGCGATCTGCACGTTGACAGTGCTGACATTCGGCGCGCCGCGGGTTGTGCGCTGAGCGAACAAGCGTGCCATTACCGTGCTGATGGGGACGTAGACCTGGTCGTCGGTGTTCCCGAGTCCACTGCCGCCCTTCGCTTCAGTCACCCCAATGACCCGAAAATTCGTGCCCGTGCGACCGCCGACGCTCATACGTACGTTCTGACCGACCGGCTCTGAATCCGCGAACAGGGTCTTAGCCACACTATCGCCAAGCACGACGACGCTGGAGCGTCCGTCCACCTGGGCCTTCGAGATCCAATCGCCGTCGGCCACGGTGGTGTTGCGCACACTTGCGTAGACGTCAGTTACGCCAGTGACGCGAGAGCTCACATTCTGCCCGTTCGCCAGCATCTGCGCGCTCGTGCCAAGTTCAGGGGCGGCGGCCACAACGTTCGGCAACGTAGCGATGGCGTCGGAGTCCTCGAGGGTGAGCGTGGCCGCGTTGCCCGCCGTGCTGCGAACACCCTGGTCTTTGGTGGCGCCCGGCCGAATGAACAGCAGGTTGGTGCCCAGACTCTGAATTTGCGAGGTGACCTGAGCCTGTGCGCCACGCCCGATGGACATCAAGGCGATGACTGCCGATACGCCGATGATGATGCCCAGCATGGTCAGCGTCGTGCGCAGCTTGTTGGCACCCAGGGCGCGCAGCGCAACCCGCACAGAGCTCACCCCAGTGCGAGCATGTCGGCTGGAGGGATAGCGCTCCGAAATTGAGCGTCGGGTACATGCTCGTCAGTGGTGATCAGGCCATCCCTGAGATGAATGATGCGCCGCGTGTGATAGGCAATTTCTGGCTCATGAGTGACAAAGATGACCGTGAGTCCGCGTTCACGGTTCAGACGCTGGAAGATGGTCATGATTTCAGCACTGGTGCGCGTATCCAGGGCCCCGGTCGGCTCGTCGGCCAGGATGATCGACGGCTCGTTGACCAGGGCACGGGCAATCGCGACACGCTGTTGCTGGCCCCCGGATAGCTCCGTCGGCCTATGCTGCGCTCGGTCGGCGAGACCAACCGCCTCGAGCGCCGCCAGCGCCCGCGCGCGGCGATCTCGAACGCCCGCGTAGACCATCGGGAGCTCGACCTGTTCGACCGCCGGCGTTCGAGCCAGGAGATTGAATTGCTGAAAGACGAACCCAATCTTTCGACTCCGCACCACGGCAAGCTGATCGTCCTTGAGGCGTCCGACTTCCTCACCGTCAAGGCGGTAACTGCCAGTGCTGGGCACGTCCAGGCAGCCCAAAATGTTCATAAGCGTGCTCTTGCCCGAGCCGCTCGGGCCCATAATCGCTACCAGCTCGCCGTCGGCAATCGCCAGGCTTACCCCGGCCAGCGCGGTGACCTCGATCGCGCCCATGCGGTACGTCTTGGAGACGCCGACGATCTGGATGCTCATCGACCGACCTGGACTGGACGACCACCAACGCCCGGCACGCTCGGACCGCCACCGGTCGGGGCGCGTGTCGTGGTGCCCTGAACCACCAGTTGATCGCCCTCCTGCAGCCCTTCGGCGATCTCGACGAATTGGTCGCTCTGGACGCCTGTTTTGACCGTGCGCATAACCGATTTCCCATCGGCGCCCATAACCTCGACGACCTGGTCGCGACCCTGACGGCGCACTGCCCGCACAGGCGCGACCAGCACGTCGTTCTTTTCGTCGATGATGATCGTCGCGGATGCAGTCAGACCGCCTGGGAGCAGTTGGTTGCGAGTGTCGAGGCTGATCGACACTGGGTACGTCACCACGCCCTGAGAGAGCGTGCCGTTGGGCGAGACAGACAGAACCTTGCCGCGGAGCGGACGACCGGGGATGGCGTCGAAGGTGAGGGTGGCGGCTTTGCCCACGGCGACCCTGGCCACATCGGTCTCGTCAACCGTAACGTCGACGCGGACTTCTCTCGGATCGACCAGCGAGATGAAGCCAGTCGCTCCGGTCGGCGCCACTTCGCCCGGGTTGCCGTTGACTGCAGCTACCGTTCCGTCAAAAGGCGCCGTCAGGGTGTTGTTGTCGGCATCGATCTGGGCTTGCTGGAGAGTGAGCTGGGCCTGATGCACGGCCTCTTGCTGAAGGGCGATATCGCTCTGGCGGGCGCTGCCCGACTTACTGGCCAGGGCAGCCGTGGCCCCGGCTACGCCGCTCCTGGCCGTTTCCAGATCGGTCTGGGTCGGTCCGGTTTGCAGCTGCGCCAACTTGGCCCGCGCCGTTTGCAGCCCGGCTTGGGCGCTCGCCTGAGCCGAACGCGCGGACTGGGCATCCTGCGGCGTGGCAACGCCGAGCCCATCCAGCTTGGCTTGAGCCGAGTCGACGTTGGCCTGGGCCGTCTGCACCGCCGTCGTGGCCGCGACCGTGTCCGCGTCGGTGGCGCCTTGCAGTGTCTGATCCAACTTGGCGCGAGCAGTGGCAAGCGCCGTCTTAGCCTGCTCGACGGCCGACTGAGCCACAATGAGGTCGACGCTGGTTGCGCCGGCGCGAACCTGGTCGAGTTTCGCGCGGGCGCTGGTGAGCTGTGAAACGGCAGTGTCGTACGCCGTCTGCGCAGCAATCAAGTCCACCCCAGCAGCGTGGGCAGCTTCGACCTGTTTGAGGCTGGCAGCAGCAGCATCGTAGGCCGACTGTGCTGCAAGCAGGTCCTTGCGCGCTGCCAGCTGATCCCACGAACCGCTGCCACTGACGAGCTTCACTTGCTGTTCGGCCTTCAGAATGGTCGATTGCTGCGCGTCGACCTTCGATCTAGCCAGGGCGCACTCGGCTGAGCTACCGCCCAGCTTGCTGCACGTTTGATCGGCCGCCTTGATCGAAGAACTCAGCGAGGACTGCTGGCCGGCAAGATCGGCATTTGCTTGTTCGAGCTGAGCGGTCAGTTGATCGAGGCTCTGATGTGCCGCGTGCAGCTTGGATTCGGCGGCGGCGAGCCCGGACTGTGCCTGCACGACATCCGCTGGCAGCGGCGCATTGAGCTTTGTCTGCTCGAGTTTGACTCGGGCGTTGCTCACGTCGGCTTCCGCCTTGTCGAAAACAGCCTGGCTCGCGGTCAGGTCGGCGGGTGTTGCGCCAGCCTGAAGCTGGTCGAGCTTGGCCTGAGCCGAGCGCAATGTGGAACTGGCATCCGTGACAGCTGCCTGGTTCGTGGTGGCGTCAACGGTGGTTGGACCGGCCTGCAGCTGATCGAGCTTGGCTTGCGCCGCGGCAAGCGCATCCTGTGCGCTGACGAGGCCCGCCAGCGCGCCAGCCTGGTCCGAGCTGGTCGCGCCCGCGAGCAGCGTCTGCAGTTTGGCGTTCGTCTCGTCGAGGCTGGCCTGCGCCTGCACAACCGCAGCCTGCGCCGTCTGTAAATCCGCCGCTGTAGGACCCGTTTGCAAGTCGCTCAGCTTGGCGGTAGCGGCGTCGTAGGCCGCTTGAGCAGCTGCAACGTCCTCGGGGGTAGCAGTCTCGGTCAACTGCTGCAGCTTGAGCTGAGCGGTGGTCAACTGCGACCTGGCAGTATCGAGTTTCACCTGGGCCGTGTCTGAAACCAGGCGCGCCAGAGGCTGGCCGGCCGTCACGTGGTCGCCCACGTTGACCAGAATGTCCTTGATATGACCAGTATTGGTAAAGACGAGTTTGGCCTGTTTGGTGGCGACGACGCTGCCGGTGGCGCTGACCGTAGCAGCGACATTGCTGCGTTGCACAGGTACGACCTGACCGGCAGGCGCAGCAACAATCGGCGCGAAGAAGTGCTGATAGATGACAACCCCAACCCCGGCCACGACTGCCACTAGCAACACGCCCAGCAGAACAAGCCTCGCGCCGGGGCTACCCCCGACCAGCAACCGGCGCACGGGCCGTGGGAAAGGAGCCGCTATCTGCACAGTCCTGTGAGTATGCGCTCCCGGCTCATCGTCAGGAAACAGGCCATCGTTAAGAACGCCGCGTTCCGGCACGCGAACTGCCTCCCTCTTTACAGGAGACTGACAGTGCAAATTCAGGTACGCGAGGCGACTCCGGCACCCAGAACGCCAAACTGCGCCGACTGCAGTCGCAGCATCGAGCACACTATGTGCACGGTCTTGCATCTGCAGGACAATGGCTGGCTGATCGAGGAAGGTCTCCGCAGTGACTACGCGGCAACTATGCTCCAGACGCGAGATCGAGTCCCAACAAGCGCGCGGCATTGGTGAACAACAGCTTTTCTTCGAGCGTCCGACCAAGTCTCAGGTCCAAAATGCTCTGGATCGCCGTTTCGAAACGATACGGAATGTGGGGAAAGTCGCTACCAAAGACCACGCGATCTTGAAACTCGATTACCCTGCCGATGGGCGGTGGGCCCCCGAGAAAGTTGTTGAACACCATCGCCGTATCCAGATACACGCCCTCGTACACGCCACACAGGTCGAAGAACGCATCGAACTCATCTGCGCCCGCGTGCGCGACCACGACCTTGAGACGTGGATGCCGGCGCATCAGCCGCCCGAATGGAATCGACCCAACGTGCTCATTCGGCTCGGGGCGGCGACCTGCGTGAATCAGCAGCAGCGCTCCATATTCGATTGCACGTTCGTACAGCGCGTCCAGGCGCGGATCGTCGACCCCAAACCGACCTACCTGGGGATGCAGTTTAGCTCCACGTAACCCGAGCTGAACAAAGGCTTCGTCGACAAGCTCCGGGAGCATGGCGTCGTCGTCCGGATGAAATGTCCCAAACCCAATCGCGTGCGGCGCATACGTGGCTTGCACATTCGCCACCCAGTAGTTCAACGACCGGCTCATACCCGCCCGATGGGCATAGGGCATGAACACAAAATGGCTGAGCCCGCCCGCGAGCAGGGT
>JBPCIO010000354.1:0-19914 GCA_051006215.1 Chloroflexota bacterium
GTACCAGTACACGCGCACGTAGCCGAGCGAGTCTGCCACCATCTTTCCCCAGCTGGGCAGCGGATCGTTGATGCCAAAGCCCAGGAAGCTGAGGCCGGCCTCGGTAAAGATTGCTGTTGGAACGCCCAGGGTGACCGCGACGATCAGCGGGGCCAGGGCATTTGGCAGCATGTGGCGCAGGGCGATGTGAAAGCGGCCGGCGCCCATGGCGTGAGAGGCAAGCACGAACTCCTTTTCGCGCAGCGAAAAGAGCTGCGCCCGGGTCAACCGGCAGATGTCGATCCAGCTGATCAACCCGATGGCCACGATGACGTTGATCAGCCCGTTGCCGTTGAACGCGTCGAGGCCCCGCCACACCGAAATGAGGAACAGCGCGAACAGCCAGATCGGGATAGCGGTGAATACCTCGACGAAGCGCATCACCACGTAGTCGACCCAGCCACTGAAGCTGCCAGCCAGCGTGCCTAACGTCAAGCCAATCAAAACAGCCATCGCCTGCACCGACAGGCCCACGGTCAGTGACACGCGCGCGCCAAAGATGAGCCGGCTCAGAAAGTCGCGTCCCACGCCGTCGGTTCCGGCCAGGTGCTGGCGGCTGGGGAACTGGTTGGCATCCGAGAGTACGGAAAAATCGTACCGCGCCGGTGCGATGACGTCGGCAAAGATGGCTGTCAGAATTAGCCCGAGCATCACGCACAGAGCGCCAACCGCGAGCTTGTTGCGTTTGAAGCGGCGGCCAGCGTCGCGCCACAGCGTGGCCGGCGCCCGCGTAACGGACGTGACCGGTTGGCCGACGACGCCGCCGACGCTGACTGCGCTCACGTGGACTTGCCAAACAGTCGCACGCGGGGATCCACGACCGTATACAGCAGGTCGCTGGCGAGGTACGTAAAGCTCCACAGGGTGGCCACCAGCAGCATGGTCGCCATGATCATCGGGTAGTCGCGCAAATAGATGCTGCTCACGAAGAACTTGCCCAGCCCGGGCACCCGGAAGATCACCTCCACGAAAATCGTGCCGGTGATCAGGTTGGGAATTTGCGGCCCGAGGATGGTGATCAGGGGAATAAGGGCGTTCTTGAGCGCATGTTTGAGCACGACCGCCTGCTCCATCAGCCCCTTGGCGCGCGCCGTGCGGACGTACTCGGCGTGCAGCACCTCGACCAGACTCGAACGGGTATAGCGGGCCACCAGGGCCGATGGTCCGAGCGCCAGGGTGATGACGGGCATGATGATCGTCCTGAGGTCGCTGCCCGGGCCACTCGGCCAGCCGCCGGTGGGTAGCCAGCCCAGGCCCACGGCAAATACGAGCAACAGCCACAGCGCGATCACAAAGTTGGGCACCGTAATTCCCAGAGCCGATACAAACGTCACCACGTAGTCAATCCACGTGTTCTGGTACACCGCCGAAAGAATGCCGGCGCTGAGGCCCACCGCGAACGCCAGCAGGATGGCCAGGCCGCCAAGCTGCATGCTGGTCGGCCAGGCGCGGCTTATGAGCTGGATGACGGTCTCCGTCGGGCTCTGGAACGAAATCCCAAAGTCGCCGTGGAGCGCGCTGCCCATGTAGTTGAAGTACTGCTCGTAGAGTGGCCGATCGAGCCCGTACTTGTGCAGGATGTTTTCTTTGGCTGCCGGCGGCAGCGGCTGATTGGTCTCGTCAAACGGGCCGCCAGGCACCGAGTGCATGAGCACGAACGCAAGCACCGACACGATGACGAACACGACCACGATCCCAGCGAGCCGCCCGAGCAGGTAGACAACCATCAGTCAGCTGCCGTCAGCTTAGCTCGGACGTCGGACGGAGCCCCGCGCCGTATGCTGGCCCGCTTCGCTGCGCTCGCGCCGTGCTGGGCTGCTCTCTCCCGGACGTACAACCGGAGCCACGCGCGCTGCATGCTCGCCTGCTCCCCACCATCTCCCACCGCCGCGACTTCCTCCGGCCCAGACGGGTTGCTACGGCTGCTTGCGGCCCGAGCTGGCGACGTCCTTGGAGATGTAGACGGAGCCCACCAGCGTGCTCATATTTGCGAAGCCGGGCCAGTGCATGGCCGCGAAGCCATTCTTGTCAGGCTCCAGTTCACTGCCCTTGATATATGGCTTGTAGAGGTCGGCCACGGTGCGGTGGTAGATGAAGACTCCCCCAACATCCGAAACCAGCAGTCTCTCTGCGTCTTGAAACATTTTGACGCGCGTGGCCGGATCGCCCGTGAACGATGCGGCGGCTTTGACCTGTTGGTCGAAGTCGGCGTTCTTCCAGTTGTGGCGGCCATCGCCTAACCACACGCTGAGCATGTTGTACGGATCCAGGAAGTCGAACCCGTATGAGACCATGCCGAACTGGATCTGGGGTGGCTTGGCGTTCATCGCGTCGGTGAAGGTCTTGTTCTCTTTATTGGACACGTCCACGCTGATGCCCAGGTTCTGGTTGAGCGAAGCGGCTATGGCCTGAGCGACGGACTGGCGCACCTGCGCCTCGTTGCGCAGCCACAACGTCAGCTTGGGAAAGCCAGCCCCGCCCGGGTAACCGGCGTCCGCCAGCAGCTGTTTGGCCAACGCCGGGTCGTAGCTCTGAATGTCCTTCAGGCCAGCCGAGTTGGCGGCTGGGAAGCCCGGCATCAGGAACGAATACGCGGGTATGCCCTGGCTCGGCTTGATGATTTGCTTGATGAGGTCGTCGCGCGGGATCAGATGGCTGAAAGCCTGGCGGACCTTGAGATTGTTGAACGGCGGGTTCTGGGTGTCGAAAAACAGGTAGTCGGTCCGAAAATCGCCGTAGTGGGGGTGGGTCTCTTTTGTCAGTTGCGGGTCGGCGCCGATGATCTCGTTGTCAGCCGGCGATGTTGATGACCTTCTGGATGATCGGCTTGTTGGTGCCCTTGTACTTCGGGTTGGCGTCGAACTCCAATCGGTCGCCCTTGACCCACGACTTCAAGATAAATGGCCCGTCAGAAACGGAAGTGGCCGGGTCGGAGTTGTACAAACCGCCATGCGCCTCGAGGGCCTTTTTCTGCAGGCCCTGGCTGTACAGCATCATCGCTGGGATGTACGGCGCGGGTTGCTGAGTGGTGATCTGCAAGGTATGCGCATCCACCGCCGTGACGCCGAGAGCATCTACGGGTTGTTTACCGGCCACGACGTCGTCCCAGTTCTTGATGACACCGCCGAAGAACCAGGTGAAGTCCCAGGCGTGTTTGGGGTCGGCGCCAAAGCGGAACGTGGCGACATAGTCGTCGGCTGTCACCGGAGTGTCGTCCGACCAGATCAAGTTGGGATCGAGGTTGAACGTCCACACCAGGTTGGTCGAATCAACGCTCCACTTCTGGGCCACGGCTGGCACGAGCTCGAAGTTCTTGTTGAGCCGCACCAGCGGCTCAGTCATCAAATCGCTGGTGGCGCCAGCCCGGCCGTAGACGGACTGTTGCCAGAAGTCGAGCGTCGTGAAGTCCGCGGTGTTGTCGTAGGCCTGGACATACACCTGCTGTTCGGGCGACGCGGCGTCTGCAGGTATGGCGAACGGCGCCGCGGCTGCCGCGGCAGGCGCACTCGTGGGCTTGGCGGCTGCGGCCGCAGCCGCCGACGGCGAGGGCGCAGCCGCTGAGGACGAGGGTGAAGCCACCGCCGAAGCTGAAGCAACCGGTGAGGCTACCCCTGGCGCGGTTGTGCCAGCGGCGGCAGGGGCGGTCGTCGGTTTGGCAGGCGCCGCCGGCGCGGTCGTGGCTGCTGCAGCGGGTGCGCTGGTGGCAGCAGGTGGCGCGCCAGGTGCACACGCCGATAGCCCGAGTGTCAGCGCGGCCAGGAGCGTCGTTGCGGACCGCAAGCTCGTGTACGTCATGTTTGACCTCTCTGTCTTGGGGGACGGGGCCTCGCCCGACGTGCTACGAGCTTCTAAAGCGGTTCGATAGCTCCCCTACGCCGCATTCGATGGCAGATAGTCTCAAATGTCAAGTTCTCGCTCTGCCGTTTACGGAGCCAGCCGCTTGCGCGCCAGCGCTTCAGGGGCGATGCGCTGCACGTCGGTGACCAGGCGCAGCCGCTCGAGGCCAGTGATGAGCCATGCGGATGCGTCGAGCTGCCAGCGGTCCAGGCCGTGGATCGCCGAGCGCGGGAACGCGTGGTGATTGTTGTGCCATCCCTCACCCATTCCGAGCAGGCCGACGGTCCACTGATTCCGGCTTCGGTCGGTGGTGGCGAACGCACGCTGCCCAAAGGTGTGGCACACCGAATTTACACTCCAGGTCACGTGGTGGACGAAGAACATGCGGACCAGGCCGCCCCATAGCAAGCCGGTCCAGCCGCCCAATGCAAACGGAATGACCAGGCTCAGAGCCACCCACACCAGAAAGGTGCGGTCGACGAACACGACTACCGGGTCTCTCAGCAGCGACCGACAATAGATCGCCGGATCCGCCTGCTCCAGGTTGAAGAGCCATCCCAGATGGGCATGTACGAGTCCGTCCGCTGGACTGTGCGGGTCACCTGGCTGGTCAGACAGGGCGTGATGCTTGAGGTGGTTGGCTGCCCAACCGATCGCCGCACCTTCGACCGCCATCGAACCCAGAATCAGAATGGTCGCCCGCGCGGCCGGATGGGCTCTGAAGCTGCGGTGAGTCAACATGCGGTGAAAGCCGGCCGTGACGCCCAGCGAGATAGGGATATACAGGCCGGCAAGTAAGGCTAAGTCCCGCCAGCCGACGGCTCGGCCCCAGAGCTGCAGGATGGCGAAAGCAGTCGCCAGGAAAGGCACGACCACGATCGTCAGAACCAATGCCTTTTGCAGCAGCCCGAACTGGGCGTCGAACAGGCCAAGCACACTCCGTCGGGCGGAGGAAGAAACAATCGTCATCGGGGACACCTACCTAGCGGAGCGCCATTCGGCGCCCGGCGCCGCACACAGATGGCGAGGATGCGTACCCAACAGTGTACCAAGCTCATCGTGCAGGCTGTATACTCCGAGGCATCGCGCAGGCGAGTCGTGACTACTTCCGTCAACACTAGACATCAGGCAACCCGCTGGCCGGCCCGCGGCCCAGCCCGGGTGCTTGTGTTTCTCGAGCGGCCTATGCTCGCCGAGCTCATCAAGCTCACCCTCAATCACGGCGTCTATTCGACGCGGGCTGTCGCCACCGCAGCTGAGGTCGAGTCTATCGTCGCCGACTGGCAGCCACATCTGGTTATCCTCGACATGGACCTCGACGGCACTCGCATTGTCACGCTCCTCAACGCCAGGGTAGCCGGCAACGGGCGCTTGCCGGTGATCGGCCTGACCCGGCGGGGTGATCTGAGAAACAAGCTGGCTGCCTTCGAGGCTGGCGTCGACGACATCCTGACGGTGCCTTTTGCGCCCGAGGAGTTGCTCGCGCGTGTGATCGCGCTCCTGCGCCGGTCGTACAGCGACGCCGTGACGTTTACACCCGTCATCAAGATCGGCGACCTCGAGATAGACATCCTCAAGCGCACTGTCCGGGCCGGCACTTCCGAGCTTCATCTGACCAGTCTGGAGCAGAGCCTGCTGTACCTGTTGGCGGCCAACGCTGGGCGCGTGGTCACCCGTGAGGAGATCCTCGACACGCTGTGGGGCGTGGACTACGTGGCCGAGAGCAACGTCGTCGATCGCCAGATTCGAAACCTACGCGCGCGCCTCCAGAACGGCTGGCGCGAGCCACGCTTCATCGCCACCGTGCCAGGCCGAGGCTACCGGTTCTTACCGACGGTTACCGAAGGCACTGAAGCTGCCACCCTGGCCGCCGCGGCGCACGCATCCTGAGTCTCCCTTTGAAAGCACCAGGCGCCGCACGTCGGCGAGAACGGTCAGGTCTTCGCGGGCAGCAAGCACCAGCACCCGCGCTCTCGAATCGCTCGCCGCGAGGTCCCTATCTCCGCTATCTGGACCCGTTGGGTCGGTCGACACTGCAAGCCGCACTCCGGCGAAACTGAGTGCGTCCACGACTGCCTGGCGCACCTCGGCGCTGTTTTCGCCGATGCCGCCGGTGAAGACCAGCGCGTCGAGGCCACCCAACGTGGCGGTCATGGCGCCGACTGCAGCAACCAGCCGGTGTAGAAACATCGCTCGGGCGAGTGCGGCGCGTGGATTGCCTGCTGTCGCTGCCGCCACAACGGCCCGCCAGTCTGCGGAGACACCCGAGACCCCGAACAGCCCGGAGTCCTCATTGAGACCACGCTCCAGGTCAGTCAAAGTAATGCCTGCATGCTGCACCAGGTAGAGCAGTAGCCCGGGATCAACGGATCCGCTGCGCCGGGCCATCATGAGCCCTTCCATAGGCGTCAGGCCCATGCTGGTATTGGCTGAGCGGCCTTCCAGAACCGCTGTGACAGAACAGCCCGAGCCGAGATGGCACACGACCAGGCAACGCGGCAGCGTTCCCAGCAGCTCCCGAGTTCGCCGCACGGCATACTGCACGCTCAGGCCGTGAAAGCCGAACCGTCGCAGGCCCCAGCGCTGAGTCCACTCCCACGGGACGGGATACAGTGCGGCGGGTTCGGGAATCGTGGCGTGAAACGCGGTGTCGAACGCGGCCACCTGCGGAACCTGGGGTAGCGCGGCCACCGCAGCCTCGATACCTGCCAGCGCGGCTGGGTTATGAAGCGGCGCCAGTTCGGCCAGGTCGGCGATCAGTTGACGGTTGCGGTCGTCGAGCACCACCGCTTCGCGCAACCTCACCCCACCCTGGACCACGCGATGGCCAACTGCGTCGACGTGTGGCAGATCGCTTAGGACTGCTCGCAAGGCGGCCTCGTGCCGGCCGCCCTCCGTTCCTTGCCAGGACGTGCTCCCCTGGGTGAGCGTCGCTTCCGTGTCAGCATCCAGGACGGTCCATTTCAGGCTGCTTGAACCCGCGTTGAGGACCAATACATGCGGTACTGCTCTGGTGGCTATGGCTGGACTCTACCGCTTCGGGCGGCGCCAAGGCATGATTGAAGTGCGATGACGTCCGCGGCTAGGGTAGAAAGAAGGATCTCATGAACTGGTGGGATGTCATGCGCGATGCCGGCGACGCATTCCTGGTGTCGCATGGGGTGCTGGCTGCGTTCGTGTACCTGGCTGTGGAAGAGGCGGGTGTGCCGATCCCCGTCCCGGGCGATTTCCTGATGCTCACCCTGGGCGTGCGCGCTCGCGAGGGGGGCATCGTCCTGTGGCAGGTGATCGCCGCGATGGAGGCAGGCACCGTCCTTGGGTCGATGCTCCTGTACCTGCTCGCCCGTCGCGTTGGTCGAGGCGTGGTGGAGCGGTATGGCCGTTTCATCGGCATTAGCCCGAGCAAGCTGGATCACGCCGAGGCGCAGCTCAACAGTCACGGCGCTCTGGCAGTCGTCCTGGGCCGCCTGCTGCCAGGCTTGCGTGTGCTCACGGCCATAGCCTGCGGCATCTTCAACGTCCCGTTTCGCGTGTTCCTGCCGGCCATGGCCGCTGGGGGCCTGGTGTATATCGTCGGCTATACGCTGATCGGCTACTTCGCCGGGCCGGCCGTGTTCGGCCTCATCGAAGCGTTGCACCTGCCGGTCGCCATGATTGGGTCGGGCTTGCCGTTGCTCCTGCTGATCGGTGCGCTGCTTCTCATTCGGCGTGGATTGCCGCATCCGATGCCGCGCCCATACCTATGGCCGTGGCACCGCGCGCGGGTAGGCTTCCTGGCAGGCGTGCTGGCTACGCTCGGCGCCCTGCTCAGCCTCGACCTGGTGGTCGTGATCACGGCCGATCTGGCGTGGCGATTGCCGAACAGCGCGCTGTCCGACGATATTGGCGAGCTGTCGCGCGCGCTCGCGCGCGATGCCACGGGCGGCGTGCTGTGGCTGGCCGTGCCCCTGATCGCTGGCCTGGGCTGGGGCGCGGTGTATGCGGTGTGGGCCGAGCCGCGGCTGCCGGGCCCAGATGCCGTGCGTGGGATGTCGTTTGCGCTGGTGCCCTTCATCGTGGGCGGCACATTGTTGGCGCCGCTGCTGACGCAGATGCAAGACGCTATGCAGTTGGCGCCCGTCGCCGTGCTGACGGAGGCCGCTCGCGAGCTCTGCTTCGGCCTGATCCTGGGACTGGGGTACCCGGTCCTTCGAGCTCGCCATCGTCCCAATGAACGTCGCGTGCGTCGTGCAGAAGACGGGCCGCAGGCTCTGACGACGTAGGAAGAATCCCCACTGCCGACCGGCACCATTGCCCGTGCCCGGCTGGCACGAGCCAGTGCTACAGTGAAGTTGATCGCGGCGCCGCCCTCCCCCGGGCAGTCGCGAAACATATGCGGGCCCTGGCTACTCCCCTGGCCAGACCCGCAACTCGAAAGACCGACGCAACCTCCCCCCGCGTCGGTCTTTCGCTTTAACCCGGGAAGCCCGGCTAGCCCAGATCGTGCATCAGGCTGCTCGAGAGCTCGAGCAGCCGCCGCTGATGTGACGAAAAGCTCGACAGCGGCGCCGTACCCTTCACATCCAGAACCGTCTGAAGCGCTGCTCGGGTGTCAGGCAGCCGAGCGGCTGGCGGCGCGAGCTGTTCGAGCGGCGGTGCGGTAGCCGTGTCGGCCTGAAACGCGCCAAGCAACCCGTGCGCAGAAGTGAGCGACAAATTTGTGTTGAACGCGTTGGCCGCGGCGTCGCGTTTGGTGAGAAAATTGGCAGAACCAAGCTCGAACAGGGCGTTCAGGGTGGCCGGAATGGACGCATGCTCATACTGGGTCACATCCACGCCCGGCTCGACCCAGGGCGAGACCACGACTGCCGGTACGCGCGGCCCCAGGCGGGTAAAGTCGAACGCTGGCTGGGATGCGACAAACGCATCCGGGGCCGCCACTCCGCGGGGTGGCGGTACCGAATCGAAAAAGCCACCGTGTTCATCGAACAGGACTAGCAGCAGGCTGTCCTGCCAGTAGGTGCTGGCCAACAGGCTGTTGTAGACGTGCCCGAGCAGCGCCTCACCCAGCCGAATGTCGTGGGGTGGATGCTGATCTGTGGCCTGTCCGAAGGCTGTATTGAAGTATTGTGGCTCGATGAAGGAGTAGGCCGGCAACGTTCCCTCGGTCAGGTCGCGGAAGTACTGCGCCAGCGTGTGGAAGTGGCGATCCTGTGGCGCCTTAAGGTGCTCCAGCACGAATCTGGCGGCCAGGCTTTCGATCGAAAGGCTCTGCGGAACGTCTCCGGCGTAGATTCGCCAGGACTGCTTTGCATCAAGCTTGTCGAAGATGGTGGGCGCGTCTTCGTCGAGCGGGTCGTTGGTCACCAGCCCGCGTGAGGTCGCCGCATGCATGAAGAAGCGGTTCGGCCAGGTTTGGCCTGGCACGGAAGAAAACCAGCGGGTGCACACGCGATAGTTCTTCGCCAGCCCCGCCAGCACGGGAACGGACTCAGGCGAGTGACAGTCCATGATCGCCTTGCCCTTTGCCACGTCACCACCGACATTTTTGATGTAGCTGCTCACGAAGCCGTTCATTGGCGCAGGATCCGGCTGCTCGACGCTCGCGCCGAACACTTGCTCGTCGACCGCCTCGAGGCTGTGGTTCGGATCGATGCTGGTGATTGGTCCCGCGAGCCGGGTGACTGCCACCCGCTCTGAGGCGGGGTCCGCTGGATTGACGGGGTTGGACTCCTGCCCAGTCAACGCGCCGGCCGGCGGCACGAAACCTAGCATGTGGTCGAACGACCGGTTTTCGAACGCGATGACGACCACGTGGTGGGGATTGGCCATAACTGCGCGGCCCAGTATACGAGAGCATCAGTACGACAACTGGAGCGTCCGCCTGGCGGAGTCTCGCGCAGGGTTAGTATCGCGATTCCGACTGCGTCGCTTCGGGCGTTGTCGCGTCCGGCCAGACTTCGAGGAGGAGGCGCGCCATGAGGTGTTCGCCGATGAACAGCGCGACCAGCCCGATGAGTGTTCCGAGCAGGGTGTTCAGGCCGGCGTGTACTTGCCCGGACTCCGTTCCCTCGGCGCTTGTGGCGAGCCCTCTGACGAACGGTTCGCCCGTCACTCCGGGTTCGAGCCGTTGAAGGAACGGAAATTCAGCTCGGGTCAGGTGCAGCGCTCGTGAGACAAGCGCCTGAGAGCCTTGCGCGGTGATGAGTTTCGCCAGCCGATCGAGGAGCTTTTGGCACGCTCGCTCGGCGGCGTCCGGTTCGGTGTGCGATCTTTCGGCGTTGCTCATCTCGTAAGCGATGAGCCAGCCCGCCAAGTCCAGGTGTGCTTGCGCCGGCCCGGCCGACTGACACTGATCAGCGGCGTGCACTCGCCCATTGCGACGAACCGCAGTCGTCGCCGCGTTGTTGTGTGTCACGACACGCTGCCTGTCGTGTCGGCGGCCGCACGGTTGGCCACCAGCCAGTTGGGCGGGCGGCCACGGCGAATGCCGGCTGTTTTCCAGTCGACTGCCGCTTCCGCCCGAGTGGAGCGCGAGCTGATCTCGGTTGCCAGCAGGGCGCCGCCGCAGGTAGCGCAGCGTAGCCTCCACCAACCGGTGACAGGTGTCGGCTGCTCACTCTCCGGCCGATACAGAAGCGCCTCACCCCGCGGAGGCCAACTGGGTCCGCCATCCAGGGTGCCGTGAATCCGGCCACACAGCAGACACGTGAGTTCGGCCGTAAACCGAACCGCTGGCGCCACGATCCCGTTCGCGGTTGGATCCATCACGACACTCCCTCCTGGTTCATTTCGTCGCCAGCAGGCACGCGCCCACTCCCCGGCAGCCGCACCGCGAACTGCGACCCTCCATCCGCCGGATAGGCGACCGTGATATCTCCACCATGTAGCGCCACGATCTCTCGACTGATATGCAAACCAAGGCCCATGCCGCTCCGATAATTCGCTCCGTGGCCCTGGTGAAATCGATCGAAGATGTGGGTGCGGTGCTCCTCGGGAATCCCGATCCCCCGATCGCGCACGGAGATCACTATCCATCCATCGTGCTCCGGCTCCACTGTGACATCAACCGGCCCGCCATCTGGCGAGTACCGCACCGCGTTGTCGATGGGGTTGGCAATGACCTTCTCGATGCGCAGCGGGTCGACCACCATCCAGGCGTGATCCGGAAGGGCGAGACGGAAATCACGCGGGTGTCGAATCATAAGCCCGGCGACCACCCGCTGGATCAGCCCCACCAGGTCGGTCTCCTCCAGGTTTAGCTTCACTTGCGACGCGTCGAGCCGCGAGACGTCCAGAATCTGGTCGACCAGCCGGGCGAGATGCCTGGTGCGATCTTCAATCATGCGAGCCGACCTGCGAACTGATGCTGAATCCCGCTCGAGCCCTTGCTTGAGCTGCAGCGACAGGAGCTGCGCGTAGCCGTGAATGGCCGTCAGGGGTGTCTTCAACTCGTGAGCGGCGACGGTCAGGAACGTGTCTCGCAGCTCGATGGCGCGCTTCGCATGCTCATACAGTCGGGCGTTTTCGACAGCCATCCCTACGCGCATAGCCAGGTCGTCAGTGAACTCGCGGTCGTGGTCGGTAAACGGCGGAGCATCAGTACCAAAGCGGCCCAGCGACAGCACTCCGATCGTCGCCATGCGGGCCAGCATGGGCACTGACAGGGAGTCCCGGAGCGGGTGATCTTCAAGGAAGGCCTGGTCGAGCTCGCGCCATGGCGAATCCTCCAACCGATGTGGCCTACTCCATACGCGAAACAACTCAGTGCGAACGTCCTGATCGGCGTGGTCGATCGCGCAAGGCTGCAAAGCCGAACCCCCATCTTCCGCGAGGAGCTCGATCACGCAGGCCGTGTCGGTCGCTATCGCCGCCATACGTGCGACTCGCTCCAGCATGGGCCGATGATCCGTGAAGGTTTCGACGAGCACGCGCGATACTCCAGCCAGCACCGAGGCGCGCCAGGCGGCTGTCTCAGCCTCGGCTCGGGCGGCATGTTCGAGCGCGAAGCGCAACCGCTCGCGCTCGGCATCTTTTCTGGCGGTGATGTCGCGGGTGATGCACACCATACCGGTGACGCTGTCGTCGACAGCCCGCATCGTAGATTTGCTGATGGACACTTCGACCGTTACCCCGTCTTTGCGCCTCCGAACGGTCTCGAAGCCCTGGATCAACTCACCTGACAGGGCTCGCGCTATGAGATCGGCGAGCTCGCTGAGGCGCTCGGGCGGCACGATCAGGCTGATGTGTCGATTCAGCGCTTCCGCCGCCGGGTACAGGTACAGTCGCTCGGCCGCAGGATTCCAGCTGGTGATCGTGCCTTCGGGAGTGAGGCCTACGATGGCGTCTGTGGAGTAGGCTACGATCGCTGCCAGCTGGGAATTGGACAACTCGCCCAGCAGCGGCAGAGCTGGAGCGATCATCGGTGAAGTGACTGGGAAGCAGATGGCGTGCCGTCGGCCAATCGTTCGGCTCTCAGAAGCGTTACCAACTGCACCGGGATCGTTACATCAGATGGAGTTCCCGGACTTCTCCGAAGCGCCCCGCCTACACCCCTGCCGCCTCGACTGCAGCCCAGGCACGCAGGACCTCAGCCACCGACCACGCCTGCGCGATGCACCCCCGCGGCACGAACGGCGCGTCGCCGTCAAAGATCTCGCTCACGCTCCCAAGCCCGGCCGCAAGCAGATGATCTCTGATCGGCTCCAGGAGCGCCCGGGCAGCAGCCGGATCTCGATGCACGCGTAGATGCGCCAGGACGAACGGCCCCAGCAGCCACCCCCAAGCGGTGCCCTGATGATACGCCGCGTCTCGCGCGGACTGGTCGCCGGCGTAACGACCTCGGTAGGCCGGCGCCTCAGGCGCCAGACTGCGTAGCCCGTATGAGGTGTGCAGATACCTGCCACACACGTCAACCACCAGAGCCTGCTGTTCGGCTGTCAGCGGCGTATTCGGCAGCGAGACGGCGAAGAGCTGGTTGGGGCGCAGTGTTGGGTCGTTCCCCTGGGGACCGTCCAGGACGTCGAAGCAGTACCCGCGGTCTGCATTCCAGAACCGAGCGAAACCTCTCAACGCGGCCTCGGCGAGACCATCGTACGCTCCAGGCGGTTCACCCAGCCGCCGAGCGAAACCAGCCATGCTGCGCAGCGCGTTGTACCAGAGAGCATTGATCTCGACTGGCTTGCCGACGCGCAGCGTGACGACCCAGTCGCCTACCTTTGCGTCCATCCACGTCAGTTGCAGGCCAGGCAGTCCAGCGTTGAGCAGGCCATCACTCGGATCCAGGCCAATGCCGAAGCGTGTGCCGCGCTGATGCCAGGCGATAATCTGTTGAAGGCTCGAGAAGATGTCGCGCAGCAGAGCCTCGCTGTCGGTCGCCTCGACGAATGCGCGGATCGCCTCCACGTACCACAGTGTCGCATCCACGGTGTTGTAGGCCGCTCCGTCCGGACGCATGCCATCATCCGGGAGGTTGTTGGGCAACATGCCCTGGCTGACGAATCGCGAGAACGTGCGCAGAATGCGTTCGGCGATGGCAGCTCGACCGGTCGTCAGCGTGAGTCCGGGCACGCTGATCATGGTGTCGCGGCCCCAATCGCCGAACCAGGGGTAGCCAGCGATGATCGTTTTGCCGTCCGGCTGGTCCGCTGACGGGCGGTCGACGATGAACTGGTCGGAGGCAAGCACCAGCTGTTCGACCCAGTCCGGGGCAGGCGTCGCGGTGTCTGCCGGTCGCGTGGCACGCCAACGGTCGAGTACTGCCTGGTCGTGTTGGCGACGAGCGGCAATGGCTGCATCGCCCTCCAGCGCTGCCCTGGGTTCGGCGCTCGCCAGGAAAGTGAGCGTGCCGCCGTTCACGAGTGTGGCCTGGAATGTCGCGGCGTGAAAATGGTCTTCCGAATCCGACAGACCGCGCTCCCGCTCGGCGGCCAGGTCGAACCCGCGGTACCAGTCGCCGCCTAGCTGCGCCACCGCCGGTTCCGCCAACAACGCAAACGTGGTGGCTGGTGCCGCCCATGCATTCGCGTGTACGCGGACACCCGCGGCTACCGTTTCCAGGTCGAATTGGACCCCACCGGCGTGAGTGCGGCCGTGATGGTCTCGATCGTTCACTAATACAAGGAGTGACAGGTCCAGGGCCAGCGCGCCTCGCAGGAGCTGGTACCGCACGTACGTCGCATTCGCCCGCGGCGGCATCCAAACCTGTTTTTGCAGGAGCGCGTCGCCAAAAGCGAATTCCCACGTCGCGATGCCGCCTTGGAGGTGGAAGCTCTCGATGGACAGACTGCCATTCGGAGAGACCGAACCATCGGCGCTCCAGCGATTGGTGCACAACGGGTAGATGGCGCGGTCGTAGGTTGCCGTCTCGTCCACTTTGGCCACCAGCAGCCGTCGCTGGGCGGGCGGTCGCAGGGCGGCGATGAGCAGCCCGTGGTAGCCGCGCGTGTTCAGGCACGCGATGGTCCCGGAGGCGTAGCCTCCCAGACCATTCGTCAGCAGCCATTCGCGCTGTTCGGCGATCGCAAGGTCGCCGCAGACCTCGCGACCAAACCGGATTCTCATCCGGGGGTGCTCGTCCGATTGGTCGTCCTGCGCGCCAAGCGCGGCGTCAGCGACTCTGCAGGGCGCTTGTGAGCTCACCGTAGATCTTGGCCAGCTCGAGAACGACGAACTTGCTCACCACCCACGCTCGCGTGGGCCGGCCCTGCCCCAGCCAGGACAGGTCGATTGTCTGGTTTGCCTCGTCAGGCGATAGCTCAGCCAGGTACACATCGGTGGCCTCGAAGACCTGTTGGGCATACGCCCGCAACGGCATGAGATCGGCCGTCGAATAGTGTCCAGGGCCTGTTCCGGCCCAGCTCGTTGCGTACACTGGCGAGACCTGACGCAGCAGTGAATGAATCGTAATATCCTCAACCGTCGCTGCGTGGACGTACAGGGCCACCACCCGCGATGCGGCGGGAGGCGCGCCCGCGGCCAGCGCGCGTAGCCACTCGGTCAGGCCCTCGTCCAGCTGGTGGTGGATTTCTCGTACCTGCGCGCGCAGCAGCTCCGAGGCATCCACACCGCGCGCCCGCCGACCATCCTGCTCATCTAGCGCCATCTCAACAAAACCTATGCGACACCGAAGCTCACTCACCCAGCGACTCGTTTCGGCCACTCTGCCCGACGCCGCTAGAGCCGATGAGCCCCAGGTGCTTATGGCAAGACCTGTTCCCAGAAAGGAAGGCTGGTCTCCAGCCCAGTGTGACCGACGATGGTAGAAAGGCACCGTGGCTTCACCGGCTACGGACAAAGAAATCGGAACGACGGGTTTCCCTCGGCCATTTCTGTGTCGCCGGCAGCCACACGGCCCTGAGCTCAAAGGTTCAAGGCTGGGTGTGGGACGCGCCCGACTTTCTACCGCAGCGTCGGCTGATCCTCCTGTGGCTCGCAAACCGAGCCACCGACAACGGCGTGTGCTTCCCCGGCCAGGATGCAGGTTAGTGAACGGCCGCTGAGGAGGTGAGCGGAGGTCGAGGATGGCGCGAGCGCCAAGGTCTGCCCAGCGCGAGCTGGCGGGAAACCCCACCAAGCGGGATTCCTGGGGAGTGCGGCCGTGCCGGATCTTCTAGCGCAAAACGGCCCGAGTCGGCCAACGCGCCGCGCTCGGGGACAGCCTCATGAGCCCACGGATTCGGGCGGGCGCGTGCAGCAGCCGCTGCAGCGAGAGCGGGCTGCGGGCTAGGGATTCTGCATAAGGCCCGTGACATTGCCGTCGGCGTCCCTCACCGACGCTACCAGCTTGCCGCCGCCGACGTCGCGCGGCTGCTGTTGGACAGTCGCGCCTGCGCTGACGAGCTGCTCGAGCGCCTTGTTGATGTCGTCGACAAGCCAGTGCGGAAGCGGCGCGGTCATCCCCTGCCGGTGGCCGTTGGGGTCGAGTCCGATGTCCTGGCCACCGATGCTCCAGCCGACGTAGTACGGCGCCTCGTAGGCAGGCGGGCTCCCCAGCAGCGCGGTATACACCTTCTTCGCACTCTCCAGGTCCTTGACCGGGTAGATAATCGTCTGCATGCCTGAAGCCATGAATTACGTTCCTCCCTGGGGTGTTACCTCGACGCCGAGTGCGGCGTCAGTGGTATGACGGATCGAAACACGGGAAGGTATCAGTGGATCAACATCAGTTGTTAGCCGAGCGGTTCGAGGCCAATCGCGAGCACTTGCGGTCAGTCGCCTATCGCGTGCTCGGCTCTAGTAGCGACGCCGACGACGCCGTGCAGGAAACATGGCTCCGACTCAGTCGTGCCGACACCCGTGGAGTGGAGAACTTGACGGGGTGGTTGACGACGGTGGTCGCGCGCGTGTCGCTTGACATGCTGCGCTCGCGCACCTCACGCCGCGAGGAACAATTTGGTGACGCCGTGCCGGGGCCGCCTGCCAGTCACGCCGAACGGGTTGATCCAGAGCACGAGGCGGTGTTGGCTGACTCCGTCGGGCTGGCACTTCTCGTAGTGCTCGACACCCTCGGGCCGGCCGAACGGTTGGCGTTCGTGCTGCATGATATGTTCGCGGTCCCGTTCGAAGAGATCGCCTCGATCCTCGGACGCTCGCCGGCGGCCGCCAAGCAGCTGGCCAGTCGCGCGCGCCGACGTGTTCAGGGCGCGGCGTCAGACGACGACATCGAGACCGATGTCACGCGCCAGCGAGCGGTGGTCGATGCATTCCTGGCCGCCTCCCGCGGTGGTGACTTCGACGCGCTTCTGGCGCTGTTAGATCCGAATGTTGTCCTGCGCGCAGATAGCACGGTGGTCAGGCGGCCGCGAGCGAATGTGCAAGCGGAGGTGCGTGGAGCGCAGGCGGTAGCTAGCGCATTCGCTGGGCGCGCCGCGGGAGCGCAAACGGCCATGATCGATGGGTTTGTCGGCGCTGTTTGGGCTCAGGGCGGCCGGGCGCGCGCCGCGTTCGAGTTCCGCATTGCTCATGACAAGATCGTCAGCATCAGGATGGTTGGTGATCCCGAGCGGCTCGGCGAACTGGAGCTGGAGGTGCTGTCCTAGCTTCGCCGCCCATCAGGGTGCGGCCGGCGACTCATTTTCCTCGCGCCAAGGCCGGGGATCCGCTCGTGCCGAGGCCTGCGCCAGGCTGCGAGCACTTCATCTTCGTGGGCCGAGTCTCGATCCCGATGCGCCTGCCCGTGGGTCATCAGCGCTTGGCCGAGCCGCAGCAGTGGTTGTCGGACGTCTTCCCGGCGGTCGCTCGGGGTTCAGGTCGCCTTTCCCGACCCGCGGTTGCTGTGAGCTTCGGCGGGTCTCGTCGTGTAATCAGCCGACCTTTCCCGCCCGCCCGGTACTCCCTACCCGTACAACCTCAGGTCAGACGCCTCCAGCCGCGGGCCTTGCAAAAACAAGGTGTAAGAGTATTCTGTTCAAGACTGAGCAGAATTGAGTACCTGCCGAACCCAGGACCTAGGCTGAAAAAGGCCGGTCCATCGTGGCTGGAGGCACTGCGCTCCCAGTCCGACAGCCGCCGCGATCAGCGGGCAGCGGGGTAACAATGAGCGAAATCGACAGAGCGTCGCCAGAGGCTGCAATCATGCTTATCGGGGACGACGACGCTACTGCAACCGCGATACAGAATCGACTGGTGGGTGCGGGCTACGGCGTGCGACGGGCCCACTCCGCCGCCGAAGCGTTGGGTGCGCTCGAGTCCGCCCGCGCCGACGTGATCCTCATGAGTCTCATGCTGCCCGACACCGACGGGCTTATCCTGTGCTCCACGCTCAGGGCCAAACTCCCGGCGCCCGTCATCCTGCTGAGCGCGCGCGCCAGCGAAGTCGATCGCGCGTTGGCCATTCAATCGGGTGCGGCTGCATTGCTTGCTATCCCCGTGGACCTTGACGACCTGCTGCTGCGTGTGAAATCACTGGTCGCCGGTTCGGCTGCGAGTACCCCAGGCTGAAGCGAGGAGAGGTGCAGGTCGGGCCCGACCTCACCCGACCGGATTCAGTCACAGGCCGGCAACCTGTTGGACGACTGTCTCGCCCAGCAACAGTATCGGCTCAACGTCTTTGGCGTCGGGCATATGGAAGGTTACGTATTGCGAGCCAACCTGCGCGTAGCGCCGCAGCCCCTCGATGATCTCGTCAGGCGTCCCAACAAGGTTGAACTTGTCGCCGTATCGATCCTTCTTGGCCGCCAGCTGCCGCTCGTTAGAAGCTATCAGGATAGAAAGGTCATTCGACCGAATGACGGCCTCCGGTGGTCGGCCGACACGATCACAGTGCTGGCGCAGCACGTCGAATCGGTGGGCTACCGTGGCCGGATCGCCTCCGACGTTGCAGAAGTCGGCGTACTGCGCCGCGAGGCGAAGCGTGACCTTCTCGCCGCTGCCACCAATCATGATTGGAGGGCGCGGCTTCTGCACCGGCGGCGGATCGTTGTAAGCCGCCTCAACCGTGTAGTGCTTCCCGTTGAAGCTGGCCGGGCGTTGAGTCATCACGCGATCGACGATCTGGACTGCCTCCTCCAGCATTTCCATGCGGTCGCGAACTGATGGGAATGGCCAGCCATAGGCTCGGAACTCTGGCTCGTGCCAGGCCGCGCCGAGCCCCACGATTGTGCGCCCATGGGCAACCACGTCAAGTGTCGTGAGCATCTTGGCCAGCAGGGCCGGGTTCCGATAGGGAACCCCGACGACCAACTGGCCAATGCGGATGCGTGCGGTGCTCGCCGCGATTGCGGCCAGGGCGACGAAGCAGTCGAACACCGGCACCTCCCGATCAAGATGCGCCTTGTCGGGAAACATGAAGTGGTCGGCCAACCACACTGAATCCAGGCCGGCCTGCTCGCACGCACGGGCGGCGGCGAGCGTTGTGTCCCAATGGTTCCCGTGGCTGCTCGGCAAGTAGGTGCCAAGCTGCTGTCCTAATAGCATGTCGTGCTCCTATGCGGGCCGGCTACTTTGCCACTCGTTCCAAGCCGTCACCCGTACGTATCACGGCCAGTGTACGCGGGGTCGCTGCCAGCGGCGCTGGCGGGCGGCCCACCAGCTCTATAGTGGGCGACGTGGCCACCTGGGACGACGTGCGTCGCGTCGCGTTGGCTCTGCCTGAAACGGCTGAAGGTTCATCGCACGGCTTCACCGCGTGGAAATTCAAAAACAAAGGATTTGTCTGGGAGCGACCATTGCGACAAGCGGAGCTCGCCGCCCTGGGCAGCAGCGTACCCGACGGACCCATTCTCGGAGTCCACGTCGAGCACGTCGGCCTCAAGGAGGCACACCTGGCCGAGAATCCGGATGTGTTCTTCACGACTCCGCACTTTGACGGCTACGCGGCTGTCCTCGTGCGTTTGGACCGTATTGCCGTGCCGGATCTCGACGAGCTCATCGTCGACGCCTGGCTGAGCCGCGCGCCGAAGCGGTTGGCCAGGGACTACCTCGAGCGCAGCCGAAGCAGTTGAGCAACCGGGGGATGTTCTAGCCCGCTGCTCGAGAGCTGCTAACGAGGTCCATCCTTCACTGTAATGGCGGCTCAAACGTCCACTCTTGCTCGGGCCCACCATCATCCTGCCACTGGATGATGTTTGTGCCATTGTTTGCGGAGCCCTCAGGATTTGCCAACACCTTGCGGCTGGCCATATTGCGAATCCTCACCCCGCCATGCGGTCCCGGCTCGAGGGTCCACTCCTGTTCCGGCCCACCGTTGTTCTCCCACTGAATGATCTGGGTGCCGTTGTCGTGCGAGCCCTCCGGGTTCGCCAGCAATTTGCCGCTGGCCATGTTGCCGATCAGTGTTCCTCCGTGGACTCCTCTTTCGATCTGCCACGCCTGCTCGGGCCGTCCGTCGTCTTCCCACTGGATGATCTTGGTGCCATTGTCGCGAGAGCCCTCAGGGTTCGCCAGCAGCTTGCGGCTGGCTAGATTGCGGATTTTGTAGCCCACGCCAGCGCCCGCGGTACCGACGCTGGCGCCACCACCCAGCGCGTGCGAAACCGCGCTCGCGGCGATGCCCGCCAGAGCTGCCTTTACGAGTGGGTTGTTTCCTCCGCCAACGCTGCCGAGAAGCCCGCCCAGGAG
>JBPCIO010000355.1:0-7058 GCA_051006215.1 Chloroflexota bacterium
CGCCTCTGCCGCCCCGACGGCCGCCGCTCGAGCCGCGGCTGCTTCACCGGTCGCCTCGCCGTCGGTTGCCGCCGCTGCGTCGCCGATCGCCAGCGGTAGTCCGGTTGCCGCCAGCAGCGAGATCTACGGCGATTTGATCGCCGGTCTGCCGAATGGTGGCCGCGCCGACGTCAGCTTCCCGGGCCAGGTGCCCAGCACGCTGGACGTGAACGCCGTCGCCACCGTGGCGACGCAGAAGGCCGTCGATCCCGCCCACGATTTCCTGGTGCGCTACGACACGAAAGGTGTTGTCCGCGAGTCGCTGGCCGAATCGTTTCAGCTCGTCGACGACGTGACCCACAAGTACGTCCTCCGGCCGGGCGTGACCTTCCACAACCGCAAGCCGGTCACGGCCAGGGATGTCAAGGCCGCCTTCGACTGGGTGATGGACACCAACAATGGCTCGGCGTTGCGCGGTCGCTACATCGACATTCAGGCCGATGCCAACGACGAGCGCACCATCGTGTTCCACCTCAAGACGCCCGATGCGGCCTTCCGCGGCAACCTCACCCGCCTGGCGATCACCGCGGCTGACGTGGCGCAGGCCAGCACCCCAGTCGGCTGCGGCCCGTACATCTTCCAGAAGTGGGAGAAGGACTCGTATGTCGAGTTCTCGCGCAACGACAAGTACTGGCACACCGGCCTGCCGCGCTTGGACAGCCTGCGCATCTCCCACTTCCCCGACGCGGTGTCCGGTAGCCAGGCGTTCTTGGCCGGCCAGAAGGACTACATCGAAGACGTACCCATCGGACAGCTGAACGACTACAAGTCGCGCGCGAGCTCCGGCGCGCTGGCGCCGCTGCTGTTCAAGCCGGCCAGCATCTACTAACTGCAGATGAACCACTCCCGCAAGCCGTTCGACAACCAGCAGGTCCGCCAGGCGATGGCGCTGAGTATCGACCGCGAAAAGATCGTCCAGATCGCGCTGGGAGGCACGGGCGTACCGACCTGGCAGATTGGCGTCCTGAACGACAACCCGTACTACTTCAAGGACCTCGAGCAGCCGCGCGACGTCGCCAAAGCGAAGCAGCTGCTGGCGGATGCCGGGCTCAAGGACGGGTTCAGCTTCAAGCTGATGACCCACAACACCGGCTCGTTCGCAGATGTCGCCCAGGTGGCCCAGTCGAACTGGGCCGAGATCGGGATCAAGGCCGAGGTGATGCCCGTCGACCTCGCGACGGTCGTGGGCGAAGCCGTCAACAAGAGCAACTTCGACGTGCTCGGCTCAGCCGACGGCCTCGATCCCGATCCCGGTGTCCAGGTGGACGCCAACCTGGCCACCACCGGCTCGAGCAACTGGCGCAAATACAGCAATCCGACGTTCGACGACCTGCTCGCGCGCGGGCGACGGGAGTACGATGTCGCCGCTCGGCAGAAGATCTATCACGAGGCGTTCGAGCTGGCGTTCAAGACGGACGTCGCGATCATCGCGGTCGCCACGCGCGTCTCCGTCGCCGCCCAGCGCACGTACCTGAACGGAGACCTGTGGACCGAGAGCGCGAACGGGCGCTATCAGTACCCGATCCTGGCTCGTACAGCGTCGTGAGCAGGTTGACAGTGCCGGGCGCCGAAATAATCTCGGTGCCTGACCGGGTCTAGCCGGTGGGCCGATTCCTCGCCGGACGGCTCATCGGTTCGCTCGGCGTGGTGGTCGCGAGCAGCATCGTCATTTTCATGGTCGTGCGGTTGATCCCGGGCGATCCTATCTCCGTCCTCCTCGAACAAGAAACCGACCCGACGGTGAAGGAAGCCTTCCGTCGGCTGTATGGCCTCGACCAGCCCGTCTACATCCAGTACTTCGTCTGGGCGCGCGCGCTCGTCACCGGCGACTTCGGCCTGTCGCTGATCACGCACACGCCGGTCATCGAACAGGTGATCGTGCGTGCCCCGCGCACGCTCTACCTCATGATCGGCAGTCTGGCGCTGAGTCTGGCGTGCTCGATTCCGGCCGCGCTGGTCGCGGCCCGCAAGAACAAGTCGTGGGCCGACTCGCTGGTGCTGTCGGCGACGACGCTGGCGATGTCGATCCCGTCGTTCTGGATCGGGATCATCTTCACCCTGGTGTTCGCGATCACGCTGCAGTGGTTGCCTGGCGCCGGCTTCGTCGATCCGAGCGAAGACCTGGTGGGCTCGTTGCGTTCGATGATCCTGCCCTGGATCACGCTCGGCCTGAGTATGGCCGCGTTCACGATTCGTGTTCTGCGGGCGTCGCTACTCGACGTGCTCACCCAGGACTACGTGCGCACGGCGCGGGCCAAGGGAGTTCGCGAGGGACGCGTTCTGGTCAGGCATGCCCTCAAAAACGCCGCGATCCCAACCGTCACGCTTATTGGCGTTCAGATCGGAACGCTCATGGGCGGCACCATCGTCATCGAGAAGGTATTCGGCTTCCCGGGCATGGGGCAGTTGATCGTCAACTCCATCACCCAACGGGATTATCCCGTCATCCAGTTGTCGATGCTGTTTTTCGCCATCAGCTTCGTCTTGGTGACGCTCGCCACCGACCTGACCTATGGCTTCCTCGACCCGAGGATCCGAGGCCATTGATCTCGACCGGGACTGTCGTCGGACCGATGCCCGAACCCGTGGCGCGCACGGAGACGATGGTCGCGTCCAGGTCCAGCATCACCTCCGTCCTGCACCTGATGCGCGACCGCCGGGTCGCGATCGCCTCAGCGATGCTGCTGGTGGCGGCGATCGTGGCCGTCGTTGGACCGTTCGTAGTGGCGTACCCGTATGACCTGATGGGCGCTGGCTCGCCGGTCGACGCCATGAGCCTGGCCCACCCGATGGGCACCGACCAATTCGGACGCGATCAACTGAGCCGGGTGGTGTGGGGTACCCGGATCTCGCTCGGCGTGCCCCTGGCGGTGCTGGTCGGCTCGGTGGGCGTGGGTCTGCCGCTCGGTATGTTGATCGGCTACGCGCGCGGCCCGATCGACAACGTCCTCAGTCGGGTGGTGGATGTCATGTTCGCGTTTCCCGTCCTGCTGCTGGTGCTCGTGCTGGCGATCCTGCTCGGCCCCGGTCTCGCCACCGCGACGGTGGCGCTCGTGATCGTCCACGTACCCGTCGTGGCGCGGCTGGTCCGCGGCGCGGTCATCGTGGAGAGCGAACGCGAGTACATCGTCGCGGCGCGCGTCGCCGGCGCCACGCCGTTGCGCACCGTGTTCCGCCAGATCCTGCCGAGTATTACCTCGCCGGTGCTGGTGCTGGCGACCTCGATCATGGCTTTTTCGATCCTGGCTGAGGCCGCCGTCTCGTTCCTGGGCGTCGGTGCGCAGCCGCCGGCCTCGAGCTGGGGCAAGATGCTGACCGACAGTAGCGCCTACTACTCCACCGCCCCGTTTCTGGCGGTCTTCCCGGGCCTGGCGATCGTCTACCTGGTCCTGGCCCTGAACCTGCTCGGCGACGGCCTCCGCGACCAACTCGACCCGCACAGCCTGAGCGGCATTCACTGATCATTCATTGATTGAGCACGGAAAGGAAGGCGATAGATGGCGATCTCGACCACGTCTAACGCTCCGCGGAGGATCCAGCCGGCTCAGACACAGCGCCCGCGTGGCGCGAATCCGATTACGTTCGTATGGAATCAACGCGTGCCGATGCGGGATGGTGTCCATCTGTCGACCGATGTCTACCTGCCGGTCGGCGCCGGCCCGTTTCCCAGCGTGATGCTTCGGACGCCATACGAGAGCAGCGACGACCGCTGGACCACCTGGGCGGCACTCATGGCGAGCCACGGCTACGCGGCGGTTATCCAGGATTGCCGCGGGCGGTACGAGAGCGAAGGCGAGTTCTACGCCTACCACCAGGAGGGTCCGGACGGCCTCGACACGCTGCGCTGGATCCGTTCGCAAGCCTGGTCGAACGGTCGTGTCGGCGCGTGGGGTCGGTCGTACGGGGGCCTCTTTCAGTGGCTGATGGCGAAGGAAGGCGAGGATCAGCTCACGTGCATGGCGCCCCACGTGATCCCGGCGGACTATTACCACGAGGTCGCCTATATCGGGGGCGCTTTCCAACTGGGGCACGGTCTGCTGTCGGCGATCCTGTACATCACCGCTCGGACGTTCGTGGCGTCGCCGGCGTCGCTGCGCCTCTTCAATGGGCCGGAGCACCTCGCGCGGCTGCCGCTGATCGACCTCGACGTGATGTCGATCGGCAAGCGGATCTCGTACTGGCGCGACTGGCTCGAGCACCCGACCTACGACGCCTATTGGCAGGCGATCGCCTGGACGCAGTCATATGACCGCATCGACGCGCCCATCTTCCAGCACAGCGGCTGGTTCGACCCCTATGCCGAGTCGGCCCTGACGAGCTTCACCGGCATGTCGGCCGGGGGCGGTTCGGAACGCGCGCGCCGCGCGCAGCGGGTGATAATCGGACCGTCGGCCCATCCAGAGGCGTCGAACAGCGTGCAGGGCGAGCTCGACTTCGGTCCGCACGCGTTCGTCGATATCCGCGAAGAGGAGCTGCGTTGGTTCGATCACCACCTGAAGGGGATCGGGCCCGGTTTCGATTCGGAACCGCCGGTGAGTCTGTTCGTGATGGGCCGCAACGAATGGCGCGGCGAATACGAATGGCCGCTGAGTCGCGCGACCGAGGTCGCTTATTACCTGCACAGCCGCGGCAAGGCGAACACGCTCCAGGGCGACGGCACCCTCGACCGCGACGCTCCGTCCAATGAGGAACCGGATCGTTTCGCATACGACCCAGCCGACCCGGTCTACACGGTGGGCGGCAACAACTCGATCGACATGCTCACTCTCGACTGGCAGCGCCCGATCCTGGCCGGTCCAGCCGACCAACGCGACATCGAGGCGCGCCAGGATGTTCTGGTGTACACGTCGCCGCCTCTCGAGACAGAGGTCGAGGTCACCGGACCGATCGAGCTGATCCTGTATGCGGCCTCGAACGCGCGCGACACCGACTTCACGGCCAAGCTTATCGATGTTTTTCCCGATGGCTGCTCGATGAACCTGGCCGAGGGCATCCTGCGGACGCGGTATCGCAATAGCTTCACCCGGCTCGAGTTATTGGAACGCAACGAGCCGGTCGAGCTCCGCATCCGCCTGAACCCCACCTGCAATGTCTTCCTGGCCGGGCACCGGATTCGGGTCGATATCTCGAGCAGCAACTTCCCCCGCTTCAGTCGCAATCTGAACACCGGCGAGGACATCGCGACGGGCACGCGCATGCAGGTCGCACAGCAGACGGTGCTCCACTCCAGCAGTTATCCCTCTCGGATCCTACTGCCGGTGGTGCCCACGTTAGCGTGATCGTGAGCCCGCAGATGTATATACATTCAATGGTATGTTGAGCAAGGTCGCGTCTAACGTGGGCATCTATAACGGCTACCGAACGGTTCGCGAAATCGTTCAGCACCGCTTGACAGAGGACATTCAATCTGGACGCATTCGCCCGGGCGAACGGCTGCGCGAGGCCGAGCTGGCCGAGCGGTATGGCGTAAGCCGCGGTCCGGTCCGCGAGGCGGTCCGCGCACTCGAAGGCCTGCGGGTGGTCAGCTTCCGGCCGAACCGTGGCGCCATCGTCGCGCTGCTGTCGCGCGAGGAGCTGGCAGAGATCTACGACGTGGTGCTGGCGCTTGAGAAGCTAGCATTGGCGCCGCTCTCGGGTCCGATTCCGGCCCAGGACCTGGCGCCGCTGGAAAAAGCCTACTCGCAGATGGCGCGGACCAGCGACCCGGAGACCTGGTTGGCGTACAACGACGAGTTCCACCTGCAGCTGTATCGGCTCGGCGGCCGCATGCGCGTGTGTCGGATGATCGAAGATCTGCTCGGCGCCCTGCTGCCATACGCTCAGGTCTGGGCCCGCGAGGACAGCAGCCGGCTCGTACGCGCCAACGCCGAACACCGCCGATTGCTGGACACGCTCGCCAGCAACGATTTCCGACGGTTGCGTAGCCTCACCAAAGAGCACCGTCTGCGGGCGAAGCAACAAATCGCGAGCGCGCTCAAGAACGCTGAGGAGCACCTCCTCGAGCCACCCCAGGGTCAGGCAAACTGAGCTCGAGCTGCCCCTCTTCGCGTATCTCGCGAAAAAACTCAGGATGAGCACCGGCACGTTGTCGCGGCGAATGATGGAGTCTCCCGAATGCGAGACGTCGATCGTTATCATCAGATCCCCGGCCACGTCGAGGCGCAGCCAGATGCCCTGTTGCGGCCGCGCCAGGTGGTCGGTCAGGAGACGGCGAAGCTCCGCGCTCTCCCGTTCGGTGATCTGGACCATGCGCTTCGCCCCCCCCACAGCCTTGGCTCAGGTTTGGGCCAGTGAGGCCGTGCCAGCGAACGCATGGCGGGCGGATCCATCGCCGCCAGACGTCGATACGCCTCCAGGGCGTTGGCGAGACCCTCAGGGTGGTTGGTGCCGCTGCTCACCGTCGTGCGTCCCCCCGCCGCGGCTTGACGCCGCCGATAGCACTTCGAGCAATACACCGCACGATCGGCTCGCGCCGCGAACGGCATCACCGCCGAGGCACCGCACGAACTACAGACTATCGTCGCCTGCGCCTGGCGCAGCTGTGCGAATCCGGGTCCGACGGCGCGCATGCCAGTCTCACGCTGGCGCTTCTTGCGCACCTCTCGACACACCGAGCAGCGGCTGGGTTGGTGGCTGTGACCCAGACTCACCAATGCTTGGCGCTCCTCCTCGAAAAGACGAACCGCGCACCGCAATCGCAACAGATCAGGACGGGGCCGTCAGTTAGTGGCGTAGTCGAGACCATCGAGCCCCTTGGGATCGGCGTGTCGCTTGCGGGCTTCGCCCAGCAACTCCTCGGCCGAGTGGCCCTGCCAGGCGTGCGGCTCATCGGGACCGCCATGGGGGCCCATGTCCACATACGCAGCGCGGTACTTGCGCATGATCTGCCCGCCGCCGCCGAAGACCCACAGCAACAGGGGGCCATGCTCTCGGACCGCGCCTTTTTCGAGGGAATGCAGGGTGATCTTCAACTGTTGCGCCGCGAACTCCACGCTGACTAGGTTGCGCGAGGTGAACAG
>JBPCIO010000356.1:0-13398 GCA_051006215.1 Chloroflexota bacterium
GCATAGGCGTACAGGACATCGGCGATGAAGTTGGCCGCGAGCACGATGATCGAGATCATGATGGTCAAGCCCATGAGCACGGGATAGTCCCGTTGCTGGATGGCTTGCACGCTCAGTTGGCCCATCCCGGGCCACTGGAACACGGCTTCGACGACAATGGCTCCGCCGATCAGGACCGGCAGCCGCAAGGAGAGCACGGTGATCAACGGCAGGAGCGCATTACGGAAAGCATGTCGCGTGACGACGGTCAGGTTTGCCAGCCCCTTGGATCGGGCGGTGGTCACGTAATCGGTGTGGAGGACCTCCAACATCGCCGAGCGGGTATAGCGGGTCAGCGTCGCCATCAGCTCGAGCGCCAGAACCGAGGCGGGCAAAATCAGGTGGTACAGATTGTCGCCAAGCGAGGCCGCGTTCGCGCCGGTGGACATTCCGAAAGCTGGCAGAATCTGTAGCCGGGCGGCAAACACGTACAGCGCGACGAGCGCGACAAAAAAGCTCGGCACCGAGAAGCCCAGCAGGGAAATCGCGCCGAATAGATAGTCCCAGAAGGAATACGCCTTGACTGCCGCCAGGATGCCCAGCAGGATGCCGACAAGCGTCGACACGAGCAGAGCTGCACCCATCAATTCCAGCGTCGGGCCGATCCGCTGGCCGATGCGCTCGAGTACCGGCTGGTGGGTGTTGTACGAGTAGCCCAGGTTACCGTGCACCGCTTGCGCCAACCACAGCGCGTAGCGCACGGGCAGGGGTTGGTTCAGCCCGAGTTGTTCGCGCAGGCGTTGCTCCTGCTCGGTCGACAACCCGACCGATGGGTTGATCATCGCGTCGATCGGGCTGCCTGGAGCGAGATTGATAAAGGTGAAGGCGATGATCGAAATGACCAGCAGCAAGGGCAGAGAAATACTCAGCCGGTGCAGGACATAGCGACCCACTGGACTACATTACGCTCAGCTGAGCGACCATTGATCCATGCGAAACTTGAAGTAGTCGCTGCCTGTGAGGAATTTGCTGGTCAGCGGCACGTCGGTAAGGTTGGTCGCTGGCGTCAAGGCGTCGAACTGGGGAATGTGGAAACGTCGGTTCTGGATGAGCCAGGTGTTCGACCAGACCACGGGTGCGACCGGCAGATCGTTCAGCATCTGTTGGGCGATGTCCTGGTAGATCGGGACGCGCCGCGCCTGGTCAATTTGCTGCTCACCCAGCTTGATTTGCTGATCCAGCGTTGGATTGGCATAGCCAAACGCGTTCTTGGAACCTGTCTGCATGTGGAACGACAGGAATCCGTCCGGGTCTGGGAATGCGCCAAAGGTCACTCGAACCGCGTCGAACTCATGCGGCTCGTTGTAGAACTGCGCGACCCAGGTAGCCACGTCCATCTCGTTGAGCTTGATCTGAATGCCCACGTCACCCAGCATCTGCTGTTCGGCCGCGATCCACGAGCGGGTGTTGTCGTCGGCGAGCGTGATGACGTTTACGTTGATGACCCGAGAGGTGTCCCAGCCCATGTCCTGCAGGATCGAGCGAGCCTGGTCGGGATTGAACTGGTACATGTCGTTCCACTCGGGTTTCTGATACCACTGATGGATCATCCACGAGTTCACGATCCGCCCGGCGCCCAGATTGAACTGCTGATTCAAGGTCTGTCGATCGAGTGCATACAACCACGCCTGGTGGAGGCGCGGATCCTTGATCCCATCCTTGCGGAAGTTGAAGCCGTAGCCGACGACCGGACCGTCGCCAATACCGACGATTTTGAACTTCGGATCATTGACGAATTTGCGGTACATGTCCGCCGGCGCGGCGCCGCTGTCGAACAGGGGCATATCAATTTCGCCCCGGTCCATCGCCACGGACATGGCATCTGGTGACTGGACGATGCTGAACAGGAGCTTATCGATCGCCGGCTTACCGAAGTGGTAATCCGGATTGGCCTGCATCTCGACGAATTGGTCAGTCACATACCTGACAAACTTGAAGGGGCCGGAGCCCACCGGAGAGGTAGTGAACTGCGGACTCTTGGCCAGGTCCGCCGGCTTGACGCCGCCCAGCAGATGCTTGGGGACAATGCCAAATGGGGTGGGGCCCGGAACGGTCTGAATCATGAAGATGCCGTTCGGCGTCTCCATGTCGAACCGAATGGTGTAATCGTCGAGGACCGCGATGCCTGAGACCTTGTCCGTCTTACCAGCGGTGTAATCGGCAGAGCCCTTGATCGCACCGAACTGCCCAGCCAGGTTGCTCGCCGTGTCGGGGTGGAGCGCCATGGTGTAGGTGAACTCAACGTCGCTGGCGGTCACGGGTTGGCCATCGTGCCACTTCGCGTTGTTGCGCAGGTGGAACGTGTAGCTACTGCCATCGGGAGCGATGTCCCACGATTGGGCGAGATCGGGCGCGAATGTCTGGTTCTGCGGGTCGGACATGCACAAGGTGGAGTACATCGCCGCGAACGTGTCCCACTGGGGCAGGCTGACTGCGTTGAACGGGTTGAGGTTAGGCGGCGACGTATTCCAGGCCACGGTGAGTTGATTGGTTGCGGCGGCCTGGGCCAGGGTTCGCGAGGCAAGCGCGCGTGTGGCTGGCGCGGCAGCCAGCGCCTGGGTCGAGGCCGCCCCCATGAGCGCGCAAACGCTGGATCCGGCAGCGATGAACTTGATAATCTCGCGCCGCCTGAAGCGGCGATCGAACCGTGGATCGTGCATGGCGCCTCCTGTGGCCGGGACTAGATTAGTGCAGACGTGTATACATGAAGGCGGTCAGCGTGTCAACGCCGCGGCGCTGGTGCGGGGCGCGCCCGGCGCTGGCTCCCTCGCCGCAGCCAGGGTTGCCAGCGCACTCTGAATGTGCGCGTGGACCGCCTGCTCGGCCCGCGCCGGATCACGCGTCAGCAACTCCTCGAGCAAGAGCGCATGCGAGTTGGCGACGAACTGCAAGTCGACTTGACGCGCGTAGTAGCTTTTGGTGTGCACGATGAACCCACGCGTGTAGACGGCCACGGACGCCAGCACTTCCAGCAATAGACGGTGGCTGGCGCGGTTGTTGATCACGTCGTGGAAGTCGAGGTCCAGTGCCACCAGCTTGAGTGGCTCCTGGCGGCGGCCGGCATCGCGCATCTGCTTCACGATCTGGCGCAGGTGCTTGAAATCGGCTTCGGTCAGGTTCGCGACCGCGAGCCGCGCCGCTAGGCCTTCCAATTCCGCGCGGATGTCCTGGATCGCGATGGCATCTTCCAGCGACACGCGGGTCACAAACGTGCCGCGGTTGGGCAGGCTCGTCAGCAAGCCCTCACGCTCAAGCGTCCGAATCGCTTCGCGCACCGGCTGCCGACTGACCCCGAACTGGCGCGCCAGGTCGATTTCCAACACGCGTTCGCCAGGCTCGAGACGGCCACTGATGATTTCCGCGCGCAGCGCGTCGGCGATATCGTGGCGGAGCGAGCGCCCGCGGGCCAGGACGATGGACGTGTCCATTAGGCGGTTTGACAGACCATCGGGTAATTGTATACACGTGTTCAGGGACATGCCAACGACCGTCGTGACCGTCGGCGGCCCGATTGCGGCCGACCAACTCGGCTTCACCCTCATCCACGAGCACCTGGATGCGTGAGCCTCACCGACGATTGCGTCGAGCTCGCAGCCGGACTATCGGGCGGGAGTGGTGGCTCTGCCGGTGTCCAACGCCGCGCCCATTGTCCCCTTCGTGCGTGAGCGGCCAGTCGACGCATGGACAGATACCAGCGCGACACTCCCCGCGCATCGAGCCCCGTCTTCAATGACGGAGGCGACATTGAGCGTTTGTTTGACGGTCTCGACCATCTCGGCCAGACCCACGGTACGACGTCTTTTACACAGTGTCATCTGAGAACCCCATCCTCTAGGAGGGCCACGTATGAGCCGTCATTTCAGCGAGCATATTTACGTCGACGACCAGGGGAATTTGCGGGTGGAGGCCCTGACAGCGACAGATCTGGCCGCGAGGTTCGGCACCCCTCTGTATGTCATTTCGGAACAGCAGATCCGCTGCAACGTGGAAGCGATCACCCGCGCTTTCCGCAGGCACTATCCGCGAACCGAAATCCTGTTCGCCAACAAGGCCAACAACAACCCGGCAGTGCGCTCGGTCTTCAGCCAGGCCGGCGCCGGTGGCGACTGCTTTGGGTACAACGAGCTGTACCTGTCCATTCTTGGCGGCGTAAATCCGGACCTGCTGGTCCTCAACGGCAGCAACAAGCAGGAGCCGGAGTTGGCACTGGCGGTCGAATCCGGTGCTACGATCACTCTCGACAATCTGGAGGAACTGCAGATTGTCGAGGCTATCGCCCGGCACACGCGCACGATCGCGCGCGTACAACCGCGTACCAGGCTCGATCTGCGGCCGTTGGACGCGGTTATCTCTGATTGGCCCAGAGGTGTGCTGATCGGCCCTGGGGCCCGCGGCCACAAGTTCGGCATGCACTACGAGGACGTGCTCCAGAGTTGCCGCCGGGCGTTGGCTTCGGACTGGGTGGACCTCATTGGTCTGCACCACCACGTTGGCCGCTGGACGAACGATCCGTTCTTGCTTCAGACCGTAGTTCGCGAGCAGGTCGAGTGGGTTGTTCGGTTACGCGCCGACTTGGGCTGGACCCCGTGCCAGCTCGATATGGGTGGTGGACTCGCCTGGGGCCGACCGGAAGGTCACGGGCCTGATGCAAGCGACCGAACGGCGCCGGACTACGACGTCTACGCGGAGGCAATGGTGGGTGCGCTCACCGAAGGACTGGCGCGCCACGGCCTCCCAGAGCCGCTGTTACTGCTCGAGCCAGGCCGAGCGCTCGCCAGCAACATCGGCATCCTGCTGTCGAGTGTCGGCGCAGTGAAGACCTGGCCCGGCAACAAGACCTGGGTGAACATCGACGCCAGCCAGAATCACCTGCCAAATATTCTCTCGGCGAACTGGTATTACTACGCCGTTGCCGCGGCCACGGCTAACCCGACTCAAGCGCAGACGCAGGAAGTGGACCTGGTCGGGCCACTGTGCACGTTCGACACCATGGGTGCGGCGCGCCAGATGCCCGCGCTCCGCCGCGGTGATGTCGTCGCATTCCTCGATACCGGGGCATACGGCGAAACCAAGGCCGCGCTGTTCAATGCGCAACCCCGACCCGCCACGGTGCTGGTCAACGGCGACCAGACCGACGTCATCACTGAGCGCGAGACGCTGCAAGACATTCTGAGGCGCTTCCGCATTCCCCCACGGCTGCTGGCCGGCCGCCGGGCGCCTGTGGCTGGCCACATCGGCGCCGAACCGACAGGTGCAGTGGCTCGATGAGTAGCGCGCAAATCCAGACCGTCCGCGGTCCAATCCCCGCGGGCGAGCTGGGCGTATGCCTGCCACATGAGCATCTGCTGCTAAACTTGGAGTGGATCGACGCACGGTTCAGCCTGGATGGCATCCTCGATGACGAAGAGCTGGTGCTGGAGGAGATCAAGGCCCTGCCGGCCGCTGGCGGTCGGTCGATCATTGATCCGACGTCGATTGGCTTGCGGCCCGACCCACTGGGTGTGCGGCGACTTTCGGAAGCATCCGGTGTGCACGTGGTCATGGGCTGCGGCTGGTACCGCCAGCCGTACTATCCGGCCGAAGCGCTGATCGATCGAACCGCGACCGAGGCACTCGCCCAGCGACTATTGGATGAGATCCAGCATGGCTTATGTGGCACCGACGTGCAGCCCGGCATCATCGGTGAGATTGGCTCCAACAAGGAGTTCGTGAGCGCGCAGGAGGAACGCGTGTTTCGGGCGGCGGCACGGGCTGCGGTGCGTTCGGGACTGGCCGTGACGACCCATTCGGCGGCGAGTCCGGTCGGGCTCGAGCACCTGGCCCTGTTGCGCAGCGAAGGCATGGACGCATCCCGTGTGGCGATCGGCCACGCCGACAGCTATCCGTTTGTCAGCTATCATCGCGCGCTCCTTGAGCAGGGTGCGTACGTTGAGTTTGACAATCTGGGCTACGGCCTGCCCGGCGTCGCCGCCCTGGAGAATCGCCTGGTCCCGGTGATCGTGCAGCTCATTCGGGACGGTTGGGCGAGGCGCATCCTGCTCAGCCAGGACATCTGCCATCGCTCGCACTTCAAATCGTACGGCGGCAACGGCTACGACTACGTCCTGACGCAGTTTCTGCCCATTCTCCACGCGGCCGGCGTCGACGACGAGTCACTCCACATGATCACCGTCGACAATCCGCGCAGGCTTCTCACCGGGGTGCCATAGATGGACAAGCTAGGAAACTCGACGGAGCCGGCGTTCAGTGCCAGGTTGTCGCCATAGACGGGTATGACAGTGACGTCGGTTAGCAGCAGAGTGGCGCCCGCGCTGGCCGGTGCGAGGGCGAGCACTCGGCTCAGGCCCGCGGCAGCATCTGTTACCAGTGCGCCGCGGCCGTCGAAATGAAACGTGACGTTGCGCGCGCCGGTGCCAGGCAACACAGCGCCGAGCTACACCATCTTCGCGGGTGCGGGCGCGGGCAGCAGCGGATTCCAGCGGCGCTCGGGCTTGGTCACGTACATTCCCTGGGCAGTTTTCCTGGACTTCGCAGCCAGCTTTCACCCGAAAGGCAGCGCCCCACGCCTTGATGCGCTCGGCGCGCATGTCGTTGGCGCCCGGCCCGGTGTGCTGCGGCCAGATCGTCAAAAAAACAATGTCGTGGTCGGAGTCGTTGCGCAGCGCGTGTAACGTATTGGCCGGAATGTAGACCACCGAGCCGGACTCCACAAGATAGGTTTTCAGCACCATCACCGCTGTGTGGATCGCCGCCCATCCGGATGCTCCCGCGCCCGCTGATGACATACTAAATTTCATCGTGGCGTGGATGGGCTCCGCCGCCGAGGCCATGTGCGGCCGCAACGTGCCTTGATTCAGGAAGCCGTCGTGCAGCGCGGTGCTTTTCGCTACTCAGGATTTCCTGAGACAGGTAGTGTGTAACGTGGTTCAGCCGGCCCGAGCCATGGTCGGTTAGCGGCTGACCTGGGCAATGCGGCGAGCGCGTGCGCGACGCCGTGCGGCCCAATGCCGTAGTGGGTGGCCAGTCGGAGGGTGCGCCCGGTATACGGCAAGCGACCAGCACGCCGCGCTCCAGCAAGCCGCCAATTGCCTCGGCCAGGCGGACGGTTGGCGGTCGGTTCAACGAAAAAGATGTTCGTCTCCACCCGCTCGCGATCGATCTGCCAGCCCAGATTAAGGAGACCGTCGGCCAGGCGGTGGGCATGGCGATGATCATCAGCCAGCCGCTCGACCATGTGCTCCAGAGCGTACAAACCGGCGGCCGCCAGGATGCCCGCCTGGCGCATCGCCCCACCGATAACTTTGCGATTGCGGCGCGCCGCCGCAATGAACGCCGCATCGCCGACCAGCATCGAGCCAACCGGCGCTGCCAGGCCCTTTGAGACGCAGAACATCACGCTATCGACATGGCGCGCGACCTCGTGGGCGGGTAGCTCGAGCGCAATCGCCGCGTTGAAGATTCGGGCGCCCTCCATGTGGACGGGCAGCCCATGGGTATGCGCCACTTCGGCTATAGCAGCCAGATCACGGGGTGGCATTGTCCACCCTCGGTTCGGCTGTTCGAGCCACACCAGCGCCGTGCGCGGATAATGTGGGTCCTCCGACGGATGAATGGCTGAATGCACATCCTCGGCCGCGAAACTGGCGCAGTGTTGCGGCACTGTCCACGTCGAGACGCCAGCCAGTCGGGCACCTCCAGCGGGCTCGGCGATATATGTGTGGGCGAACTGGCCGCAAATGACTTCGTCACCTGGGCGCGTATGTGTCATCGTCGCCAGTAAATTGCCCATCGTGCCACTTGGAACGAACAGGCCAGCTTTCTTGGCTAGCAGGTCGGCGGCACGCTCCTCCAGGGCACGCACAGTCGGATCCTCGCCATACACATCGTCGCCGACCTCGGCAGCCATGGCGGCGCGCATCCTTGCGATGGCAGCGTCACGGTATCACTGCACAGATCGACCAGTCTCATACTGCGCCAACTTGAGCGACCGAGACCCAGACTCCTTCGGCAGCCGACCGATGGGCAGCCTCGACAATTGCCAACGCCGACAGTCCGTTCTGGGGCGGAACGCTTGGTGGCCGACGTTCGCGGATCGCTGCGACGGATTCGCGCGCCCGGCTTGCGTATGCTTCCAGGCGCAAGACGGCGGCGGCCGCGCAGCGTATGGCTTCGGCGTAGGTCGATCCGGCAAATCCCGAGCCGATCACGGCGCATCGAACACGGTCGGCGCTGGCGTCGGTTTCGATCATCGTCCGCCGCCGCGAACAAGCACCTTGAGCACCTCGGCAACCTGGTTGCCCCGCATGCCGAGCAGCACGTCGGCCAGGTTGGCTACGGTGCAAGCGTGATTGGGTATAAAGCGCAGCCGATCGCCTATCGCGAGCGTTTGGTCCTGCAGTCCGAGGCTGAACATGCCGTGCTCTTCCGAGAGTCGCTCAAGGACCAGGTGCGGGGGGGTCTTCGCTTCGCCGAACCCGGCCAGCGCGTCGGTGCCATGTGCGCCTCGATCCAGGGCAAATGTTTTGCTCCCAGCGTCGACGACGACCCGCCGCTGATCGGGACGACTGATGACTCGCGTGAGTACGGTCAGCGCACAGTCGTCGGCCTGTGCAGCGCCCAGCGCGACCTGCATGCGATCGTAGAACACGTAGTTGCCCGGCCGAAATTCGGTCACCCCAGGGACGGCGCCGGCGTATCGCGCAGTCGGCGTCGAGCCCACGCTAACGACTTCACAGGCGATGCCGTTACACCGCAGCAACTCCGCCGTTTCGACCAACCCTTCGCCTTCCCCGCGGCCGATGCGCGCGACCTCGGCAGGACTCTGGGCGGTGTAGGCGTGTCCAGCATGCGTGAAAACGCCTCGCAGGTTGAGCCCCGCAAGTCTGGCGACTTTCGCGGCGAGGTCCAGCGTGGGTCCACCGAGCCCGACGCCTGCGCGACGGAGTCCACAGTCGACTTCGATGAGGACGGGCACCGTCACTCCAGCCTCGCGGGCGACCTCGGCCATACCGGTCGCCGCCTGGAGGTCATCGATACCGGCTGCCACGCTGCCGCGCCGCTGCATCGCCGCCAGTCGTTGCCATTTGTCCATGCCTACGATTTCATTGGCAATCAGCAGATCGTCGAAGCCAGCCGTGAGGTACGCGTCTGCTTCGTCCAGCTTGGCGACCGTGAAGCCACGGGCGCCCGCTGACCTCTGGCGCTCGGCAATACCCAGCGTCTTGTGTGACTTGGCATGCGGCCGGAGCCGGATGCCATGTTCCGCGGCGAAGGCAGACATCCGCTCGACATTTCGCTCGAGCACATCCAGATCGACCAGGACGGCCGGCGTATCAAGTGCTGCAACTGACTGACCGATCCGCGAGTCGACAACGTCCATGGCTGATCAGAACGTATTGGCCGGGCTAATGACCGTCAAGATCTCAGCGCTACATTCGCCCCAGATTCGCGGTGCGGTCCGTTGGATGTGGACACTGTATAGGGATCATCTCTTGTCCAGGCGGCCAGCTGCTCGGTCGGAGAATGGACTGTTCACCGTTGCTTCACAAGCGGCGCGAGTCTAAAGTGACACTGAAGTTCCTGTCAAGAGGAGTACGGCACCTGCGCATCGCCTATGTCCGGACGCTGCGGCCAAGTTGCGCATGGGTGGCTTTCCGCCGGGCTATGCACTACCGCTCGTTGAGCGCGTGCGCCAGGCGTTGCCCGCCGAGGTCAAACTTATGGTCGACGCGTGGGGGCTCGTACACCCTGCCCACGGCGGTCCAGGTAGGCCATGCGCTTGACCGGCTCGGCGTGTACTCTTCGAAGATCGTTGCCACGGCCGGGGTATGCTGGCTCTCTCGCCTTGGCGCAAGTTTGGACATCGCGATCGCCAGCGGCGAGACTCTGTGTTCACGTGATGTGTGAAGGCCCTGATCGACGCGCGGGCAGTCGACGTCATCCAGCCGGACGTGAGCATCTGCGGCGGTATTGCGGAGTGTCTCTTCTTGGCTGACCGGGCCCGCTTGGCAGGCATCCAGACCGCGCCCCATTCGTGGAATAGCCCGATCATGCACACTGCCACGCTGCACGTGGCGGCACTGCTGGCGGATTCCAGCTGCATGCCCGTCGTCGACACCCCAGTGCTGGAAGTAGACACCACCGAAAACCCGTTCATACCGACCTCTTGGCCGAGCCGCTGCGCATGCGCAGCGGCTGCTACGAGGTTCCGGTCGGGCCGGGTCTTGGCGTCGAGGTGGACGAGGTGCGCGCGCGTGCCTTCGCTACAGCCAAGTGAAGCGGCGCGGTCGGGTTAGCCATCTTGGTGCTGGCGCGATCACCGCGCACCATGAAAATGGGCTCAGCTACCCGATTGGTACGATTCGCAATCTGGCCCTGGTTGAGGTGGAGTCTGTATACGCGGCGACCGCCACGCATGTCCACGCGCCGCATCAACGCTCTGGAGTCGGTGTGGTGTCGCTGACCCTGGCGCGCGGCGTCCTGGCAACGATCACCGTCGGCAGGTTGCCAGCAGCCGGCGCGCCCACCTCTGGTGTCTTTTCGGTCCGCATGCACGTTCGCACGCCTCGATCATGATCGACGAAGAGCGACCGCGAATCGAGATCTGGAACGGCCAGCTCGTCGAAGGCACGCAAGCTCTGAAGGCGTTGATCGATGATTTTGTCACGGCTATCGACCAGCAGCGGCCGCCTCTGTCCACCCTCGCCGGCGGACGAGCCCTGGCCGCGCCGCACAAACCGGTCCGCATCTCTTCTGTCGCGTGTGTGGCATGACTGCCGGCAAGGAAGCGACGACACTCGTCGTCCCGGCTGGGGCCGACGGTGACCCACTGGAACTGCCTGTGCTGGTCGCCCGCGGGCGCCTCGGTGGACCGCACGTGGTAGTCCTGGGTGGCGTCCACGGCGACGAGTACGAAGGCGTGGCCGCCACGGCAACTGTCTGGCGCGATCTTGACGTCGCGAGGCTGCGTGGCCAGGTGAGCATTGTGTCGGTTGCCAATCCACCCGCGTTCGCCGTCGGGATGCGAACGAGTCCAGTTGACGGAGCCAATCTCGCCCGCACGTTTCCTGGATCTCCTTCGGGCACGCTGACCGAACGGATCGCGCACCAGCTGTCAGAGGCACTGATTCGCCGGGCGGACCTGTTGATCGATCTCCATAGCGCCGGCCAGCACTACGCGATGCCGCTGTTGTGCGGCAGCTACTCTGGCGCTGACGATCTCGGTCGGCGCTGCCGCGCCGCGGCGCTGGCTTTTGGGGCGCCGGTGTACTGGGCCCACTCGGACGTCTCGCCGGGGCGCTCGCTATCGGTCGCCCTGGCGGCCGGCGTCGCCTGCATATATGCGGAGTGTGGCGGCGGCGGACGGGTTCGCCCACTCGATTTACACGCCTATCGCCTGGGCGTGTGCCGAGTTCTGGCGCATATTGGCGCGCTCCCGCCCATGGACCCCGCACCTGCGCCAGGCTTGCGCCTGCGCAGTAGCGGCGACGTTGACAGGGCTCTCGCTGTGACGCACGCCGGCGTGCTGGTGGAGCACACCTCGGTCCTGACCAGGGTCGAGCAAGACGATGTGCTTGGCGAGGTGGTCGACGAACGCGGCGCGACGGTGCAGACGCTGCGTGCCCCGTGCCGAGGAGTTGTCGTGATGGCGCGCCGCACGGCGCGGGTGCGCCCAGGCGATGGTGCCTATCTGATTGCGGTTCCAGACGATTCCGAAGAGGAGGAGGAGGACGTCCAATGACCTTGATCGAGCCGGGGGCGCCGATGCCCGCCGCGGCGTTGCGGGGCATCGTGCCGGCCCTCATTACCCCAATGGATGAGCGCGGGCGAGTCGACGAATCGTCGGTCCAGTCGCTCGTGGAGTTTCAAGTCGAAGCTGGCGTGCACGGCCTACTGCTGCTCGGCTCAACTGGCGAAGGTCCACTCATGGCAGTGGACGAGAAGCTCCGACTGGTGCGTACGGCCGTGGCCGCGGTCCGCGGGCGGCTGCCGGTGATGGTCGGCATTGCGCACTCCAGTCCGGCCGAAAGCGTCGCTTTCGGCCGTCTGGCCCATGCCGCGGGGGCCAATGCGCTGGTCACCACGCCACCGTTTTACTTCCTGTCCAGTCAAAACGAACTGGTCAGCTATTTCCGAGAACTGGCAAGCCACATCGACCTACCCTTAATCACCTACGACGTGCCCAGTGCGGTCAAGACGAAGATCACGGCGGCAACTGTCCGAACGCTGGCTGATGAGGGACTGATCATCGGCATCAAAGACTCCAGCGGCGACCTAGCCGGGTTCCGCGACATGCTCATTGCCACCCAGCACCTGCCGGATTTTCATGCGCTGACAGGCTCGGAGCACTATGTCGACGCCGCCATGCTGGTCGGTGGCCATGGCGGGGTGCTGGGGCTCGGCAGCGTCATCCCGGCGACCTACGTGGCCATCCATGATTCCGTTATTGCTGGTGACTGGGCGCGTGCCGGGACGCTGCAGAAACAGGCGATTGCCGCGCTACAGATGATTTACTCCGGAACCAGTGGTGGCTCGTTTACCGCCAGCGCCATCGGCAGCTTCAAGGTTGCGCTGCGCGAGATGGGCATTATTCGAACAGCCAGGCTGTCGAACCCGCTGCAGGAGCTCAGCCCCGAGGAAGAGGCGCGCGTCAGCGCGGTGATCCGCGACGTTCGTGTGCCTGCGTCCTTTTCGGTCTCAGCCGCGGCGGCAGGTAGGAGCTGAGCAATGAGACCGCGCGCGCCGTGGTGCTCGCTCAGCAGCGCGAGATCTCCATGTGTAGCAGCACGATGCCCGCCGCCAGATCCGGCAGCGGAAACTCCTCGACCGTGAATGTTCCAGAGGCTTGTCGGGTAAACAGCGGCACAGCAAGGCGCGGTCCAGTGCGGGCGACCGCCTCACGAACCAGGAGACCAGGGCGCCGCCGACGAGTCGGCTAGTGTAACGGTTGTGGCCACCGCCGAGATGGCGACCGCTGGCGCTGCATCTGTACAGCTTGTGGTTGGGCCAGGCGCGGCTTTTCTTCCGCACGGCGGACTCGACAAGAATGCAGCAGCTGTTCGATTACTGTGATGCTGTGCAGGTCCAAGCCGCCAACCTCCGACTCGAGCTGTGGCACCTACAGGGGGTGCAGGACGATCCGAACGCGCGCAAGCTGCTGTTTCCGTCGGTGTGGGCAGCCGTCACAGGTCGTCTGCAACGACTGCTCCTACTGGGCCATCGATCCCGACCTGAGCTTGCGATTTAACCAGGACCGGCTGCCCAGCCGCGGATGAGCGGTTGGTTTTGTGACGCCACAGACGTGGTGGCGGACTCAGGCGGCTTTTTTGAAAGCCGGGAAGCGCGGTGCTCGGCCGGACC
>JBPCIO010000357.1:0-10049 GCA_051006215.1 Chloroflexota bacterium
CGCCGCTGCCAGGGGACTTACTGGAGTGATCAATGCCGCCATGGTGGTGATGGCCGCGGCCACCTTCAACGCCTCCGGCCAGGGCGGCGTGGCAAGCATGCAGACGGCCCACGAGACGCTCACGCCGCTGCTCGGGCCAGCCTCCAGCACCGTGTTCGCGATTTCGTTGGTCGCATCAGGGCTGTCCTCGTCCACAGTCGGCACCTTGGCTGGACAGGTGATCATGCAGGGCTTCCTGCGACGAACGATTCCGGTCTGGCTTCGCCGCCTGGTCACCATCACCCCCGCCCTCGCAGCCATCTGGCTGGGAGTCGAGCCGACCAGCACGCTCGTCCTGAGCCAGGTAGTGCTCAGTTTCTGTCTGCCGGTCGCACTGGTGCCGCTAGCGCTGTTCACCGGCCGCCGTGACCTCATGGGCGGCCTGGTCAACCAGCGCGCAACGACAGCGTGTGCCGTGTGTGTCGTCACCCTCGTCGTCGGCCTGAATATGTTCTTGATCGCCCAAGCGTTGGGCGAGGCTCAAGGTTGAGGCTGGACAGGCGAGCCGCAAGCGCGGATGATGTGCAGCGATGAACCTGGGCCAGCCAGTGATCGACTGCGACATCCACAACGCCGTGCCACCCGTCGAGGCGCTGCTTCCGTACCTGTCTGAGCATTGGCGTGAGTACATTCGTACCTCCGCCTTCAAAGGGCCCGTGGACACGGCCTACCCTGTGCGGGCGCCCACCAGCGTAGCGCGTGGCGTCACGTTGGCCGACGGCCAGGCCCCAGGCTCGAACCTCGAGCTCATCCAGAAGGACGTGCTCGATGCATGGAAGGTAGAAGTCGGCATTTTGAACTGCGCGTACGGCCTCGACAGTCTGCACAACCCTGACACAGCGGCGGCCATGGCCTCCGCAGTCAACGACTGGCTCATCGCCGAGTGGCTCGACAAGGAACCCCGCCTGCGGGCGTCGGTGGTCCTGCCAACCCGAATTCCCGAGATGGCAGCCCGCGAGATCGACCGAGTTGGCGCGCACCCAGGCTTCGTGCAGGTATTGTTGCCGGTTCGATCTGAGGCACCCTATGGCAACCGACGCTACCTGCCGATCTTTGAGGCAGCGGCGCGTCACGATCTGGTGGTCAGCCTGCAGTTCGGCGGCTCACCCGGCAACGCACCCACCGCCTCGGGCTGGCCGTCGTACTACATCGAGGAGTACGCGGGTATGGCCCAAATATTCCAGACGCAGGTCCTCAACATGATCGTCGAGGGTGTCTTCGACCGATTTGCGGATCTGCGCGTGGCGCTGATCGAAGGAGGCTGGACGTGGCTGCCGTCGCTGATGTGGCGAATCGATAAAGATTGGAAAGGGCTGCGGCGTGAGGTGCCCTGGAACACCAGGGTTCCGTCAGCGTATATCCGCGAGCGCATCCGCCTGTCGCTGCAGCCGATAGATGCCCCGCCCGAGGCTGCCCACCTGCTTCAGGTTATCGAACAGTTGGGCTCAGACGAGCTGCTGATGTTCTCGACCGACTATCCGCACTGGCATTTTCCACCCGATGCACCCGAGCAAGCGGTGCCAGCGGGATTACCCGAAGGTACGCGGCGCAAGATCCTCAGTGAGAACGCCCGCGGCTTTTATAGACTGTAAAGACCCGGGAGGACGCGCATGGTCACCACACTCCAGCAGCCGATCACTCGTAGCCAGAGCAAGCTCGCGGTCATCGATTGCGATATCCACCCAGCGCTGAAGTCGCCCAAGGCGCTCCACCCCTACCTATCCGAGCGGTGGCGTCAGCACCGAGACATGCTCGGCGACCGGGGTTTCGGCGGTTCGTACTACCCCCGCGCGAACCCTAACGCCGCCCGCACCGACTCCTGGCCGCCGAACGGGCTGCCGCCGGGCTCCGACCTCGACTTCACCCGCTACCAACTCCTGGACGCCTGGGATCTAGACTTTGGCGTCCTTCAGCCGCTGCTGGGAGCCGGTGCCCTGCGGAACCATGACTACGCAGCCGCGCTGTCGCGGGCGATCAACGACTGGCAGATTGCCGAGTGGCTCGACCCTGAGCCGCGCCTGCGCAGCGGGCTCGTCGTGCCGTACGAGGCCCCAGATCTGGCCGTCGAAGAGATCGAGCGACTCGGCGACCACCCCGGCTTTGTACAGGTCATGCTCGGCATCCGCACCAGCGAGCCGATCGGACGGCGCAAGTACTGGCCGATGTTCGAAGCCGCCGTGGCGCACGACCTGCCCATAGGCTTGCACTTCGGCAGCCAGGGGGGCCACCCGATTACTGGCGCAGGTTGGCCATCGATGTACGTCGAGGACCATGCTGGCATGTCGACGGCGTTCCAGGCCCAGGTGATCAGCCTGATCTATGAGGGCGTCTTCGAGCGCTTCCCGAAACTGAAGATCGTGCTGATCGAGGGCGGCTTCGCCTGGGTGCCGCCCCTGGCGTGGCGACTCGACGCCGCCTGGCACAAGCTGGGCGCAGAAGTGCCCGACCTGCACCGCTTGCCATCTGAGTATTTCGCCGACCACATCTGGCTTACGACGCAGCCAATGGAGGAACCCCAGCGACCGGAGCACTTCGTCCAGATTCTGGAGCACGCCCCGTGGCTGCAGGACAGGCTCATGTTCTCGACCGATTATCCACACTGGGATTTTGACGCGCCCAACGAGGCGCTGCCGAAAGTCAAGCTGCCCGATGGCTTCGGCGCCAAGCTGATGGCCGAAAACGCGCGCCAACTTTACAAGCTCCCCGTCCGAGCCGGCGCAGGGCTCCAGGCAACGCGATCGGTCAACTGAATGCCGAAGTGGGTTGTGGGCACGCTGGATGAGATCCCGCCTGGCAAACGCAAGATTGTCGAGGTGGCGGGCCGCACGATTGGCGTGTTCAACGTAGACGGCGAGTTCTTTGCCTTGCTCAACCGCTGCCCGCACCAGGGCGGCCCGCTGTGCACTGGCAACACGCTCGGGTTTCTGCGGTCTGCTGGCGTCGGCGAGTTCGTCTATAGCCGCCCGGGCGAGGTGGTGCGGTGCCCGTGGCACGGCTGGGAGTACGACCTGCGAACCGGCCAATCCTGGTTCGATCCCGCCCGCGTGCTGGTGCGCAACTACGAAGTGTCCGTCGAGCCGGGGCAGGAGCTGCAAAAGGGTCCGTACGTGGCCGAGACGTACGAGGTCTCAGTGGACAAGCAGTACGTTGTCGTCGAGATCGGTCGCTAAGATGAGCATCGACTGCGACGTCCACAACGAAGTCCCCAGGCCAGAGGCCCTGTTTGCGTACCTGCCCGAGTACTGGGTCGAGCACCTGACCAACACCCTGTTCAAAGGGCCGACCGAGTCTGCGTACCCTCCTGCAGCCCCCGTGGCTGCCCGGGCCGGCAGCCGGCCGGAGGATGGCACGCCGCCCGGGTCCAGCCTCAGCCTGCTCCAGGAACAGGTTCTCGACCGGCATGACGTGGACCACGCCATCTTGAATTGCCTGTACGCCATCGACAGTCTGCACAATCCGGATGCTGCGGTGGCACTTGCGAGTGCCGTGAATGACTGGCAAATCGCTGAGTGGCTCGACCGCGACCCGCGGCTGCGTGCCTCGCTGGTGGTGCCCAGCCAGATCCCGAGCCTGGCCGCGCGTGAGATCGAGCGTGTCGGTAACCATCCCGGGTTCGTGCAAGTCTTGCTGCCAGCGCGCGCGCAACACCCGTACGGCAGCCGCCTGTTCCATCCTCTGTGGGAAGCCATCGCGCGACACGATCTGGTCGCGGGCATTCACTTCGGCGGCTCCCCTGGTAACCCGCCAACCCCTTCCGGCTGGCCGTCATACTACTTCGAGGAATACGTCGGCATGGCCCAGGTCTTCGCATCACAGATGACGAGCATGATTAGCGAAGGCGTCTTCGACCAGTTCCCGTCCGTGCGGGTCACGTTTCTGGAGTCTGGGTTCACCTGGCTGCCAGCCCACATGTGGCGATTCGACAAGGAGTGGCGCAACCTGCGGCGACTCGTTCCGTGGGTCAAACGTGCTCCATCCGAGTATATGCGCGAGCACTTTCGGCTGACGGTACAGCCGCTTGATGCTCCCGACGATCCGCGCCGCCTGGTGGAGATTGTCGAGCAGTTGGGCTCGGACGACATGCTGCTCTACGCAAGCGACTACCCACACCAGCACGTGGCCGATTCGGAGACCGGCCTGCTTGGACACTTGCGGCCGGCCCTCGCACAGAAGATCAGGAGCGACAACGCCCGGGCCTGGTACCGGTTGTAACCACAAGGAGAAAGCCATGGTTCTAACACCAACACGAACGGAAACCGAAACCCGGACCGAGACCGAAACCGAGACATTTCGCCGCACGCGCCGCGCCCTGATCGACTGCGACTTTCACAATGAGCTGGACTCCATCAAGGATCTGTACCCGTACCTGGCCGAGCGTTGGCGCGAGCACATCAGCACGTATGGCGCCCGCGGTCCAGCCGGCAGTTACTATCCGCGTTTTATGGATCACCGCGAGGACGCGCGGCCACCGTCGGGGCGGCGCAGCGGCTCAGAGGTAGCCTTTTCTCGCTCACACTTTCTGGATCCATACAACGTCGCCCACGCTATGCTCATCCCACTCACCCCCGCCGGGCGGCAGCAAAATCCTGACCTCGACGTGGCCCTGGCAACCGCCGTCAACGACTGGCAGGTGGCGGAGTGGCTCGAGCCTGAGCCGCGCTTGCGCGCTTCGATGGCCGTTGCATTCGAGAACCCGTCGGCCGCGGTCGCCGAGATCGAACGGCGTGGCAATGACGAGCGATTCGTACAGGTGCTCTTTTCGGGGCGACCGCACGAGCCGATGGGCCGCCGCAAATACTGGCCAATCTACGAAGCCTGCGCCAAGTACGGCCTGCATGTTATGTCGCACGCCTTTGGAGGCAACGGCAATCCCATCACCGGGACTGGCTGGCCGTCTTTTTACCTGGAGGACCATGTCGGCCCAGCCCAGGCGATACAGGCCAATCTAATCAGCATGGTTGCCGAGGGCGTCTTCGAGCGCTTCCCGACGCTCAAGGTCGTCTCCGTCGAAAACGGCTTTGGCTGGATCCCGTCACTGTGCTGGCGACTCGACAGCGCGTGGACCCTGCTCAAGAGTGAGGTGCCCCATCTCAAGCACGCGCCATCCGAGTACATCCGCGAGCATGTGTACCTGACGACCCAGCCGGTCGAGGAACCCCACAAGCCCGAGTACTTCACGCAAATGCTCGAGCAGTACGGGGAAATGACCTCGCACATCCTGTTCGCCAGCGACTATCCGCACTGGGATTCTGATAACCCGGACATGGTCTTGCCTCCGCACGTGCCAAAGCCTATCGCCAATGGCATTTATTACGACAACGCGCGCCGGCTGTACGGATTGCCGTGAAATATGTGGTCGCCTCAGCTGACGAGATTCCGCCCGGCAACCGCAAAATCGTAACGATCGCCGGACGCTCGATCGGCATCTTCAATGTCGGCGGCGAGTATTTCGCGCTCCGCAACCGGTGCCCCCACCAGGGCGGCGCGTTGTGCGAAGGCACCCTATGGGGGGCGCTGAAGGCGGACGTGCCTGGCGTATTCGAGTACGATTCCAGCCGCGAAATTCTCACCTGCCCGTGGCACGGCTGGGAGTTCCACGTGCGGACCGGTCGATCGTGGTGCGACCCACGCCGTCTGCGTGTGCGACGCTTCGACGTGACCGTCGAAACGTACCCGGTCTCGACTGAAGGCGCGCATCTGTTGGTGGATCTGCCGCAACGCCAACAAGAGAGGAGCAAGGATGACCTCGAAGGTCGATCCGCAGATCCGATGGATGAGTCCAGGCAAACAGCCCAACGGGCTGCAGGCAACGCCGGAGGGACTCTGGGTCATTGACCAGGTCGACCCCAACGACATCTATCTGCTGGGATACGAAGACGGTCGCGAGCTCAAAAAGATTCCAACTCGCGCGCTGCACTCGAGTGGAATCACTATCGATCCAGCCGGCAATATCTGGATAGCCTCGACCTTCACCTATGAGCTCATCTGTTTCGAGCGCGAGAGCGGCAGGGAGCTCCTGGCCCACCCGACTCCTCCCTACGATAAGAGTGGGGGCGCCCACGGCACCGAGTGGCGCGATGGAAAGCTCTGGTTCAACGTGCCGAAAACCGGCAAAATCTTCGCCATGGATCCCACCAGTGGTCAGATCGTGCACTCCATTCCATGCCATGGTGAGCGCGCGCACGGCATCGCCTGGGATCCGTACGACGCCAGTCTGTGGTCAGTCGACACCAACAAGCGCGTCATCTACAAACTGAATGCCTACACTGGCCAAATCCTGGACGCAGTTGGGTGCACCGGCCCTGAGCCGCACGGCATGACGATCTGGGATGACAACTTCTGGATCTGCGACGCGGAATCGCAGGCCGTGTGTACCTTCCCGGTGCCTAGGGGCGCCTTTAGATGACGGATGGACGCATCGCGATTCTGACCAAGAGCCACGGTCCATGGCAACTCGAACGCTATCCGCTGCCGGACCCCGAGCCTGGCGCCATTCTGGTCCGCATCAGCTATGCCAATGTGTGCGGGAGCGACTTGCACTGGTGGCGCGGCGAGAGCATCCTTCCCGAGGGCGGCCGTGCCATGGGGCACGAGATGACCGGTCGCGTGGTCGCGCTCGGGCCGGGCGTCGATACCGACTCCACGGGCAGGCCGCTGCGCGAGGGCGACCGCATCATCTACAACTACTTCTTCCCATGTGGTCGGTGCGTCGCATGCCTGCGCGACATGCCCGAATGCTGTCCAACCAAAGGCCGACCCGGGGGTGGAGTTGCGGCACAATACCCGCACTTCGTGGCAGCGTTTTCGGAATACTACTATCTGTTGCCTGGCCACGTGTGTGTCAAAGTTCCGGACGAGTTGTCTGACGCGCTGGTAGCGCCCATCAACTGCGCGCTAGCGCAAGTCGTTCAAGCATTGGACAGCGGACACTTCCACCAAGGTGACAGCCTGGTCGTGCAGGGCGCTGGTGGATTAGGGCTGAACATGATCGCGGCAGCGCGAGATATGGGCGCTAGTGAGATCATCGCGGTCGACAGCATCCCAGGCCGACTCCAGCTCGCCCGTGAATTCGGTGCCGACCACACCGTCGACCTACGCGAATGCCCAACTCCAGAGGATCGAATCGCGGCAGTGCGAGAATTGACCAACGGCCAGGGGGCGACGCACGTGGCGGACGTGGCCGGCGTGCGCGGGGTGGTAGCCGAGGGCATCGAGATGCTCGGTCCGGGAGGCACGTACCTCGAGATCGGTTCGATCGTACCCGGATTTGCGTTCCCTCTGGACCCGCTGCTCGCCTGCCGACGCGGCCTACGTCTGATCGGCTTCATGCAGTACGATCCGCGTCTTCTGCCACGGGTGCTTGACCTGATGCTTCGGAGCCGTACGCGCGTGCCCTGGGAGCGAGTGATCTCGCACACCTTTCCGCTGGAGGCAATCCAGGAGGCCTTCGAACAGGCCGAGTGGGTAGGTCGCGATCCGACAGCCGCGTTGATCACCCGCGCCGCAGTGACGCCATAATTCAGAAGCCATACGAGCGCACCCGCGCATCAGTTCCCGACCCGAAGGAGACACATGCCCAAAATCCGGTGGGGTGTACTGAGTACAGCCAGAATCGGCACCAACCAAGTTATCCCGGCCATGCAGCAGGGCACCTTCACGCAGGTGACCGCGATCGCATCACGTGACAAACAGCGAGCGGACACAGTAGCCAAGAAGCTGGGGATTGCCAGCGCCTACGGGTCGTACGCCGAGCTCTTAGCCGATCCAGAAGTGGATGCGGTCTATATTCCGCTCCCCAACGAGCAGCACGTGCCGTGGTCGATCAAAGCGCTGGAGGCCGGCAAGCACGTCTTGTGCGAGAAGCCCATCGCACTCACAGCAGACGAAGCCCAGACACTCGTCGATGCCGCCGCCCGCTTTCCACACCTGAAGGTCATGGAAGCCTTCATGTATCGGTTCCACCCACAGTGGCAGCGCACGAAAGAATTAGTGGCGAGCGGCGCAATCGGTGACCTGCGCACCATCCAGTCCTTCTTTTCGTACTCCAACCTGGATCCTGACAACATCCGCAACCGCGCCGATCACGGAGGTGGTGGGCTGATGGATATCGGCTGCTACAACATCTCGCTGTCGCGCTTCATTTTCGGCCGGGAGCCCGAACGGGTGTGCAGCACGGTGGAGTACGACCCACAGTTCAAGACCGATCGTTTGGTGTCCAGCCTTCTCGATTTCGGGAGTGGCACGGCGACGTTTACCTGCGCCACGCAGCTCTGCCCGTATCAGCGTGTCAACATCTTTGGCACGACCGGCCGAATCGAGGTCGAGATACCGGTCAACGCTCCCCCCAAGCGTCCGTGTCGCATCTGGCATGCGCACGATTCGACCGTCGACGAGCTCGTCCTGGAGGCCTGCAATCAGCACACTCTGCAAGGCGATAGATTCTCGCAAGCGATCATAGACAACACTCCCGTCCCGACCCCACTCGAGGATGCCGTTGCCAACATGCGGGTAATCGATGCAGTCTTCCGCAGCGGTCGAGACGGCGGCTGGGTCGAGGTGGGTCCACCTGGTGCCTGACGCATTCGGGGAAGCGGACTCGGTCGACATCAATCGGCGTGTCTGGACGACAACCAATACCCAGTACACCGACGGGCGCGCGAGCGCTGCCTGGACGCAGACTGAGATCGCCTGGGGTGTGTGGCAGGTGCCCGAGGCTCAGCTGCGCGTTCTGCCAGCCAGCGTCGACGGGCTCGACGTGGTGGAGCTTGGCTGCGGCACAGCGTACATTTCGGCCTGGCTCGCCCGTCGCGGCGCGAGGCCGGTGGGGGTCGATCCAACACCCGCCCAGCTGGCTACGGCGCGTCGATGTCAGCGGGAGCTCGGCCTAACCTTTCCTCTGGTCGAAGCTCCAGCTGAGCAGGTGCCGCTGCCGGATGCCGCCTTCGATCTCGCGATTTCTGAATACGGAGCGTCCATTTGGGCGGACCCATACAGCTGGGTGCCGGAGGCCGCTCGGCCGCTGCGCGCCAAAGGCCGGTTGATCTTTCTGAGAACCTCGACCCTCGCGGTTCTGTGTTCACCCGATACCGGCCCTGTCCAGGAGCGCTTGGTGCGACCTCAGGTGGGGTTGAACCGCCTCGACTGCTGGCTCGCAGACGGGGGCGGAATCGAGTTCCACCCAGGCCATGGAGATATGCTGCGGCTGCTGCGCAGCAACGGCTTCGACATTGTCGACCTTATTGAGATCTCCGCTCCGCCGGATGCCGTTGACCACCCCTTCTACGATAATGTGCCCGTGAACTGGGCCAAACAGTGGCCGGCCGAAGAGATCTGGATAGCCGAAAAAAGCTGCGGAGCTAACGCTCGCCGGTCAACCGCCTTGCCGCGTGAGTTCGGCTAGGCCTGCGGCGCCATCCGTTCGACAGTATGCAGTAGCTCACCTACATCAAATGGCTTGCTCAGGCACGCCGACGCGCCGAGGCGAGGGCCGGTCTGATCGAGGCCGGACTGGGCGGATACCACCATGAGCGGCACCGCGCCCCACTGTGTGCGCTCGCGTAACGTCCGGACAAGGGTCGGACCATCCATCACGGGCATCTCGAGATCCAGCACCACCGCGTCCGGCGGGTGTTTGGCGAAAGAGGTGAGAGCTTGTTGACCGTTGCATGCGGCGTCGACTTGATACCCGTCCTGTTGCAAAGCGTCGGTTACCACGCTCCGAACGGCGGGATCATCGTCGACCACGAGTATGCGCACCATGCGTCCTGTAGAGGCAGCCTGCGTGCCACGCGCGAACTGTTCGGGGGTGGTAATCAGCTCGTGCGGGCTGGGGGGTACGATTGAGCGGCACAGCACCATTTCGCGGAGGACTTCCAACCTGTGAACGTAAACGACCTCGTCCACGCCGCGGCGACGCCGCGCTCCTCCCGTCGTCAGTTCCTACGCCGGTCCGCGGCTCTGGGGCTCGTCGGGCCGGCGCTGACTTCGCTCCTGGCCGCCTGCAGCGGCGC
>JBPCIO010000358.1:0-3981 GCA_051006215.1 Chloroflexota bacterium
TTCAGGGAGTTCGCCGCGTAGGGCACGCTCGATGTTGTCCAGCGCCATCTGCACGCCGGTCGGCACCGTCTCGAGGTTGTGGCCAATAGCGTGTGGGGTCAGGATAACCCGGTCTGGATCGCACCCAAGCAGCGGATTATCCATGTTGATTGGCTCCTGCTGGAACACGTCTAGCGCGGCCGCGGCGAGGTGACCGGAGTTGATGGCCTGGGCCAGCGCATCCTCGACGATGGCGCCGCCACGTGAGGTGTTCACGAGGATAGCCGACGGCTTCATCAGTGCCAGCTCACGGGCGCCGATCATGTTGCGGGTCTCCTTGGTCAGCACCACATGCAGCGATACGACGTCGGAAGTGCGGAGCAGGTCGTCCAGGCTGACCGTGCCTGGCACATACGGGTCGTACGCCTGGACCTTGACGCCCCAGCCCTGCAGGCGCTGCTCGACATTGCGAGCGATGCGGCCGTAGCCGACTAGGCCAACCGTTCGGCCGTGCAGGATGTGAGAGGCGTGCTGCGGTCGAAAGCGACCCTCACGCAGGCTGCGTTCCTTCTGTTTCAAATTGAGGTGCAGCGCCACGATCAGCATGACCGTGGCCTCGGCAATGCCGATGACGTTTTCGGCGGTAGGGCAGTTGGCGACGATGACGCCGAACTCGTTCGCCGCATCGACGTCTATCGTGTCCACGCCGATGACTGGACTGGTGATGAGCCGCAGACGCGGCGCTGCAGCGAACAGTTCGGCGGGGTACGACCGACTGGGCGAAGCCACCACCACATCGACCTCCTGAAAGATGTCTCTGAGTTCCTCCGGACTCCATCCGTCACTGTCGCGCCCGGCTGGAGCAACCACGACCTCGTAACCAGCTTCGCGCAGCCGCTCTTCGAGACGCGGTCCACTGCCCGTTTGGAGCGGAGGCGGAATAGCGATCTTGCTCAAGGTGGACGATCTCCGATTCGGTGTGAGGTGGCGTGCAGCACTAATTTAACTTTCAAAAGGCCGGCATGACCTCGTCGACAAACAGTCGCAGATCGTCTGTCTCAGGGAATCGGGCGAAGACCATCTGAAAATGGTCGAACCCGAGCTCCGCCAGTTCTTGCAGATGTTCGACGAGTGCGGCTGGCTCGCCAACGAAGGGTGGGTTGGGGCCATCGAGCTTTGCTCCAGCCCAGCGCTGCGCTTCCGAGCGGTCGCGAGACAGATACACCACCCGCGTCAGCGTCTTACGGATGCTCGCGAAGTCGCGCCCGACATCAGCGCAGTGCCGCTCGAGGACGTCCAGCTTGTGGCGCAAGACCGGCACCGGACGCATGATGGCATTCCACCAGTCAGCGTATTCGGCGACGGCGCGCAGGGTGCGCTGCTCGCCATCACCGCCGATCATCACCAGCGGCGGCGGCTCTGGGCGCGGCTCGCAATACGCCTCCTCGACGTGATAGTGGATGCCATGAAAGGTCGCTGGCGAGTGTGTCCACATCGCACGCATGATCTGCAAGCCCTCGACCATCTGCTCGATGCGCACACGCGCGGACGGGAACTCGTAGCCATAGCCACGGTACTCCTGTTCGTGCCAGCCGGCGCCATAGCCGAGGATCAAGCGGCCGCGACTGAATACCTGCAGGCTGGCCGCCATTTTGGCCAATAGCGGCGGGTGGCGGTAATTGTTGGCCATCACCATGGTGCCCACCAATGGACCTGGGTAGCGGGCTGCAATCCAGGTCAGCTGGGTCCAGCACTCCATCCGAAATGGCTCCACAGTCATCAGGTGGTCGGAAACCCACAGCGACGTGAATGCTTGACTGGCGATATCCAGCGCGTCTTGCAGGTCTCGTACAAACGTGCTGGCCGGAAAATGCTCCACACCGCGTGTGCCGCTGGGCGGGTTGTAGCCGAAGTCAACGCGCCGCGCATTGGGCGACATATGCTTCGATCGTACCCGCTCGTCAGGGTCCGCCGCGCGGCAGGCGCTGGGCTACGATAGCCACCACACGCAGCCCGACCACAGGAGGCGCAATCCTGATGCTAATTTCGCACATGTCTCGCCGGCTGGTTCTCGTGCCACTTGCCGTGATGCTTGCGTTTGCCGCCGTACCCCCAGCTCTCGCGCAGTCGACTCCTGCGTCCAGCGCCAAGCGCAGCATCACCGATATTCCAGGCATCAAGGTGGGTCATTTCCAGGACTTACAGGCGCTCAAGGGAACCACGGTAATCCTGACCGAGGATGGAGCAGAGGCAGGCGTCGACGTGCGAGGTTCCGCCCCGGGCACACGCGAGACGGACCTGCTGCGCCCGGAAAACCTTGTCCAGCAGGTGAACGCCATCGTCCTGTCGGGCGGCAGCGCCTACGGTCTGGACAGCGCGCAGGGCGTGATGCGCTACCTGGAAGAGCGCGGCAAGGGCTTCCAGGTCGGCCCCAACCAGGTAGTCCCAATCGTGCCCGCCGCCATCCTGTTCGACCTGGGTGTCGGCTCCTTCACCACCCGCCCTACCGCTGACTGGGGCTACCAGGCTGCTGTCGCGGCCACCGATGGCCCCGTCGTCCAGGGCAACGTGGGCGCGGGGACGGGCGCGACTGTCGGTAAGACCCGCGCTGGCGTGCCGATGAAGGGTGGCCTCGGCACCGCCAGCCTGGACATCGGCGGCGGCGTGCTGGTCGGGGCGATCGTGGCGGTCAATGGTGTGGGCGATGTCGTCAACCCGCGCACCGGGCACTTCTACGCAGAGTCGTTTATCGGCGCTCCACTGCCCGCAATCAGCCCGACAACCACCGCGGCGGACGATGGCGGGCTGTTGTCGCAAGGCGGCGACGAGGTCACCAATACCACTATCGCCGTGGTGGCCACGAACGCTCGACTCACGAAGACCCAGATGAACAAGGTCGCGTCCATGGCGCATGACGGGCTGGCTCGTGCCATCCGCCCGGTGCATACCTTGTCCGACGGTGACACTGTCTTTGCCGTCTCGGCCGGAGGTGATGCGCGGGTGGCATATAACGATGTCAGCGCCGTAGGCGCCGGTGCCGCCGACGCCCTGACGCAGGCGATCGTGAACGCTATCCTGAATGCCGACAGCATTCCGGGCTTTCCGAGTTACAAGGACTTGAGCTCGGCCGCCAAGTAGCTTGCTGCACCTGGTCTGAATCTGGTCGATCACCAACAGCGGCGAACTCGGCGAACGCTCGGCCGTCTGGCGCGCAGAATGTAGGTTTAGAACATCGAACTGGAAAATCCGCCATCTACGGGTAGGGCGGTGCCAGTGACGAAGTCGCTGGCTTGGCTGCAGAAGAAGACGCCGACGCCGGCCAGGTCGTCCGGTTTGCCCCAACGGTCGGCCGGCGTGCGGTCGATCACCCTCTCGTGCAAGCCAGGCACGGCGCGACGAGCGCCCTGGGTCAACTCCGTGTCGATCCAGCCCGGCAGCACGCAGTTGACCTGGATGTTGTCCTTCGCCCAGGCCGAGGCCAGGCTACGGGTCAACTGCACGACGCCGCCCTTGGTCGCCGCGTAGACTGCGGCCACATCGAAACCAAAGATGCTGGCCATGGAGCCGATGGTCAGGATTTTCCCGCCACCGCGGCGTTTCAGCTCCGGATAGACCGCCTGGCAAGACGCGAACACCCCGGTCAGGTTGGTCTCCACGATCGTGTGCCACTCCGCAAGCGAGTAGCTTTCGGGCGACTTGCGCACATTCATCCCAGCGTTGGCGACCAGGATGTCAACTCCGCCCAGACCGCTCACCGTGTCCGCCACCATCCTGTGCACCTCAGCTTCCTGCGCCACATCGGCGCGCAAGCCGAGTGCTCGGATGCCAAGCTGTTGCAGCTCGGCTACCGCCGCGGCGGTCTTGTCTGCGTTTCGCCCGGCGACCGCGACGTCTGCTCCGGCCGCGGCCAGCCCGCGGGCGATGCCGAGGCCGATTCCACCGTTTCCACCGGTCACGATCGCGATTTTTCCGTGTAGATCAAACACCCGTACAGGGTAGTCG
>JBPCIO010000359.1:0-12647 GCA_051006215.1 Chloroflexota bacterium
CTGCAAAACCGCTATCGGCGGTTCGAATCCGCCCGTCGCCTCCCTCACCTCACGCCAGTTCGGGAAGGCTTCGCAGTGCCTCGACCATGTCGCTGGCGAAGCGCTCGTGGGAGAACTTCGTAAAAGCTGGTGAATTCAAGAAGTCCGTTGCAGCGTCGACGTACCTGCGTACCCTCGCTTCTTCAAGTGAGTCGAGGAACTGTTCGAGGGCCGAATAGTTGCGGAACTGGCGAAGATCGACGAAGGCATCCGCTGGAATGTACTTGTGGACGTCCGGAGCGCCCAGGTAAAGCGGTACCGTGCCCGCAAAGAAGCAGTCGAAGATCTTCTCTGAGATATAGCCGGGAAAGATCGAATTCTCCAGACACAACGCGAACCGATACTGCGCGAGCGTTGCAAGCTTGAGCGGCGCTGGACCCTGGTACGACCGCAGAAAGGCAGCGTGCAGTCGCGCTGGTGCAGCCGGATGGCGGCGCTCCCAACCCTGCCCGAAGGTGTCGAAGCCCGTGCGACCAGCGAAGTGCGCTATGGCCCTGAGTCGCTCGACGTACAGGTCTGAAGCCAGGGGAGGGTAGCGCCGGCTGGCGAGCTCGCGTTTGACGGACACTTCGCGCGGCTGGTCGAACCAACGGGTGAAGCTGCGCACGACGGCTTTGTTGGCCACGATCGACACCAGAAAGCGTCGCTGCGACCAGTCCGGCCAGGCTACTTCGCCCACTTGCCTGACCTGCGGAAACAACAGCTGGCGAAATGTACAACCTGGCGCGATTCGCTCAGCCGCCCCGCCAAAAAGAAATGCGATCGGAAAGCCGGCGCTGAGTTTCGGCAGCCGGTAATAGAGCTCCCAGGCAATGACTGGCGGTTCCAAGCTTGTCAGTACACCTGGCCGCGCGCCAGCCGCGACCAGCGCCTGCGCGGCCGGAGGCCAATCGTAGGCGAGCACGGTGACCGACCGCGGATCCAGGGCAAGCTGGCTGACCCGATCGGCCGTCACGAGCGTGATCCCGTGTTCGGCGGCCAGCTGACGTACCCTTCGCCACGGCGTATAGGGCGCTTGATCGACAGGTCCGTCGGACACAAGCTCGAAGATTCGGTCCTTCTGAAGATCGGGGTTGCGAATCGCCAGCGCTACCGGCCCGCGCGGGTTGCTCACCTCTTTTGGTTCACGCTTCGCCACGGGTCCGCGTCTTGGTCCGCAGGAGTTGCCGTGGGGTCACTCTCACAGGCCGCGCAGCCTGGGTAAGCTGACGAGGGGGTAGAACCAGACGCGTGCAGCATGCAGCACGTGCCTGACTATAGACCTGCAACACAGAAATGAGATCGGAAGATCGGCTGATATGCGCCACGTGTCCGTTCAAACGACGCTGTTGTACGCGGCCGGGTCGATTGGCACCGGTGCCTTTTACGGGTTCAACAACTTTGTGTTGCCGCTCATCTTGAACTCGTTTGGCGCACCCGCCCTGGTCATAGGCTTGTTGTCGAGCACGCGGAGCATCGAGGGCGCACTCATCCAACCAACGGTTGGCGCACTGTCGGACCGCATCTGGACGCGGATCGGCCGGCGTCGGCCATTCATCTTGATCGGAATTCCACTCTCCGCGGCCTTTTTTGTTGCCGGTGCGTTCATCAGCGGCGTGGTCCCGCTGGCGATCGTCATTTTTCTGTTCTCGATCTTCTTTCACATGGCAATCGATCCCTACACAGCCTTGCTCGCGGACATTGCCCCGATCAAGCAGCGTGGGTGGATCTCAGGCCTGGCGACGAGTGTCCAGTTGATGAGCTCGGTGGCCTTGCTGGTGGTGTTATTTGTCGCCACGGGCGGCTCGGGCCCTGTCCCACTCTGGGCGTACGTGCTCGTCGCGGTGGTCCTGGTCGGGAGCTTCGGCGTGACGGTTGTCGGCATTCGGGAGCCGCGTCATACGGACGATCAGCCCGTCGTCGAACGCCGGCGACTTCCTGCCCGCGCCTACTTCGACGCGCTTCTCGCGCAGCGCCAGGCCATGCATTACCTGGGGACACTCTTCATGTACCAGTTCGGCCTGAACGCCATCATTCCGTTCTTGGGCCTGTTTATCGTCGAAGAGATCCACCAGAGCCAACAGGTGGCGATCGGGCTTTCGGCGGGCCTGTTGGTGGTCACGGCCGCCGCGGCCGTAGTCGCTGGCAAGCTGGCGGACCGCATCGGGACGCGGCAGGTGCTTGCTGTTGGCTGGGGTTTGCTGGCCGTCAGCGCGGTTGCAGGCGTGTTCATTACCACCTTGCCGCAGACGATTGGGGTTGTGGTCGTGGCCGGAGTTGGCAATGGAGCCGCCACCGCGGTGACGTGGCCGCTCCTCACCGCCCTCAGCCCGTCCGAAAAAACGGGCGTCTTCGCCGGGCTCAAGGCAGCCGCCGAGTCGGTCGCGATTCCGTTGTCGGTGCTCGTCGCGGCTGAGCTTTTCCTGCCTCAATTCGGCTACCACGGCATTTTTGGGATGCTCGCAATCACGATCGGGCTGGCGCTGGGGTTGCTGCTGCGGTTCGTGCATACGCCGCAGTCAAGCTAAGATCGTAAACCAGCTTGCGTATACTTCGTTCCAAGGCCGGGGTGGCGAAATTGGTCAGACGCGGCGGACTTAAAATCCGCTACCCCAAAAGGGCATACGGGTTCGAGTCCCGTCCCCGGCACTACGCCTGCTGACTGCGCGAGCGCACACGCTCGCACGGACACTCCGGCACGGTTGGTGCGAGCAGTCTCATGTCAGACTCCTCGGGGCCGATGATTGATAAGACCGTGCAACCTGTAAGCCTTGGCGCCAATCCGCTGGTGCAAGACACTGGGCCGGATCTGAACCAGGCGTTGATGGCACTCTGGTCAAAGTTCCGTCAGCGCTAGCGTAGCGCAGGCGGCCCGAGCAATGGCCGAGGGCACCCTGGAGGACTCGGGGCGCAAGATCGCGCAGCGAGAGTTGCACAAGCTCGTCGGCGCTATCGGCAGCTTTGGCTTTACCGAGGGCTCGCGGCTGGCGCGGGCCGCCGAGCAGCTGCTGCAGTCAGAGACGATCCCATCCCAAGAGTGTGCTACGCAGCTCGAGGCGATTGTAGGTAACCTGGCGCGCGAACTGCGGCAGGACGCCCGCCTGTTGGCTCGCGAAGCGATCCCCAAGCCAAAGAAGCCGCTTGTGCTCTTGGTCGACGACGATGTCAACCTGTGTGAAATTCTGGCGTCAGAAGCCGAAGCCCAGCAATTGCAGGTCAGGCACGCAGCGTCAATCCGGTCGGCTCGGCGCCTGATCGGCGAGCACCCCCCCGATCTTGTTCTGCTTGACCTGGGCTTCGAAGGCGGACACGCCGACAGTCTCAGCCTGTTAAGTGAGCTCGCGCAACGAGACCCCAGCGTGCCAGTGGTCGTGCTAACCGCTAGCACCGATCTGCTAGACCGCGTGGCAGTTGCTGAACGAGGCGCGGTCGCGTTTCTGCAAAAGTCACTGCCGCCGGCCCAGGTGATTGACGCCATCTCGCAAATTCTCAAGCAGGACCGAACCGTCGAGGCGCGCGTTCTGGTGGTTGACGACGATCCGCTGGTGCTCGAGGTTTTGCAGACGCTCCTCGCACCCCATGGATACCGAGTGACGACGCTGTCCGATCCAATGCGGTTCTGGGATGTGCTCGAGGAATCACCGCCGGATCTGCTACTGCTGGACGTGGACATGCCCGAGGTCACCGGCATCAAGCTATGCCGCGCTGTACGCACCGACATGCGGTGGGCGGGCGTGCCGATTCTGTTTCTTTCGGCTCACGACGATGCCTCGACGATTCAGCGCGTGTTCGCCGCCGGCGCGGATGACTACCTCATCAAACCAATCGTCGTCTCGGAGCTTCTGATTCGAGTGGCCAATCGATTGGAGCGCACGCAACTCCATCGCCGCATGGCTGAGACGGACGTCCTCACCGGACTCGCGACACGCCAGAAGGCCTCCCAGCTGATCGCTCAGTTACTGCGGCTGTCGGAGCGGCATGGAAAGCCCGTTTCTCTGGCGGTCGTCGACCTCGACGAATTTAAGGCGGTCAACGACCGATTTGGCCATAGCGTCGGCGATCGCGTGCTGCGCCGCACCGCGGACGTGCTGTTTCAGGCCTTCCGTCGAGACGATGTCGTCGGCCGCTGGGGCGGGGAAGAATTCATCGTGGGCCTGTACGGGATGTCGCGTGAGGGGGGGCAGGAGCGTCTGCAACGGGCTCTCCGAGCCCTACAGGACGAGCGGTTCGAGTCTCCGGGCGGCGAGGAGTTCCGCGTCTCGTTCAGCGCCGGCGTGGCCGAGTTCCCGGCCGACGGGCTGGATTTGCCCAGTCTATTTCGTCGGGCAGATGCCGCCCTGTACCTGGCCAAGGCGGCCGGGCGCTCGCAGGTTCTCGCAGCCGGCTGAATCCAGGCCCGAGCGAATTGGGCGGAACCTGCTACCGTTGATCCACTTCTGCGGAGGCTGTCCACACCCTGATGGATCGCGCAACGTTTTTCGCAATTATGGGTTCGTTTCCAACCGGTGTAGGCATTGTCACGACGCTCGACCACGACAAACAGCCGCGGGGGCTGACCTCCAACGCGCTCTGCAGTGTGTCGGCCGATCCGCCGCTGTTGTTGTTGTGCGTGGACAAGAACAGCAATACCCTGCCGGCGCTCCGACACACCAGGAAGTTCGTGGTGAACTACCTGTCCGCAGGACGGGGTGACCTGGCCAACTTGTTTGCCTCCAAGGAGCCCGACAAGTTTCAGAACGTTTCCTGGCGGCCTAGCAGCAACGGTATGCCTTTGCTCCACAGCGACACGATCGCACACGCGGAATGCAGCGTTTCGGAAGAAATCGAAGCCGGCGACCACCTGATCTTGATCGGAAAGGTCGAGGACGGGCAAGCGCCCGCACCAGGGACAAAGCCGCTAATGTATTTTCGCCGCACGTACGGCACGTGGCACGACCACGAATAACTCGCCGTTAGGGCCTGTCTGCGCGCAGAGCCTCGAGCGTGGCCTGTATCTGGGTGGCGTGCTCTTCGGCGTGGTTGATAAGGCACGTGTCGACCACCTGCTCGACAGTCATGCCGCCCCGCGTGGCATGCTGCCCAGCTCTCGTCCAGGCGGCGGACGGCAGGCCGCGCAACGCGGTCACCGCTTCGTTCAGGCCACTGTGGATGCGTGGAACGATGGCTTCGAGAGAATCCCGACCGTGCTGCTCCACGGCGCCGACTCGCTGCGCGTCGTCGTGGGTGCGCCCGAATGCGGCGCCCGGCGTTCTCGCGATGAGCTCGGCTTGATGCGCCCAGTAGGGCAGCAGTTCGGCCAGGTGCGCTAGCGTGCTCATCACGGGCCACTCGCCCGCACCTGGCTCACCGTAGAGCGCGTCTGCCGGCAAGCTTTGGATGTGTTCCAGCAGCCCTCTCACACTCAATTCCAGTCGCTGTATGCGCTCTTCGACAGTCACCTCGCCAGTGTAGCCGCTTGGTCTTTGAACTCAGACCAGTCATTGCCTACACTGAGGTTGCCTGGTGAGACGATGGAAAACGAAGAGCTCGCCGCGCTCCGTGCCACCCTTCTGGCTGCGCAGCGGCAGCCGTTGGCGGTGAAAGTCGCCCAGGCTCGGCTGAGCGCGCTGCTTGCCGATGGCGATGACTTGCTGCCGTACGTGCTCTCCCGGTCGTGTAGTGATCCGCGCGATCGCACCCTGGCACGCGAGGAGTTGGTTCACCTGCGAGTGCTCGAGGGCGCCGGGGAGGGCCGCCCCAGGCACAGGCGGCGGCCCTCAAACGAGCACGAGCCGGTCCCGGCCCGGCCCAGCCGATTGGCGGCCCTACTGGCGGTGCTGATCGTGCTGTGTCTGCTCAGCCAGATGCTCGGGATGGCACTCATCCGTTTGCATTAGCCGACGCGGACGTGGACTATGGGCGGATGCCTATGCGCGCCAAGATCCAGTCGCGCTCAGACTGGCTAAGCTGCAATTTGACGTCCGGGCTGGTGCGCCGCGAGCTGAGCCAATCCGTGAAGGCCTTCTGGCGCTGCGTTACCAATTGGCCCGAAGCTACCGTCCGGTTAGGATCGCGTTCAAGTACCTGGACCACACCATAGCCTGTGGTTCCCTGGACGACGGCGCTGAGCTGACCCGGCTGCAACGCCAGGGCGGCGTCTTCGAAAGCTGTGTCGCTGAGATCGCCCTTGCCAAACCAACCCAGGTCACCACCCTTGACCCTAGAAGCAGTATCGATCGACAGTTGCTGAGCCAGTTGCCCAAAGTCTGCACCCCCCTGAAGCTGCGCCAGAACACCGTTCGCCTCATCCTGGCTGGCGACCCGGATCTCACGCGCGTGGACTTGGTCCTGAGTATCTGAAACCTGCTCCAGGCCGATCGCTGTCTGGAGTTTTTCACGCAGCAAGCTGTGCTGCAATCGATCGCGGAGCTCAGATTCTGTCAGCGAGTTGCGATCGAGAAGTTGTTGGAGAGCAGTTGCGTACGCATCGCCCACCAGAGTCGGAACCGGGGTTGCCGTTGTCGGTGGCGAGGGCGAAACCACCACTTCAGCCGTAGGCGCAGCTCCTTCGACAGTGGCGGAAGGTTCGGGCGTGGGGCTGGGCTCGGGGGTGGGCGCGGGGTTTGAGGATGACTGGAAGTCGGCAACGGTCTGACGCTCGCGATCGTCCAGATCGGACGGCGCTACACTGATGGACCGGCGCTCGGCCTCCTGTTGGATGACCCGCTCGTCAATCATGCCATTAAGCACCTGGTCCGGCAGACTGCGCTTTTGCTGATCCACGTATTGCGCGATATTCGCTGCGTTGCCAAGCTGCCTGGCCTGTGCATCCAGCGCACGCACCGAAGGCCGCACCTGATCCAGCAGCTGTGACGCAGTGACACTGTCAGGGCCTATTTGGGCCACGACTTCGTTTGCCCGAACGACGTTGTCGTAAAAAATCCCGCCCCCGAAAATCGCCATCACGACCAGCCCCAGCACTCCGACAGCCAGGTACAGGTAGTGCTGTTGGTGCTGCTCACGTTGCCATTTTGACTGCTGCCGTCGACTTGGCGCTGCCGCCGCCGCGCGGACCGCGGCGCTCTTGCTCTCGTGCGCCGCGCGGATGCGGCGAGGCGTCGGCTGGGTGTCGCGCATGAGCGAGCGTTCCGATCAGGCCTCCGACGCCAGAGCGGCTGAAGGGGTCTGGACAATTTCGGACAGTTCAGGTGGTGGTGCTTCGCTGGCCGTCGGCTCGGGCGCAGCTGGCGCGGCTGCAGCGCCATCGGCTGGTGCGGCGACGGCCTCGACGGGCGCTTCGACGGGCCGGGATGGGCGGGTGCCGCGCCACGGCGGCGTACCTGGCTCACGCAACAGCATTCCGGTGATGCGAATGTGCTCAGCGGTGAACGGCAGCAGTGCGAGTTGGCGGGCGCGCTTGAGGGCTACATTCAGCGAACGCTGATGTGCGGCACAGGTGCCAGTCTTGCGGCGCGGTTCAATTTTGGCGCGGTCGGACAAGAACCGCCGTAAGCGACCAAGGTCCTTGTAATCGACATCTTTGATCTTGTCGACACAGAACTGGCAAACCTTCCGGCGCGGGGTGAACTTGCGGCCGCCGCCGCCACCGCCGCCCCCCCCGAACTCACCGGGTCGGCGTCGCGGGCCTGGGCGAGCGCCACCCGGTCCGGCAGAAGGGCTGGTCATGGACACGGATGCACTTCCTTTCGTGGCGAGCTGTAGGCTCGCAGCCATACGTCAGTCAAAATGGCAGGTCTTCCAGATCGGCGGGCTCATCTTGCGCTGGCCGACGCTGTTGCTGAGGCACAGGTGCTTGCCCCCCGTCGTGATCACCTGCTGTATCTTCCGACTCACCCCGCCTCGGGCTCGTATCAGCCAGCAGCACGTCGTCAGCGATAACGTCAAGGCTGGGCTGGGGTTGGTTACCGCGGTCAAGATACCCGCTGGCCTCGAGGCGGCCCCAGACAATGATGCGCGTACCCTTGGTCAGGCGACCCGTGCTGGCCTGCTCAGATAGGCGTTCAGCTAGTCGGCCGAACACGGTGACGCGGTACCAGTTCGTGGCGTCTACCCACTCGCGGTTGTCGGCGGCACGCTTACGGTAATTGGATGCGACGCGGCAGGTAACGACCATTTTCCCATCAGACGTGTAGCGCACCTCTGGATCCACGCCGAGATTTCCGACGAGGGTTAGCTTTGCAACCACTGGTAATCAGTCTCCCCGATGCGCAGGCAAGCAGCCCTAGTCGCGGATGGTGGCGGCCGCGGCGGCGGGCGTTGAAATACCCTCCGAGCGCACCAGCAGGTGGCGGATAACGCTCTCGGTGAGCTTCAGCGCACGCTCGATTTCGGTAGCTGCGGTGGGTGGCAACTGTACTCGGTGCAGGATGTAGAAGCCGTCTCGGAAACGACTGATGGGGTAGGCCAGGCGTTTCCGACCCCAGACATCTACATTGTCGACCGTACCGCCGCGCTGGGTTACCAGCGCCTGAATGCGGGTACTAATAGCTCCTATCGCTGCTTCGTCAAGGTTCGGGTCGAGCACGACCATCAATTCGTAGTCTCGCACCGTTCCTCCTTTCTATGGGTTGCAGCCCCTGCACGTGGCAGGAGCAGAAAGGAATGACTGGAGTATAGGGGTTGGCTTACTGCCAGCCGTAGCGTTCCTCGGCCCACGGGTCGCCGCGCATGTGGTACCCGAACTGCTCCCAGAAACCGGGTCGATCGCCGTGCATGAACTCGAGGCCGCGCAGCCACTTGGCGCTCTTCCAAAAGTACAGGTGGGGCACGAATAAACGCAGTGGCCAGCCATGTTCTGGACTGATTGGCTCGCCATTGCGCGTGTCGACGAGCATGTTCTCGTCGCGGATGAAGTCGTCCAGGCTCAGGTTGGCGGTGTAGCCCCCGGCGGCGATCACCATGACATGGGATGCCTCGCGCTTCAACGTGACGAGCTTCATGATCTCGGAAACCGGCACTCCCTCCCATGTGCTTTCGAGCAACGACCAGCGCGTGACACAGTGGACGTCTGACTTCAGCGTCCGCCGTGGCAGCTTGTTGAGCTCGTCAAGGCTCAGGCGGGCCGGCTCGTCCACCAGGCCCCCAATCGAAAACGCCCATGTGCCGAGATCGATTTCCGGAATGCTGCCGTAGTGCAGCACTGGCCACTTTTCGGTCAGATGCTGACCAGGTGGAAGCCGATCTGCGAGGGCTCGCTCACGTTGGCTTGGCTGGTGGCGCAGCGAGTTAAAGGGCATCTTGGAGGTGGCGCTAGTGTAGCAATGCGCTGCCTTCCATATTCCAAAGTCGCCCCTACGTAAAATGAGGCGCCCGTTTTGCCTTGAACGCGGCGACGCCTTCGGCGAAGTTGGGGCTGGCGGCGGCAATCGTTTGGTAGTTGGCTTCCAACTCCAGGACGCGTTCGAGGGGTAGCTCGTGGGACTGGTTGATGGCGCGCTTGATCAGGCCCAGGGTCTTGGCTGGCCCGCTAGCCAGTCTGGCGGCCAATGCCTGAGCGTGAGCCAGCACCTGCTCGTCAGGCAGGACTTCATTCACCAGCCCCAGCTCTAATGCCGCCTGCGCGCTGACCGGATCGCCGGTCCACGCCAATTCGAGCGCCTTGCCGGGGCCGACCAGTCTCGGCAAGAAGTACAAACAGCCCGCGTCCGGCACCAGGCCGATCTTGACGAACGCCACTACCAGACGCGCCGACTCTGCTGCAAAGCGCAGATCGCACGCGAGCGCCAGGCTGAGGCCCGCACCGGCAGCAACGCCGTTGATCGCCGCCAAGATCGGCTTTTCGGTAGACCGCATCCGCACGATGAGCGGATTCAGGACGTTCCGCAGATGCTCCCCCGGCTGGAGCCGCTCATCGCCCATATTGAACTCGGTGATATCTGCGCCAGAGCAGAATGCCTTGCCTGCACCAGTCAGGACAATCACGCGCACCGCGTCATCGCGTTCTGCGGCCCGAAGCGCAGACCCGATCTGAGCCAGCATCGCCCCCGAAAGCGCATTGAAGCGGGCGGGTTGATTGAGGGTGACAGTTTGCACGGCCGCGTGCGTGGCGATCAGGACCTGATTCGTGGCGTCCGACACGGCTCAGTGCCCCTCGTACTCTGGCTGGCGCTTGTCCACGAACGCGTGCATGCCTTCATGTGAGTCGCGCGTGGCGAACAAGAAGTAGAACAGCTTGCGCTCGAATTCGATGCCGTCGTCCATGCGGCGCTCGAACGCGTGGGAAATGGCCTCCTTGCCGAGTCGAACGGAGATCGGCGCTTTTCCAGCCAGCTCCTTGCCGAGCTTGACGGCCTCGGCAACCACAAGCTCAGGGGGCACGACACGCGCTGCCAGGCCACGCTGAAAGGCCTCTTCCGCACCGAGCATGCGACCCGTCAACACGAGATCAGATGCCACGAATTTCCCAACCGTGCGCGTCAGGCGCTGGGTACCGCCTGCACCTGGGATCAGGCCGATATTGATCTCGGGCTGTCCAAAGCGCGCGTTTTCCGCGGCGATGATGATGTCGCACACCATCGCCAGCTCACAGCCGCCGCCCAGGGCGTAGCCGGCCACCGCGGCGATCAACGGCTTGGTCACCTGGCGGATGCGGTCCCACAGGCCGATCCGACTGCGCAAGAGCATGTCGACCGCCGAGGAGTCAGCCATCTCTTTGATGTCAGCGCCCGCCGCGAACACGCTTGGACCGCCCGTGACGACGATCGCTCGGAGGAGTGGATCAGCCTCGTGGCGCTCGAGTGCGTCCACGAGCTCCTGCATGAGCGGTCCCGCCAACGCGTTGAGCTGCTTGGGCCGATTGAGCGTGACGATGCCGACCGGACCATCGGCGCTCGACAGCACGTACTCGTACTCAGGCATAGGACTAGGCTACTCGCAAACTGGGAGAAGGTTTCGACGGAGTGCGTGTCTTACGTCGTGGGGCTTACTTGCTTCAGTTCTTCGTCTGAATATCCCAGCTCGCGCAGGACTTCGGCGGTGTGTTCGCCGAGCAGAGGGGGCGGGCAGCGGACGGCGGGGCTGGTCTCGGAGAGGCGATACGGGAACCCGGTCGTCCTCCAATCGGGCACTTTTGGATGGGGTGTCGGGAGTGACATTTCCAGGTGCTCGCTCTGAGGATCGGCGAAGACCTGGGCCAGATCGTAGACTGCTCCAACCGGGACCTCGGCTGCCTCCAGCCGTTGGATCACCTCGGCCAGCGTGAGCGCAGCCAGCCGTGACTCGATGGCGGCGCTGAGGGCAGCTCGATTCGTCACCCGCTGTGGGTTGGTCTTGAAGCGCGGGTCATCGAGCAGGATCTGCAGATCCAACGCCGTACAGAAACGTTGCCACATGGGCTCATTGGCGGCTGCCACATTCACATACCCGTCGCTGGCCTTGAACATCTCGTATGGGGCAATGCTGGCGTGGCGATTGCCGATCCGGCCAGGCGCGGTCCCGGTAGCGAAGTAGCGGCCGGCCTGGTAGGTCAACAGCGCTACCTGACCACCGAGCATTGACGCGTCCACAAGTTGCCCGCGCCGCTGCGGATCTCGCTCGCGCCAGTACAACGCGGAGACGACGGCGAACGCGGCGAACATGCCAGCCGTGATGTCGGCTATGGGCACTCCGACGCGCGTGGGGCCGCCGTTTTGCTCGCCGGATAAGAACTGGATGCCGCCCATGCCTTGCAGGATGGCGTCGTACGCTGGCTGGCGTGCGCGCGGACCAGTCTGACCGAAGCCGGACACGGAGCAGAAGATCAACGCCGGATTGAGCTGACTGGCCTGCTCAAAGCTCAGGCCGAGGCGCTGCATGGTGCCCGGGCGGAAGTTCTCCACCAGGACGTCGGCGCCACGAGTGAGTTTTCGGAGCGCAGCCATACCCTGGTCCGATTTCAGGTCGAGAGTGACGCTGCGCTTGTTGCGGTTAACGCTCATGAAGTAGCTGCTCTCGCCAGCGATGAACGGCGGTCCCCACTGGCGGGTCTCGTCGCCAGTTCCGGGCTGCTCGATCTTGACAACATCGGCGCCCATATCGCCGAGCAATAGCGTGCAGTAGGGCCCCGCGAGGGCGCGGGTGAGGTCGACGACGCGGGTACCTGAGAGAGGGCCGGGCATACGCCAGTGTGTACGTCACGATTCGGGCACTGCAACTCAGTCCGCGTCGCCAGACGTCAATCCGCCCGCTAGACTGCCCAAGAACGATGACGGACTCCCTGACATTGATCGGTGCGGAGGTGCGCGCTTGTCGAATGTGCAAGCTGTCGCAGACACGCACGCTGGCCGTTCCTGGCGAGGGCAATCCGCACGCCGAGGTCATGTTCATCGGCGAGGGGCCCGGGTTCAATGAGGACCAGCAGGGACGGCCCTTCGTTGGCGCCGCCGGAAAACTCCTTTCCGAAATGCTGGAGTTGATAGGACTCCGCCGCCAGGACGTCTTCATCACCAACGTCGTGCGGTGTCGCCCGCCCGGCAATCGCGACCCCTTGCCAGACGAGCTTTCGGCGTGCGACGCATACACGCTACGTCAGCTCAAAGTCCTCGATCCCAAACTCATCGTGACCCTCGGGCGGTTCTCGATGGCGCGCTTTTTCGGGCCCGGCCCAATGCGTGAGCTGCATGGGCGCTCCCGCGACTGGCATGGCATTACGT
>JBPCIO010000360.1:0-7677 GCA_051006215.1 Chloroflexota bacterium
GCGCACAGTTGCGCGAGCTCGGCTGCCAGGACATTTTCGTGCCGCGCTCGGATCAGTTCGACCTGCGCACGGAGGCCGGCGTCCGCCAGGCACTGTTCGAGGCACGGCCCGATCTCGTCTTCCATCTCGCGGCCCGCGTCGGCGGGATTGGCGCCAACCGCCTCAATCCCGGCAAGTTCTTTTATGACAACGCCGTCATGGGCATCCAGCTCCTGGAACAATGCCGCCAGACGGCAGTGCGCAAGGTCGTCGTTGTCGGCACCATTTGCGCCTATCCCAAGTTCACACCCGTTCCGTTCGCTGAAGCGGACCTGTGGGACGGGTATCCCGAGGAGACGAACGCGCCCTATGGTCTGGCCAAGAAGATGCTGATGGTTCAGGCGCAGGCGTACCGGCACCAATTCGGGTTCAATGGTGTCTATCTCCTGCCGACCAACCTGTACGGACCCGGCGATAACTTTCATCCTACGAATGCGCACGTCATTCCCGACATCATCCGCAAGTGTCAGGAGGCAATCGACGCTGGCAGTGATTCCCTCACCTTGTGGGGCACTGGCAATCCGACGCGCGAATTCCTGTACGTGCGCGATTGTGCTGAAGGGATCGTGTCCGCGCTCGAGGGCTACAACGGCAGCGAACCGGTTAATCTCGGCAGTGGCGAGGAGATCCGGATTGGCGACCTGGCGCGCCTGATCGCAGAAGTGACGGGATTCCAGGGACAGATCCGCTTCGATACCAGCCAGCCTGATGGTCAGCCACGCAGAAAACTCGACACCTCGCGGGCTCTCGAGCAGTTCGGCTGGCAGTCGAGGACGACATTCCGCGACGGTCTACGTGCCACAGTAGACTGGTATCGTGGTACCCGCGCCCGGGCTGGCTCGATGTATACTCCGGTTGCACCATGAGTTGTCTCGTCTCGTTTACGTTCGGCACTTCGACATGACGCGCCCACGACCGGCGTAGCTACGCTGAGGCTGTCATGTCGAAAGGAGCGGTCCACCTGGGCCGCTCCTTTCATTTACCCTTCAGGAGGTGTTCGAGGAGCCACCATGACCGACACCGAAGCCAGTCCGGCCGCAGACTGGCAGCGCCAACTGGACCAGCTCCGATCGACTGCCGACGGCGAGCTCGACGAAGCCAACGACGCCGCCGCGTTGGAGCAATGGCGCGTTACGCACCTTGGCCGAAAAAGCGCGCTCTCGAATCTTCTCGGCGGCATGGGGAAACTCGCGCCAGACGAGCGACGAGCCGTCGGAATCGGGGCCAACCTCGTCAAGCACCACTTCGAGCAGGCGTTTTCCGAGCGCGAGAGTATCGTCCGCGAGCGCGAGCTGCTCTCCAATCTCCAACGCGAACGCATCGACGTCACGCTGCCGGGCCGGCCGCCACGGGTTGGGGCGCTGCACCCGATTACACAGACGATCGACGAATGCGTGAAGGTCATGCGGAGCATGGGCTTTCTCGTGACCCGGACACCCGAGGTCGAAACGGACTACTACAACTTCGAGGCGCTGAACATGCCCAGCTGGCACCCCGCTCGGGACATGCAGGACACGTTCTACGTCCGCGTGCCGGACCTCGTTCTGAGAACGCATACCACCGCCTAACAGGCGAGGGTGATGAGCACCCAGCAGCCACCAGTCCGCATCGTCAACGTCGGCCGCTGCTACCGCGCCGAACGTGTGGACGCGACGCATGAATGGATGTTCCACCAGCTGGACGGACTGGCAGTCGACACGGGGCTGACCCTGGCGGACCTGCGTGGCACCTTGACCGCCTTTGCCCAACACCTGTTCGGCTCCAGGACTCGGACCCGCTTCCGGTGCGACTATTTTCCATTCGTCGAACCTGGTGTCGACTTCGCGATTTCGTGTTACCGCTGCGACGGTTCGGACGCTGGCTGCGCGATTTGCCACGGCTCCGGATGGTTGGAGATCCTGGGGGCCGGCATGGTCCACCCGCGGGTTCTGGCGCGCGTCGGGTACGACCCCGAGCGCTTTACTGGCTTCGCGTGGGGTATGGGCATCGAGCGTATTGCGATGATCAAGTACGGCATCGACGATATCCGGCTGTTCTACAGCAATGACCTGCGGTTTTTGGAGCAGTTCACATGAAAGTCCCGCTGAGCTGGCTGCGCGAGCTAGTAGTGTTGGACGCGCCGCTCGACGAGCTGCGACAGCGGCTGACAATGGCCGGACTGGAGGTCGAGGACGTCCACCAGGTCGGAAGTGACTGGCAGGATGTCACCATCGGGCGAATTGTCGAACTTGAACGCCATCCGCGCCGCGAGACGCTCAGCGTTGCCCGGGTGGATCTCGGCGGTCGGAGTACGACGGTAGTGACCGGCGCTCCCAATCTTCACGTTGGCGATGTCGTGCCACACGTTGCGCCTGGGGGCCGCCTACCGCTAGCTGGAGAGGTCGGGCGTAGGGATTTCGCCGGCATCACCTCGGAAGGGATGGTCTGCTCCGGCGACGAGCTGCACATCTCACCCGATAAAGACGGCATCTATATCTTCGAGCCCGAGGCAACAGTCGGGCAGCGCCTCGAAGACTATCTTGCAGAGAGTGTCCTAGACATTTACATTACCGCCAATCGTCCGGACTGCATGTCGATGATGGGCATCGCCCGCGAAGTGCATGCCCTCTTCGGGGCGGCCTACACACCGGCTATGTCGCGATTGCTGGACCCGGCCACCGCGCGCGTCGAAGGCTCGCCTGATGAGCCACCGGTCGGTGAGTTGCTCAAGGTTCGGATTGAGGACCCACTCGGTTGTTCGCGCTTCACGGCGTCTGTCGTCCGCGGCATTCAGATTGGACCCTCGCCGCATTGGTTGCAGCGGCGCCTCTTTTTCGCCGGCCAGCGACCAATTAGCAACGTAGTCGACGTGACGAACTACGTCATGCTCGAAGTGGGCCAGCCGCTGCACGCGTTCGATCGTCAACGCCTGGACTCTTCGAACATTGTGGTTCGACGCGCCCTCGACGGAGGCGAGCGCCTGAGGACGCTGGACGGTGAAGAGCGGCTGCTGACCCCGCCCATGATGATCGTCGGCGATCAGCGGTGCGCGCTCAGCCTGGCTGGCATCATGGGTGGCGAGGCCAGCGAAATCGACGCCACGACCAGCGAAGTCGTTCTCGAAGGTGCTAGCTGGGACCGCGCCAGCATTCGGCGCGCCTCCGCGGCACTGACCCTGTCGACCGAGGCCTCGCGACGCTTCGGTCGCGGCGTGGATCCAGACCTGGCCGCACTCGGAGTAGCACGCGCAACACAGCTCACGCTGGAGCTAGCCGGCGGCAATGCCGCGGCCGGTGTGGCCGACGAGTACCCTGGCCGTGAATCACCCCGAACGATTCACCTGCGGCCCGAACAGATCGACGCTCTACTCGGGGTCCACTATTCACGAGACCAGGTGCTTGGAACCCTGGACGCGCTGGGATTTCCGGTCATCGAGCGGGGTGAGGAGCTGGTCATCAGCGTGCCGGGCTGGCGGCGCTACGACGTCGAGGGTTGCGCCGACATCGCCGAAGAGGTAGCTCGCATCGTCGGCTTCGGCCTGGTGCCGGCGACCATGCCGCGCGGGGCTCTGCCAGGCCCCCGACCGGACGGCGACGGAGGCTTTGCCGACGAGATGCGCGCCAGAAGTACGCTGGCCGCCGCTGGCCTGCAGGAGGTCATCACCTACTCTCTGATCGATCCTGGCCTGGCAGCCGAGTTTTCGATCGAGCCGTCATCAGGCAGCCAGGCAACAGCCGCAATCCATGTCACCAATCCGCAGTCAGCGGAGCAAAGCGTGCTCCGTACGAGCCTGCTGGGCAGCCTGCTCCTGGCGGTGCGGTCGAATCTGCGTCAACGCGACCGGGTTCTGATGTTCGAGCTGGCGCGCACATGGCACGGGCCGCTTGAAGGGTCGCCAGAAGAACGCCACCACATCGGGCTGGTAATGGTCGGCCCGCGTGATCCGCGACACTTCAAGGTGGTGGACGACTCCACGAGCGTACGCTCCAACGGAGAAGATCGCGTCGACTTCTACGACTTGAAGGGCATGATCGATACCCTATGCGCGGCGTTCCGAGCGCCCATCACGTACGTGCCTGGTCGTCCTCACCCTGGTCTGCACCCGGGCCGGTCGGCCGAAGTGCACGCCGCCGGTCAGCTTGCGGGCATCCTTGGCCAGTTGCATCCGGCCGTCGCCGAACGCTTCGACCTGGGCGGCCCAAGCGTCCTGGTGGCCGAGCTGGACTTCGATCGCTTACTAGCAGCCGGAGCGCCGCTGCTGACCGTCCAGACACCGTCGCGCTTTCCGCCCGCCGATCGAGACATCGCCATCGTGGTGGACGAAGACATCCCGCATGCGGATGTCGGCGACGCCATTCGCAACGCGGCCGGAGCGTTGCTCGAAAGTGTCCAGCTCTTCGACGTCTACCGTGGTCAATCGATTCCCGACCGACGCAAGAGTCTCGCGTTTTCGTTGCGCTATCGATCCCGCGACCGGACACTCGAAGAGGGTGAGGTTGGCGCCGCGCACGCCCGCGTGGAAGAGGCGGTAAAAGCTCGCTTCGACGCTGAGGTACGCGGGCGGTAGGCAGGTGCTGACCACGTGGAAGTAGTGCAGCGGCTTCAGCCGCTCGACGTCCTGTTCGCGGTCGTATGGGCCGGCATCATCGGTTGGGGCATCCAGACCGGCCTGTTGCGTCAGGTGGGGATGCTGATCGGGGTCTACGGAGCGACCGTCGTGTCTGGGTCGGTGTACCACGCTGGTGGTCAGGCTCTGGCTACGGCATTTGGTCGCGAGAGCCTGTCGCAGCTCGAGTTCATCGCCTACCTGGCGCTGTTCGTGCTGACCTTTTTCGGACTCGGCCTCGTCATCTGGCGGGCCTATCCGATGAGCCGTCTGAGCCGCCGATTTGGAACCGACAACGTGCTGGGTGCGGGAGCGGCGATGATCTGGGGGGTGCTGCTGTTGATTGCCGTGTTGACGACGCTCCGCTTTTATGCGGTCGTACCCTGGCGGGAACAAGAGGCAACCCAGCGCAGGGTCCTGGGACAAATACAGTCATCGCAGGTGGCCCCGGTGCTGCAGCTCGCGGCCGCGCCGCTGTGGCAGCTGATGGCGCCGTGGTTCCCGGCGCCAGTCGCCCCGTCCTTATGAGCGCGCGTGCGTGATAGCACCCATGATGCCTGAGGTGGTCAGTGGTTCGGCGCGGCTGCGTGGGTTGGCGCGCCAGTGCCAGAGCTCACGTCCTGCTGGCGCGGCCGCTTGGGTGGGCGATGTTGATTGCGTGAGTTTGGCGGGTTTGCCGGTCGGCCGCCCTGGAGCGCCACGGTCGCGGCCCGTGCTGCTCGAGCTTCGAGCACGCGGGCTACGGCAGAGCGTCGGTCGGCTTCGACCAACGCAGCGTCGCGCCCGTACCTTCTGGCCGATGCTTCGGCCAGAGCGATGCCGTGTTGACGATCAGTAGGTGGGGGCGGGTCGAGCTTGACCGAGAAAGTCGGAAGCCGCTGCCCACCGGACGATAAACGCACATAGCACTGGTGCTCGCCGAGCTCCACCAGGTCCTGCTCGTCGACAGCGCCGCCCAGCTCAGGCACCAGGTACGTGGCATCTTCCGCGCTGCAGTTGAAGGCGAAGAGCCCGTCGAGGTTGGCGAAGACGGTCGCTCGCAGCCCACGCCCATCATCGCGTCCCAGCGCCAGCAGGCGCGCCAGGCGCGGCACTCGCCTTCTTGTCGCCTGGGGCAAACAGGAGAGTAATCAGGCTAGCTGTTGGTGTTCGTTCCTGACCGGTGCAGGTGATAATTGGAGAATGCCCCACGACCTCGAGGTCATCACCAGTTCGCGCGGGTCAGTGCCCAGACAGCACATCACCGGAGGTGTGCCCTGTCTTTGTCTCGACCGCCCGCGCACACCACGAACCGGCACCGCCGCCTCGGCGGAGGCGCGACAGGGGCGATCCGTCTGGCGGGAGTCGGCCGCGACACGTTCCGCTCGACTGGGTCAGACGCATTGACGGCGTTGGACCAGACCGGGCCATGGGCCGTCGGCGATGTCCCTCTCGCCTCGCGCAGCGTGTATCCCGACCTGGGCGACCCCCGCCCGCACCAGGTGGAGCAACCTCCCGGCCGGCGCTTCCCCGCGGCCAGGCGTCTCAATTGGCGACCTCAGCGACAGCCAGCGCGTGCTGCTACACGACCTGCTGCGCGCCTCGACCAGCAGCCAGGGCTACCATAAGCTGACCGGAGCTATACGGGCCGAGGAGGTGCTGCAGGCTGGGAAGCCGCAGTTGTTCGGCCCTGCGTACTACTACACCAGCGTGTTCGGCTCGCCCGAGGATGCGAACTGGGCGTGGATGCTGACCGGCCATCACATGAGCGCCATGTTCACTGTCGCCGGTGACCGCACCGCCTTTACCCCGATGTTCACCGGCGCGCAGCCGCTCCAGATCCCCAGCGGTGTGTATGCCGGCTGGCAGGTGCTGCCCCAGGACGCCGCCCGCGCCGGCGAGCTACTCGCCGCGCTGTCCGCCGACCAGCAAAAGCTGGCCGTTATCGGCACGAGCGCCCCGAGCGATGTCGTCGCTGGCCCAGGACGTCAGGCAAGCCTCACCAGCTTCCAGGGCATCCCCGTCGCCCAGCTAGACGTGTCGCAGCAGCGCCTGTTCTGGCTGCTGGTGCAGGAGTTTGTGCGCAATGCGGACTTCGACGCCGCCGATGCGCAGCTGGCGCTCATCCGGCAGAGCTGGGGCGACACGCACTTCGCCTGGCAGGGCCCGCCACCGGATCCGACGGCGCGCTTCTATTTCCGGGTGCCGCGCTACTTGAACCCGCAGGCCGAGCATGTGTTGGATTGGTTTCACATCACGATGCGGCTGACGGTGATGCATCAGATGGCCAAAGGCCTCCGCTCACGCGCTAACACTATGCTGGCGATCGAGGTGGCCGAGGAGCTCGAACGTCTGAAGTGGCTGTTGTGGCACGGCAACGTCTTCCGAGGTCTGCAGACGATCCAGGACCTCGAGGTAGATCTTGACGTTGAATACGCTGCACCGGAGCAGCGGAAGCTGCTGAAGATGGTGACCGAGTTCGGCGGCTACATCCGCGCCAACGGCGCGGGGATACCGAACAACGGCGAGCGGTACCGGTGTGGCGAGACAATCTCAAGCTCGCGTGTCCTGCAAGCTCACGATGACTAGCCGGTGCAAGTCCGGCCAAAGGAGGAACCAAGTCACCTTTGTAGTAGCCCGCCGGCGTTCAGGGAGACCTGGGCGTCGAAACGCGGGGTCGAGCCCTCTTCGGGAGGGTGCAACTCACCAGTCCGCAGCATCAAGTGAAGCCTGCCGCGTCGTCAATTAAAACCCCGCGAGGGGCCAACAGGGAGCCGAGCCTGGGAGCCGAAGGCGAAGGCCATGGAAGGGGTGAAGACTTGGAACGGCAGCCCCGATGAACCCTGCGGCGTAGGGGGCGTGGAATGGTGAGACAGCCATCGTGGGAACAGGAGAGACCCGTCTCTGCCCCAGCAGTGAGACCCGGTGGGTGCCATCCAACGGGTGGACTGGGAGCGCCGAACCCTATAAGCCGCCAAACGGCGAAGTGGGCGAGAGCAGAGCGGGAGTCGGAGCGGCCCATAGTACCGATGAAGCAGGGTAATGCCCGTAGAGGGAAGGGGCCGCACTTGGTC
>JBPCIO010000361.1:0-14412 GCA_051006215.1 Chloroflexota bacterium
CTGACAGGTCGCACAGCGGAGGCCGATATCAGCCCCCAGCCGCACGACGGACCAGTCCGTTCCACCGCACGCGTGCGGCTTTCGCAGGCGAACCACGTCCCCGAGGTGGACCTCTACAAACCTGGCTGTGCTCATCGCGTATAGACAGACGTCGGTCAATGCGTCGCGGTTGCAATTGGTTCGCGAGCCGCGTTGATGGCCGCCCGCAGGCGCGTGGCCTCAGCACGCGCGGCCGCCTGCCAGTCTGAGAGCTGGCTGGCGTACAGAATGGAACGGCTGGCGCTCACAATCACGCCCCCACCGCCCGCGTCGGCACCCGCCCGCACGGACTGTTCCAGATCCCCACCCTGCGCCCCGACACCAGGCAACAGAATCGGAGCGCAGGGCGCGATCTGTCGCACCGCCGCCACGTCAGCCGGGTAGGTCGCGCCCACGACCAGACCCAGGGTGCCGTGCGTATCCCAGGTCACCGCCCGTCGCGCCACGTGCAAGAACAGGGGTTCTTCGGCCCCGACCAGCAGGTCCTGGATCTCGCCGGCACCAGGGTTGCTGGTCTTGCACAGCACGAACACACCTCGGCCCGGGTAGCGGAAAAACGGCTCGAGCGAATCTCCGCCGAGATACGGATTTACGGTCACCGCATCGATGTCCAGGTCCTCGAACATTGCCCGCGCATAGGCCAGCATGCTCTGGGGTGCGTCGCCCCGTTTGGCGTCCACCAGCACGGGCACATCCGCTGGCATGGCCTGCAGCAGCGTGCGCAATGCGCGCTGGCCGGGTAGGCCCAGGGCTTCGAAAAATGCGATGTTCGGCTTGTAGCAGCACACTAGATCGCGCGTCGCGTCGACAATCCCGGCCAGGAAGCGTGGCACCCACTCGCTGACGTCATCGCTCCTGAGGTGAGATGCCACCAGGGCCGGGTCAGGATCCAGCCCGACGCACAGCCAGGACGTGTTGGCTTCAGCCAAGCCGTGCAACCGATCGAAAAACGTCGAAGGCCTACTCACCAATGTGTGACGTATCATAACCGCGGCCTAGACGCACCCCGCGCAAGTGCGCTCGACTAGCGGGCGACTACCAGCAGCCGGTCGCTGCTCGGCCCATACGGCTCCAGGTCGTAGCTGCCGTAGAGCGCGTCCACCTCCCAGCCAGCCGATTGCAGCAGCAACTCCAGCTCGAAACGGGTAAACCACCGCAGGCGCAGCTCAACCATGCTGCGGCGCAGGAAGCCGCGTTCGTCCTGCTCGTCGTAGAAGAACATCAGCTCGTCGAGCTGCTCGTCTGGTCGGGGGCGTCGCAAGATGAACTTGGTGATGGGGCGGCCAGTCTCGGGGTCGGGCAGCGTGAGATCGTGCATGAGCTCTTCGGTTGGTTCGGTAGACCCGCGCAAGTTGCCGTTGGCCACGTCGACGATGAGCCGCCCGTCGTGGGTGGCGTGCAATCGAGCAGCGCGCAGGACCCGGACCTGAGTATCGCGGTCGCTCAACAGTCCGAAGCTGTCCAGGCCGAGGATGATCGTGCGGAAGCGACCATCCAGCTGGAGTTCCTCGACGCGTTGCTCGACGAGTAGTGTGGGGCGAGATTCTTTCAGGCGCCCCAGGCGCTGGCGAGCGCGCTCCAGCATGGCAGACGAGCTGTCCACACCCACGCATGCGAAGCCCGCCTCCGCCAGGGGTCCAAGTAACCGACCGGTGCCGCACGCTAGCTCGAGGACCGGACCGCCGAAGGTGCGTGCGAAACCAACGTGCACGGCGACGTCGACCAGGTAGCGATCGTGTTCCCAGTCATATAGCCGTGCGAACCGGTCGAACGGATTGCTCAGAGCCTTCCTGGGTGAGGTTCCGCTCACCGTCGGCCTGAAAGCTCAACCGATCCGCGCGTTCCGAACAGCACCGCCAGCTCCATGCACAGGTAGAGCCCGACTAACAGGATCGCCGCGATCGGCGTGAGTGTCCGCAGCGTTTGGAGCCAGAACGCAAACAGCACGATGAACGCTAGCAGCATCGAATGCGCCAGATAGCCGGCCGGCGAACGCAGCCGACCCTGGTCGAGTCGAGGCCGCAACGCCAGCCAGGCCGCAAACGCCGCGGTGCTGGTGATAGCGGCGAACGCGAACACATAGGCCGCGAGCACCGCCAGCGGCCGCGAGGGAGGCACGTTCGTCAGCAGCCAGCCTAGTCCCCCCCAGGCCGCAAAGGCCGAGCCGAGTGTCATGAGCGCGACGAACGGGCCGGCCATTTGGGCGGATTTTAGACCCGACCCGAGCCCGCAGAGACTGACTGCCCGAAACTTGTAGCCTGTCTGTGATTGACACTCTCCGCCGGACACGAGACGTGATCGACCCAGCCGTGGAGCGTCACGCTCGTCAACATGCGCCGCTCCTTCCCGCCGAGACACGCAACGTCCATGCCCGAAGAGCTCAGCCCGCTGGTCGTAGCCTGAGGCGTCCGTGCAGATCCTGACCGTCGACGTCGGCACCGGTACCCAGGATGTGCTGCTGTTCGATTCGGAGCGCGACCTCGAAAACTGCTTCAAGCTGGTCCTGCCGTCACCCACGGTCGTGATTGCGGATCGGGTTCGGAGGGCGACCGCTGCGGGTCGGAGACTGGTGCTGCAGGGCGCCACGATGGGTGGCGGCCCGTCCCACTGGGCGACCATGGATCACGTGCGAGCCGGGCTGGAGGTGTTCGCCACAGCGGACGCGGCCCGGACGTTCGACGACGATCTCACCGCCGTGGCCGAGATGGGGATCCAGGTCGTCTCGGAGGAGGAGGCAATCGGTCTGGCCGACGCGGGCGCCGAGCGGCTGTTCTTGCGCGATCTCCTGCTCGGCCACTTGCTGCAGACCTTGGCTGCATACGGTGTGAACGTCCGCCTGGACGGCCTGGCCGTCGCCGTGTTCGACCACGGCGCGGCCCCGCCGGGTTTCAGCGATCGCGTGTTCCGCTTCGATTACCTTCGCGAGCGACTGGCAAGCGGTCTTGGCCTCGGCGGCTTTGCCTGCATGCGCGAAGCCATCGCACCATCCATGACCCGCTTGCTGGCGGTGGCCGACTGCGCTCCGTCAGACTTACCGTTGCTGCTCATGGACACCGCGCCGGCCGCTATTCTCGGGACGCTGGAGGACCCGCGCGTTGCACAAGCCCAGGGCCCGCTGATCGCTAACATCGGCAACTTTCACTGCCTCGCATTCCACCTGTTCGAGGGGCGAGTCGTCGGCTTGTTCGAACACCACACCGGCGAATTGACCTCAGCCCGGTTGGCCACGTACGTCGAGCAACTCGCGCACGGTTCCATCACCAATGCGGCTGTGTTCGAAGACAAAGGTCACGGTGCGCTCGTGTTCGACTCCGATGCACCTCCTCCCGACGTCGTCGCCGTCACCGGACCGCGGCGCAGGCTCCTGGTCGACAGCGGGTCACAACCCTATCTCGCCGTGGCTCATGGCGACATGATGTTGACGGGTAATTTCGGGCTCCTGCGCGCGCACGCTGCGCACGATCCACATGTCCGTGAAGCGGTCGAACGCCGACTCGGACCACTGCCGTTTCTGTGAACCCTTGACACCCATCCTGTAAGTGTTATGGTGAGTCAGGTCGACCTCGTGGCGATCGGTGAACTGGAGTGAGAGGAGGTCACAATCCTTGGCCCAGCTTCTGTACGGAGTTCGTCAAATTGATTGACTAGCACCCTGCATCCGATGTGGCGGCGCAGGGCGCAAGCACAGAGCCCACACTGAATTGTCCATGTAGGCCCCAGAGATGCTTTCCTTCATCTCTGGGGCCGTGTTCGTCATGCGCGCCCGCTTCGATCGCGCCGCAAACCCGCACCAGGGAGTACGCCCGTTGGCACTCGGATCCATTCTGCAACTGCTGCGTTCGCAAGCACCCGAGGAGCAGCGCGCCCAGCTCGCCTACCGCAGCGAGGTTGAGCACATTGCTAGCCGCATGCAGACCGCATTCGACGATTGGGTCAGAATGCGTGAAATCGAGCCAGACAATATGCGCCTAGCGAATGCGGCAGCAGTCAGCCGGTGGGGATTGATGCGCCTGGCAAATGACGCTGACCTGCTGGTTGCGCCTCGAAAGCTCGCGAATGTGCAGCGCCAGGTTCACGAAACCGTCGTCGCCGCCGCCCGGGCATATCAACTGCTTGCCAACGGCTACCGCTTTTACAAGTCCGAGGCCGTGTGTGACGGCCAGGCACTCCTGATCGAGATGGTCCAGAACATCAGCGCCCTGGCCGCCCAGCTCCAGATGCGGTTTTGACCGCGACCTTCCTGCCCCGACGCTCCGCATACGCCGTGCTGACCGCCCACAGGACCACCCAGGCGATCAGCATCAGCAAGACTGGCCAGAAAATGTCCTCCCAGCGGTCGGCCAGGCTGCCGGCCGAGATCAGCAATCGACCGAACAGCAGCCCAACGTAGACGACCGCACCCGTCTTCAGCGCGAACACGATGCGTCGGCGGGCCGAGTACACCGCGAGGGCAGCCAGGCAAGCGATGAGCAGCGTCGTGAGCAGCTTCACTGGCCCCGCACCAGGATGCCCGCGGCGCCCGCGCCGATGCTCGGCGGAATGGCGGTGTTCGCGAAGTAGTCGAAGCTATACATGGTCGTGTCCCCCGCCACGGCACCCGGCACCGGCAGCAGCCGAGCCGTCAGTGGCTTCTGGTTGAGCGCCACCGAGAGTGCCGCAACGTCGAGATACACACCCGCAAGCTCCGCCTCCGAGACATCCCCGGGCAGTGGAATGGTGTCCAGCCCGGTGCCGCACACGGCTGAATACAGCAGCAACTCGTGCAAGCTGGGTGGATGCTCGGACATCCGCCGGGCCAGGACAGAATCCTCGAGCACCGGCAGCATCAACCCCGAAAAGCCACACCGGCGGACACGTGTACGCCGGATGGCGCGGGTGACCATTGCCGCCACGTACAGCGTGCCCGGAGCGCCGAACCGCTCCACCCCCACCTTTTCGAACGCTCCACCTATTGATATCTCGTCGGACGGGAACGGAGCCGGCGAAAGATCGATTCCGCCGAACGCATAGCCATGCGCGGCCGCGAGCGCGTCGGCGGCCCGCTCGACGGGCGCGGCAGCCGCATCGAGCGCTCGCACCAGGCCGTCTTCGATACCGGACATTCCGCCGGAGGCGTCCAGGGCTTCAAGTACCACATCCGCGGCCTGAAGCGCTATCGAGAAGCATGGCGGTCCGCCAACGTGGTACGCCGCTGGCAGGAACGGGATGTTTGGCGGGCAATGCGCCGTCGCGGCGAATCGCAGGTTTCCGAAGCCGCGTGGGGTGGTTCGGGCAAGCTCTCTAACCGCATGCGCGCACGCAGCAGCCATGGCCACGCTGGGCAATCGTCGATCCACTAGGTCAGCTGACAGGAAGCTGATCTCACCCGCGGCCAGGATCCGCGCTAGGTGCTCAGCGACCACCGCGCCCGCCCAGGCCGGCACGCGTCCAAGAGACAGATAGTCGATACCGGCTGCTCGTGCGGCAGCCTCGGTTCCGGCAGCCCACCCGGCCAACCATTCGGCACCGAACTCGAGGATGGCGGGCCCCAGGTCCGGGCCAGCCACGCGGGCAGTTTGCACCTCGATACCGCAGGTCTGGAATGCCTGGTTCGCCGCCGATAGGAAGCGCGCCGCAGCATCGAAGGTAGCGGCGGCTGGCTTGGGCGCAGGCAGATCAAGCCCGAGCGTGACCGCCCTGATCTTCACTGCCAAGATGGTAGCGTCCGCTGGCACCCCTGGCGTTATCATTCTGAGCCACAGGCTGCTGCAGCCTACCTCTGTGCTCGCCAATCGCCAACTCTCCCGGGTCCTTGCGTTCGCCTCGCTGTCTATCCTGGTGGCCTGCTCGCCATCCAGCAGCACGGCCGGAGGCGGGGGTCCGACGAGTGGCAACCGCATTGTGACGCCCGTCCCAGCCGGGGCTGCTGCTCCCAAGCCACAGTCTGGCGCGCAGCCGACACCCAGCGCCATTGATTCGGCTCCATCGATCGCTGAGGCGGCCCCCGCGTCGACCACCCGTATTCGTGGCCAGGGGCTGTCGTCGGCTGACCTCTACACGGCCTACCGAGCTATTCTTGACACTTACGTCGACCCCGTCGACGACACGCAGCTGATCAAGGCCGCCACGGACACGCTTCGCCAGGGTCTCCAGGGTCAGCCAAACCTGCCTTTGTTGACCCTGCCATTGCAGATGGTGCCAGTCGCCACGGGCAACGCGGACAAAGATTGGGTGGGTTTTGGCTCCGCCTTTGATTCGGTTACCAGCAAGCTGCCGACGTGGTCGCAACAGGCACATCCGGATTGGCTGGTACTGCGAGCAATGGCCGACAGCCTCAAGGATGGCCACACCTCGTTCATGAGCCCCGACGAAGCGCGCCGACGCAATGAGACGAGCTTTGCCGGAATCGGCGTGCTCATGTCACGACCACAGGACAACCAGCCGCCGCTGATCGCCGAAATCTTTCCGAGCAGTCCTGCCAGCACCAGCGGCCTGAAACGGGGCGACCGCATCGTCGGCGTCGACGGGCAGGACCTGACGGGCAAGTCGGTGAGCGACATCGCCCAGCTCATCCGCGGACAGCCTGGCACCCAGGTCCGGGTCCAGGTGCGCCGACTCAGCTCAGCCCAGCCAGTCGAATTCACGATGCGCCGCGCGCTGGTGCAAGTCGACCAGGTCTTTGGACGTCAGGTGCCGAGCGTACCCATCGGCTATCTGAAGATCCGCAGCTTTGGCGATTCGAGCATGGTCGACGAGGTGCTGGGCATCCTCGATCAAGGCAAACAGCGGGGGATTCGCGGCTGGGTCGTCGATTTGCGGAGCAACCCCGGCGGTTCGCTGTCCGCCGTTCTGGGGGCTGCCTCGGGGTTCTTCGATGCCAGCCACGCCGCGATCGGCTATCAAGTCGATCGCCTGAGACACCAGACCTCTCTCGAAATACCTCAGCCCAGCAACAGCCTCAATGGTGCGCCGCTCGTCGTTCTTGTCGACCGCGACACCGCCTCCGGCGCCGAAATCCTCGCCGCCGCAATTCAGGAGTCCAGAGTCGGCACGCTTGTGGGCAGCAAAACGGCCGGCAATGTTGGCGTGGCGACGCAGGTAGCGCTGGCCGACGGCTCAGTCCTCCAGGTAACCCAGCAGCGCTTCGTGTCACCCGCCGGAGCGCAAATCGACGGAGTCGGCGTGACGCCCGACGTCGTCGTGGACATGACCGACGAGGATCTTCAAAACGACCGCGACCCTCAGCTCGGCAAAGCCCTCGAGCTCATGGTCGAGAAGATCAGCGCTCCGCAGAGCTAGCTCCCGAACAGCAGGATTGCTTCGCGGATGAGTTTCGCTCCGGCCGCGGCGGTGACATTGGCAGCATCGAAGTTTGGCGAAACTTCCATGACGTCAAGCGCAACCACGTTCAGGCCCTCGAGGCTGTACAGAAAGGCCGCCAGGTCGCGAAACGTCACGCCTCCGGGCTCTGGACAGCCCGTGCCTGGCGCGTGAGCGGGATCCAACACGTCGATGTCGATGGACACGTATACGGGCGACCGGGCTATCTGCTGGCGGACTGACCGCGGCAGGCTGAGCTCGGTGGTGCTCCAGGCCGTTTGCCGACGCGCAGTCTCCCACTCTCGCCTATCGCCCGAGCGGAGCCCTACCTGGTGAATGATCGCAAAACCGAACTCCTGACCCACGTGGTTCAACCAGGTCGCGTGGGTGAGCGCCTCACCTGCATACTCAGGCCGCATGTCCAGGTGGGCGTCGGCCTGGACGATGACGGCGTCAGAATGTACCCGCTTCAGTCCCCGAAAGCCTCCCAGGCTGGCGGTGTGCTCACCACCCAGCATCACGCCCAGTTTGGCCCGGCTGGCAGCGAAATGCATGGCGGCGCTAATCAGCTCGAGCGAGTTGGGCATGTTTGCGCCCACTAAGTCCAGGTCTCCCAGCTCGCCAATTGGAAGGTCTTCGAGATCGCGATCGAGCACCGGGCTGTAGCTTTCGAGTCCCTCGGACATGTACCTGATCGCGTGTGGCCCGGCGTGGGCGCCGCTTCTGAAACTCTCGGTCAGGTCCAGTGGGGCGCCGAAGATGGCGGCGGCGAGTGGTTGCGCCCCGGCGCTGCCGGGTTCAGGCGACGACGCCAGGTAGGGGATGGCCGGCGGCGCGAAGCTCGGAAGGGGTGGGAGGCTGGGCACGCTCAGAGAGTTGTAGCAGCGTCTGCAAGAACGTGGGCAGCGCGAAGGCGGCGCGGTGAAGCCCGGTGTTGTACACGCGCAACTCCGAGCGCATGGGTTCTAGACGCGAGCGGGTGCTGACCTCGTCGATGCTGGTTGGGTCGATCTCGTCCGAGCCAATAACCCAGCTCCACAGCATGGCGGGATAAATTGGCACATACCCGAGATACGGTCGAGCGATCGGGAACGTGCGCCGCACGGCCGCGACCGTAGCCAGCCACTCGCGGGGCTGGGAGATCGGGGAGCCGCACTGCATGCCGATCAGTCCGCCTGGCGCGAGAATGCGCTGTGCGTCTTTCAAGAACCGGTCCGAGACAAGTGCGGCGGCTGGGCCGACCGGATCCGTCGAATCGATCAGGATCACGTCGAAGCGTTCGGTTGTTTCCGCCACGAACTGGACCGCGTCCAGCACCTTGAGTTCGGCGCGCGGGTCCGAGTAGGCACCGCGACTGATCTCCGGCAGAAACCGCAGTGAGGCCTGTACGACGGCGTCATCGATCTCTACTTCCAGCGCCCGGTCGACACTCGGGTGGAGCAACACATGTCGCAGCGCCCCACCGTCACCACCACCGACGATCAACACGCGGTGCGGGTTGGGGTGGGCAAACATGGGGATATGGACGAGCGGCTCGTGGTACGTGAATTCATCGCCAACGCTCGTCTGGAGCGTGCCCGCCAGAACGAGTGCCCGGCCCGGCCCCTCAAGGTCAAGCACCTCCAGGGTTTGCCAGGCCGTGGTTTCAGCGTGTAGGCGCGCCAACACGCGATAGCGTTGCGCGAGCCCGGCGTAGGCCGGCTCGGCGAACCAGTCGTCCTCCACAGATCCGTTCTACGCCGAATAGGCGGACGTATGACTGAGGCGCGCCCGCGGACGCGCCCGTACGCTGGCTCGCTCCGCGGGTCGGGGTGGCACGTGCTCGCCCAGGTCCATTTGGCCGCGGTTGATCTCCATCACGCCGATTCGCTCAGGCGTGAACAGGCGCCGCAGGACGTTTACAGCTTCCTTCGGGTCGCGCACCGCGCCACAGGTGAAGATGTCGACAGCCGCATAGCCATACTCTGGCCAGGTATGGATCACCAGATGGCTCTCGGAAACGATGGCGATGCCAGTCACGCCCACTGGACTGAACGGATACACCCGCAGGTCCAACAGATTCACGTCGAGCGCGACGACCATCTCGCGCAGTGCGGACTCCGCAGTATCCACCGACTCGAGATTCTGACAGCCCCACATCTCGAGAATGACGTGACGACCAATGGCTTGCATGGCTTACCTCCACCACATGACAACGGCCGCGACAGCGCAGCCAATCCGTTCGACCTTGTGCTCGATCGAGCGAACGATGACGTCCTTCAGGTTCAACCCGCGCCGAGTGAAACCCTCGTCGATCATCTGGCGTACGGCCGCTTCGACCTCGTGCCGCGAGGTGCCATGCGACTCATAGATCATCCCGTGCGACCCATCAGCAACACCGATGCCGACGGCAGCAGCGATAGTGTCACCAGGACGCGCCGAAACCTGGACGGTGTACACCGTCGGCACGAGCGAGCCGGGCGTGATCTGGGGTGGTTCGACCAGGACGGTTGCGTCCTGGGGTAAGACGCTGCTCACGCGGATCAGGTTGAGGTTGCCAACCTGCGCAGCCAGCAGCGCGTTGTCAAAAGCGTTTAGCTCGGTATCGCCCTCAGCGGCACCAGCTGAGGCCCAGACAGCATTTGGAATTTGTAGAAACGGTGTGGGCAACGCATAGTCCTCCTGACGCGCGTGCGTTCTATATGGGGCCAGGGGCCCGGAGAAAGGGCAACAGAAAACACCACCCCAAGGCGGCCCCACCAGAAACCGCAACGGCGGCCCCTGGCAGTTCGGGTGTTCAGCCAACCCCAGAAAATGGTGTTCGATTGCGTCTATGGCCGCCCTCGATCAGAAGGCGGTTGCGACAGCCGGAGGACTCCGGCGACCTGTCGACATTTGACGACAGAATGGTCACTATATCACAGGTTGTTCGTCGCCCTGGTTGCCTTTCGTCAGCCCTGCCGCCGCGCCTGCTGACTCCGCGCCAGTTCGTGAGACGCAGTCGTTGGGGACGGCTGTGGGCGGCGGAGCGTGACACCAATCAGCGCAAGCAAAACCAGGCTCGTCCCCAGGGTGCCTTCAGGCCCGAAGCCGCCCCCCCAGATCGCCTCCGGCAACGACGCATTCGGGGTGATCGTGAACAGGGAATTGTCGGCTCCGTAGCCGACGCCGCTGTTGGGCAGGCCGAAGACCACCTGCTGGAGCCAGTTCCAGACCGCATGGATGCCGAAGACGCCCCACAGCTGTCCGCGGTCGATGCGGACCTTGTAGAAGGCGGTGGCCACGCCGAATAGGACCAGGTTCGCAAACGCCAGCGGCCCGAAGTTGGGATTCGGTGCGTGGAAGAGCCCGAAGGCAAGGCTCGAGACGATCACCGCCCAGCGCAGTCCCCACTTGCCAGTCAAATTCTCCAGAATGTAGCCGCGGAAGAGCACCTCTTCAGCCGCGCCCTGGGCGACGAAGCCAAGCAACCCGCCGATCAACACAACGCCCGAGCGGGCCGGGTCAGGATTGATGGTCCAGACGGCGCCGTCGAGCAGGGTGTACCAGGTCAGGACGATGCAGCCCATCATGAGCGTGGCTGCACTTGCCCCGCGCAGCCAGCGAGGCGCTGCACGGTGGGGTTCCAGGCCAAGCTGGCGCGTTGGGCGATGGTCGATGAGCCGCCAGGTCAAGAGGACTGCTGCAAAGGCAGCCGCCTCGGCAACGCCGAGGCTGACCAGCGCCAATGGCCCTTGAGCAGCCGGCGCAACCGCCAGTCCCACGAAAAACAGGAGCAGAATCTCCGCCGAAAAGAGCACACCCAGGTAGGCCAGCGTGGCCCCGAGGATTCGGGCCACCACCACGACTCCGCGAGCCTGCGGCACTACTCGGGAAACTGGTCGTCCAGCCACGCCTGTCGTGGCTACCAGTCAGATTTCAAGGAACGCACGTTGCGACGGTCAAGAACGGGTCGACGGACGGATGACGCCTTCGCGGTGGCGACGAGGGGGCGGCACGGCTTACTCTCCTTTAGACAGCAGCCGTCCGGCCGGCCCGCACCTTACCCACGACCGCGTCGCCGAATTGGACGTGCCGACAGCCGTCGGATCGTCGCGGCGAGGCTTGAGATCATACATGACGTCCTTGCCTTCGGCGATCACCGCAGCGATCGCACCCTCGAGGCGCTCGGCGGTCTCAATCTCGTTGAGATACCGCAGCGCGAAACGGCCGCATGCACAACGCGGCCACTGTACGTCACGTGCGACTTACCAGTCGCAATCGCAAACACCTGACCGTTGTTTTACAGAGATCGCTCGAGCTGGCCAACATCTACCAGCGGCGAAGTGGTCGCCTGGTCGAACGCTTGCGGCAGCAGAACGGCACTCCAGATGGGACGGGATAAGGAGCGCGCCAGGGATGCTACTTGAGGCGGCTACAAAGGCACGGGCGGCAGGAATTGAACCCGCAACCGCCGAATTTGGAGTTCGGTGCTCTACCAGGTTGAGCTACGCCCGTATATGCAATTGCCCTGAGCTTAGACCACCAGCCGCAGCTGGTGGCCAACGTCACTACTTGGTTTCGCGGTGCTCGCGGTACTGCCTGCAGCGCGGGCAGAACTTCTGGAGCGCCAGGCGATCCGGATCGTTGCGCTTGTTCTTTTCGGAATGGTAGTTGCGCTCCTTACACTCGGCGCAGGCCAGCGTAATGAGCACGCGATCAGCTTTCTTGGCCATTTTTCCTCCTACACCCGAGAGCCCATGGTGGGGATCGAACTCACGACCTCACCCTTACCAAGGGTGTGCTCTACCACTGAGCTACATGGGCCAGCGACCCAGATTCTATCAAACGCGCCCAGTCTGTCCTGCTAGGGTGGTGGGGGCAGGATTCGAACCTGCGTACGACTTCCGTCGGACGGTTTTACAGTTGTCGGCCGAGCGTGTTTGGGCGTCCCAGGGCGTCCTTGGTTGACGGATTTCCATCTCGCGCCGTTCCGCTCATGTCTACATCCGTCGGCGCGTATCCGCGGACGATAGGTACACCAGACGGGATCGCGAAAACCGTTGCGTGAAGTGGTTGTCGCTCGGGGTGCCTGACCTGACTGTCGGGGTTCAAATGAATTGTTTGAACACGGGTGGGTGAATTGGCTTGACACGTGACACCTGACGGAGCGATGCGGACATCGCGGCCGTGCGATCCCCGTATCAGAGATGTGTCGCCTGTGCGGGCTTGGTCCATGACGCGGCGCCCAGTCCAGATCTGGCGCTCTACAGGCCGGAGCACCGCGGTAGAAGGCTTGAGCGGCACCGACGTCACGGACTTCCTGCTCGAGGGCTGTTCACGGATCTGCTCGCCGGACCAGCCCGCCAGCTGCAACTCGAGCACCATCCCCTGATCCTCCGGCAGGCTCGCCAGTCCCGGCCATTGGCTGATGCTCTGGCCCCGGCTCCGGGTCCACTGGCTCACACGCTACCTCGATGGGCACGCTCTTGGCTGCACCGGCGTACATCGAGGATGACGTTCTGGGCGATACGGAACACCCAGGCCGCAACCACCCGCCGCGATAGCTGTCGAGCGCGGCGAGCGCACGCAGGAACACCTCGCCAGTAGCGTCCTCGGCCACCTCTCGGCTCCCTAGCTGATGGACACAGTAGCGATAGATCGGCCGGACGTAGCGCTCATAGAGCGCGCCGAATGCGGCCGGGTCCGCCCGGCCAGCCGTGACCAGCACGGCGTCATCCTGGGTCGCCCAGGCTGTGCGACAGTCGCTCGTGTGGTCCACGGCCACGCTCACCAGCCCTCGTCCGTCCGGCGCCAAGGCGGTGCCGGTGCCAGAACTGATTCGGGCTCACCTCGTAAGACGCAGACGAAGTCGAAAAGTAACGGTGCCCACCCAAGGATCTGGCCGGGCTCGATGGGCTGCCGTCGAGTACCAGTGCGGCATGAGGTTCGGTCTGAGCGACGCTGCTGCAGTTGAGCAGTTGGGCCCACTCGTGTTGGGCCGCAGGCTCGGGCTAGCGTCCAGTGGCAGGCACAGGTCACGCTCGCTAGCACCGCGGCCATGAGGTCCCGGCCGAAGGGTCTCACCCTCTCCCCTGCCGAGTTCACGCATGTTTTAGCCAACAATCGAGGCCACGAGTTGTCCGAGGCGTGGCTCACACTGTGAACAGAGACGGTCGAGCTCACGCAGGTGCCCGGCAATCTTCTCTGTCTGGATGTTGAGGGTGATCTCCGAGGGGGCGGTGGGGGAAGAGCCCACTGCCTGCAACAAAACGTTCACCCTATTGGCCTCGTCCGCGACGTCGAGCCCTCTCCGGGTCGACCAGACCATGCAGGGCCGAAAGGATCAGCCAGCGTCCGTAGTGCCGCTCGCAGCACGCGCGCGCCGCACGGAACAGTGGTGAGATGTACAGCTGACGAGCTGGGCGCGGCCCATCGGCCTTGGCGCGACTGCAGGCGACCAGGCCCACGTGGAGCACTGCCACGGTCAGTCGACAGGCAGGTGGGCGAACGGCTCGAATGGGTGGGGGCCATGCGGTGGCGCAGCTCGCGCAGCGGGTCGGCGGGTACCGCTGCCGGCACCGGTGAGGTCCACAACCCTGCGTACGCGGACAGCAGGCTGCGCAAGCCGGCCGCCATTAGCTCGAGGACGCGCGCCATGGGCAGCCATCCGGACTCGGCCCCCGGACGGTTTGACCTCCAGTTTCGTGCTCGACGGGACAGCAAAGCCGGCCAGGCAATGACTCGGCCCGGGGCCGTCGTACACCCTCGATTCGAGCGTGCCGGTTAGCGGATTCCGCGCCACGGACTCGTGTGTTGGGTGTCTCATACGGGTTCCTTTCTCTTAGCCTACAACTTGGACGTCATTGGTGGCGCCACCTTCCTGAACAGAGAGGCGGAATGTTCAGACCGTGGCGAGGAGTACGGTCAGCACCGACCGTTGGATGGCCAGCGTGGTGTTGCTCGGTGCTTCCGCCTGGGCGTGGCGCAGCACGGCCTCGGTGGCAACGTCCAGCACGACCGTGACGTGCGCACGATGGCGGGACAGGGCGACGCACAGCCGGCCAGTGTCAACAGCGAAGGCGGGTGCCTCGCGGTAGCCGGCCAGCGGGTGGA
>JBPCIO010000362.1:0-8832 GCA_051006215.1 Chloroflexota bacterium
TGCATGCTGAGCTCCGCAAGCGCGGCAAGCGTGTTGCACGGAAGCGCGTCGCTCGGTTGATGCGCACAGCTGGCCTCGTTGGTCGTTGCCCACGTCGATTTCGGCGCACGACCATTCCCGATCCCACCGCGCAGGTGCCGGACCTGGTTCAGCGACAGTTTCGTGCTCTGGCGCCCAACCAACTCTGGCTGGCCGATATCTCGTACATCCGCACCTGGGAAGGATGGCTCTACCTAGCGGTCATCCTGGATGCCTTCTCACGCAAGGTCGTCGGCTGGGCAATCGCCGATCACTTGCGGACTGAATTGGCCAGCACTGCCCTGCAGATGGCGTTGACGAGCCGGCGGCCGCCGCCAGGGCTGATCCACCATAGTGACCGCGGCGGTCAATATGTCAGCACCTCGTACGCCGACATTCTCACCGAGCATGGGCTCAGAAAAAGTGTCGGCCGGCCAGGAACGTGTTGGGACAACGCCGTCGCCGAATCATGCTTTGCGACCCTAAAGAACGAGCTGGTCTACCGTCATCCCTGGCCGACGCGCCAACTCGCTCGCACCGCGATCTTCCGTTTTATCGAGGGCTGGTACAACCGGGCACGGCTTCACTCCACCCTCCAATACTCCAGTCCGAACGCGTACGAGGAGGACTATTATCGCTTTACCGCCGCCGCCTGATCGTCCCTTTCAAATCAGTCCGCGAAAGCCGGGCAACTCCACAGACCCTCGATCTCGGCGAGGTTCGCCTCGCGAGTGGCGCGGGGGGATCGGTCTGGTCGCGGAGCAACTTGTTGTCGGGCTGGCCGGGCGGCGCCTCGGACAGTGGTGTCAGGCATGCCGCTTCGAGCCATCGCATTGGGAAGACCGAGGGGAGTGTTTGCGTGGTCCGGTGAGGGTCGGGGTGCAGTGGGTCCAGGTCGAGTCGTTGATCTGGTCGAGCATGAAGGTGGCGACGTCGGCGCGGGAGATGCCTTTGCTTTCGGGGGTGCGCAGTCGCGGGCTGACCGCGTAGAGCCCGGTGGCGGGTCCGTTGGTGAGCCGGCCGGGTCGGACGAGGGTCCAGTCGAGTCGGGTGGCCCGGATGGTGGTCTCGGCGATCTTCATGTCGTCGTAGGCCCGTTGGAAGAAGAACGGCTTGGCGATGAGAGTGTACGGGAGTGCTTCGGCGGGATCGTGGTCTTCGACGCCGGCCGAGGTGCAGAACACGAGGCGGTTGACTCCAGCTCGTGGCATGCCAGCTGCCAGGGCCGCTGCGGCGTCCGAATACACGGTCGTCGCTCCTCGCGCGAGGAATCCTGCCGGTGCACCGATGCTGCAGAGGACGGCGTCGGCGCCGGCTGCGGCTTCGGCTATCACGTCGCTTCCGAAGACGTTGCCGGTGCTGACGCGGACCTGGTCGGCGAGAGCACCGAGATTGAGGGGGGGACCGGACTGCGGCGGTGACCTCGATGCTTCGGGCGAGTGCCTGTCGGATGATCTCGAGACCGGTGGCGCCGGTGCCGCCCAAGAGCACGAACAGCGCCAGTGTGTGTAAGGTGCCGGCGCCGCAATCGAGGCAGTTGGAATCAGAGCTCAGGCGTTATCCCTGTCGCGATAGTTAGTTGAATGTCCGCGGAGACTCCGGCGTGCGATCGGAGCGATTCGACAGCAGCAGCAACTGACCGACGAGCCGCCGCTGTAAGAAGGGAAGGAGATCTGGACCGGGAAAGCTTGAGAAGCGCCCTGCATCGTCTCAAAACGGGGACCGATGACGAGGCGGAATCCGCAACTGGGATCGTATTGATCGTCGGGATCAGGGTCAGCCCATGTGCGCGAGGCGGCACGCGCGAACCGGGCACCGTTATGGAAGTGGCCGCCGCGCGACACGCGGTGGCAACCCGCCTCCGCATTGTTATTGCCTCTATAGCCGGCCTCGTCCCAGCACGTCAGGCACCACTCGGAGTCATTCCCACTGAGGTCGTACAGATCGAGCTCCGGCTGGCGTCCCAGTGGATAGATGCCCACCGCGGTGATACGCCTCAGATAGTGCGGCCCGACGCGTTCGTTGTGCGCCGTCTCGTCGATGTTGGCGAAACCACTGCGATAGCGATCTCCCCAGGGAAAGGCGCGTCCATCCGGATAGCGCGCCGCCCACTCGCGCTCGGCTTCATCTGGCAGCCGGATCACATGGTCCTCTGGAACGCACACGGGCAACCGCAGGGAGCCGTCACGGCGGAGGTTCTCCAGCCATCGCGCGAATGCAGCCGCTTCGTACCAGGTGACTTTGACCGGATGATTCCCGATGCGCACCGGTGCGAGCACTGACACCCAGCCCAGGGGCCCATCCAGGCCCGCGCCCGAGTTGTAACGCTGCTTCCAGCTCCAACCGATGTTCGACCAGAGCGCTCCCCAGCGTTTCGTGTAGCCGCCCGCGTCGACGAAGGCCTGGAATTGCGCCACCGTCACCGGGTAGGCGGCCATGAGCAGACTGGTTGTCAGATCGATCAATCGGCCTAGCCAGGCGCCGAGCGCGAGCGGGTCGCCGCCCATCCAGAAGCGGCCGGCCGGCACGCTGCGCCAGAGCAGGTCGGGCAGAGGCCCCTGAGTAGCAATCGGACAGAAACCTACGCTAAGGATCCAGTCAAGCTGGTCTAGTCAGGCGGAGGCGTCGAGCAGATCGAAGACCTGCTCGGCGGGATCGTTGGGGTCGCGCAGCGGCCGCAGTTCTCCGCGCACCAACGGTTCGGGCAGTGTGAAATGGTAGCGACCGTCCAGGTGGATGTGGTGGTGCAACAGCGGTGAGAGTCGTTCAACATCCTCGGGATCAAGAGGCAAGCCGTTTCGCCGAAGGTCGTCCAGCGCGAGGCCCATGTAACGGGTGTTCCACACCACGATCGCATTCAGGACCAGGCCAAGCGCACCGAGTTGATCCTCCTGACCTTCGCGATACGCCTGTCGCAGCTGACCGCGGCGACCCTGGAACACCACACGCGCCAGGCCGTGGCGACGTTCACCGGTGTTGACCTGAATGAGCAGGTCGCGGCGGTACACCTCGTCGTCGGCCAGGTCGAGCAAGTGAAGCGTCTTGCCTATGCGCCCATACTCGGCCAAGGCACGTGCCAGACTCGAGTTGCGGCCGCTGCCCTGGAACGTGTGCATGAGATCGTGAGCACTCACCGTACCGAGCTTGAGCGAACCTGCCACTCGCAGCAGATCATCCCAATGACGAGCAATGAGTTCGGTGTTGACGCGGTGTCGAGCGATGCCGTTCAACGGACCGTAGTCAGCAGTCGGGTTGATGCGATAGAAGCGCATGTCGCCAAGATCCGGCAGCCGCGGGCAGAAGCGATACCCGAGCAACATGAACAGACCGAAGACAACGTCCGAATACGAAGCGGAGTCCGTCACCAGTGTCGTCGGGCGGAGGGATGTGTGCTGCTCGAGCAGGCCGTCGAGGACGACCACCGAGTCGCGCAAGGTACCAGGTACGACGAAGCCGAAGAACCCGATGCTGCCGGCCGAGGTGTAGTTGATGTACGTCACGCCTTTGCCACGGCCAAAGTACTTGGGGTTGGCCGCAGCATGCACGGAGCGAACCGGCACGACAAACCGCAAACCGTCGGCGGATGCAAGTTCAGTGCTGCCCAACGCTTTGGTCAATGGCAGGGTGGCGTGCGCGTCGACCAGGTGTGCGTTGGCGTTGGTGATCGTGTCCGCGCGCAGGTAGTTCTGCTGGATCCACGCCAGTCGAGCGCGTGTGAGGGCTGGCACCTCTGGCCGCACCAGTGGCTCGAGGCCAACGTTTCGCGCCTCGGCGAGCAGCGCTGCGCACACGCTGATCGGCAAATCGTCGGCACGCGCCCCGTGCTCGTTGAAGTGGGTGAAGTCCGAGGCAAAGCCGGTCCAGGCCTGGACCTCCAACAGCAATTCGGGCAACTCCACACGCGGCAACCGCTGAGCCACCAACGTTCTCAGCGCCAACAGCGACGGCGGCTCGTCAAGTTTGTCCAGGCCCGATAGCGTCAGCTCGTGACGGCCATGCACGCGGTCGATATGGACGGCCTCATTGGTGGGCAAGTTGTCGGCGGTGCGGCGGTACGCCTCGTCCAGCTCCTGGGCAAGGCGCTCGATCATTGGGTCAGGGTGCTCGTTCAGGCCCAGCATCCGGCACATCTGGGTGCGCTGCGACTGCCAAACATCGGCGGTCAGCAGCTGTGCCCGTGGATCGCCCCAACGCTGGCTGGGGATGACGAACAGATCGCGCCGTTTGAGTGCGGCGTGCATCGCCTGCAACGCACAGAAGGTGTATGCGCGCCGATCGACGGTCTTATCGGGCCGGACCACCAGGCGCCACCAGGCCGGCGTGACGATGCGCAATGGTGCCTCGTGCATTGTGAGCGTTGGCATGCGTTCGAGGCGCTGTAGGAACTCCCAGGCTGCCAACACGGCGCGGCCACCTTGTGTCGCGTGTAGGGTCAGTGTCTGCAGCAACAACGGCAGGAACTGGCGGACCATGCTGTAGCGGCTGAGCAACGCTTCGGGTGCCTGGTTGTTCTCAGGTGGTCGAGCCAGTGCGCTGACGGTCGCCACCGCCTGCTCGATCTGCTCGCGCGGCCACCGCGCGAAAATCTCCTGGCGCACGGTGCGATCAGACGTGGACTGGTCGAGCACGCGCAGACTGATGTCACGCAGGAGCAGGGCCGCCATGTCAAGATCACCGATGGTGCGCAGTCGACGGCGCTGTTCCTGTCGGTCCACCCGCGCCAACAGGTCGGTGAGCAGCCTGTCCACCACATCCAGCACGTCATCTTGAGTGTTGGCTTGCAGAGTGCAGGCGAACGCCACCAGTGTGGCCATGCCGCGTTCAGCGGGCATACGCTGGATGGCCTGGGCACGGGCAAGGCTGGCGGAGCGCGCCAGTTGCTTGAGACGGCCCGGCGGCAGCTTCGACAGGTCGAGGTCGCTGACACCCAGTTCAAGGGCGGCTCGGAGACGCTGGAGTGCATCGACCAATCCCGCGGCGGTGGACTGCGTCGGCCCTCGTCGCAACTGGTCAAGCGGCGAGCGACGACTGCCGGCCCGTACGACGAGCAGATGTCTGAGTCGGTCGCGCTGCTCCTCCGATGGCAGGCCGATCAATATGCGATACAACCGCGCATTGGCCCGCTCGCGGATCTGAGTCACCAGCCGCTCCAGGATCGTTACACCCGGCAGCAACACTTGACGTTCGACCAGCCAGGCAGTCGCCAGGTCAAACAGCACAGTTGGCGGCTCGGTGCTGAGCCAGGCGCGCTGGTACAACCAGCGCACGAGGCGGAAGGACGCCCCTGGATCACTGAAGTCGCGATAACCATAGACGCGGCGTATCTCGGCGGCGTGTTCCCACGCGGTGGTGGGGCGTGCGGCGTAGTCCGCCAGACACGCGACGTCGCGGATGCCGAGTTGGGCCGCGACGTACGCGACAGCGTTGGAAGGGACGGCCGTTGGTTCGGCCAGGAAGGTGCCCAAGAAGCGAACACCGGTCAACTGCAGAGCGAAGCCGAGCTTATTGTGCGCGCCGCGCCGCACGTTGACCCGCTCACGGTCGGCGTCGTCGAGGTGGAAGTAGCGGGACAGTTGCTGATTGGACGGCGGTCCAACAAAATGGCCGTACGCCTGCTCTTGGGCATCGGTGAGAAATTCGCCTGGCATCCGTACCGGAGCCTACGCCGGCGCCAACTCCCCTGCTCAGCACCGCCACGTCTACGGCCGTACTTGACAGGAATCCTTAGCGTAGGTTTCTGTCCAATTGCTACTCAGAGGCCGATCTCGCGCGCCAGCCGATTCCGCTCCTCGATGACCGCTGTCTCGCGCGCACGAGTGTGGAGCTGCTGGAGCTCCGCGTGCGTGCGGGCAAGCTCGTCATAGAGCAATTCGAGTTTTTGTCGCCGGCCGCCGCTTGGCGGTGATTGCCAGCATGAGAACAACCGCCAGCACGTAGGGCGGCAGAAAGAAGAGGACGTAATTCGAGAACTCGCCCAGCCGATCGGGCCACAGGTAAAGGACTACGTTCGATCCGTAACCGATCCATACCCAGAGGCTCAGGGTCAGCTCTGGGCGCTCGCCGAACAGCACTAGAGGGCGCGGCTTGCGGGTACCAGATACACCAGTGCTGGTCTGACCAGAGTGCCCTGGATCTGGACCGTTAGGAAGCACAAGCTGAGCTCGGCTGCCAGCCAGGCGGCACGGCGCGAGAGCGCTGCCTGGCCCTCCGGCGCCGTCTGGTCTACCAGCACAAGAACCAGCAACACGCCCGTGTAGCTGGCGACGTACGCGGCTGTCAGGCCGTCGCGCGGCGGGTTGACCAGGCCGAGGACCCAAACGGCCCCCGGCACGGCCACTCCAACCAACCTGGCCAGTCGACGGTCATGCACGACTGTAGTGTCTCATGCTTGCGCGGCTGGCCAGCGTGGACTGCCGCTCGGTCACGAGTATGGCGGCCGTCTGCCATTGTCTTGGGTCCGACGTCGTGCGACCAGTGACCCGTGTCACCTGACCGTCAGCAGTTTGGGCGACGGTCGGAGACGCGGTGTGATGTGGTCGCATCCGTGGGGCACGCGACCAGTTGTGTTCGCGGTATCGGCTCCGGCTTGTTTCCGAATGGGCCTGGCGGTTGCGCGGGCTCGGGCGACCTATGACCGGAGTCATAGGACCAGTGGCGCCAGAAAGATGACCGTGGTCAGTTCCCTGAAGCGGGGCAATTGCCTACGCTAGCGCCGGACTCATCCCGTCGACGGTGGCAAGAGCCGCACCGCCATCGGCGCGTCCTAGCCTGAATGGGGGTCTTCATGACTGGCAGCTTCTCGCGATTCGTCCCAGCGTTGGGCGGGACCATCATCCTGCTCGTCCTCGCCATTGGGTTCGCCACCGTCGTCCATCCCACTGGGTTCAACATCTTGAGCGTGATCGTCGGGTTAATCATGCTGGGCTGCTTGGCTCTCGCGGCCTACCTCTTTTCAGTGTGCAGCCGGCCGCTGGCTGCTATCGGCGCGGTTGTGGTCGCCGCCGCGGTCTGGTCGGCGTTCTACCTGACGTCTCAAGCTGCGCCCTGGCTCGTGTGGACGCTCCTGTTCTTCGTCGGCATCGGACTGATCGCGTTCGACACTGGCAAAGACACGATCAGGAAGGCGTGGTGGCCACTCGCCCTGCTGCGTGTCGTTGTCGGCTGGGCGTGGGTCGACAACGCTCAGGACCATTTCCGGGTGGGAAACTGGTTGGCCGGCGATGGCGGCCAGTTCGGTCAGGTCGCGGCCGGCGCGGCGCAGCGTCCAGCCACCTTCTTTCTCGACGCACTCTACCAGGGCTTCCTTCGGGCCGCCGTCGTTGCCAATCCGGACGCCTGGGCGGCGCTCACCGCGTGTGGCGAGTTGACGTTCGGGCTCATGCTGGCGATGGGCGTCCTGACGCCCGTCGCGGCCTGGCTCTCCCTCTGGCAAAGCACCAACTACGTGCTGATGAAGGGCTTGCTTGCGCACGGTGGCTACACGGACAAAGTGTTCTTCATCGCCGACCTGATGGTCATGCTGACGGGTGCTGGCCTCGTGTACGGCACCGACGCCGCTTTGCAGCGCCACGTGCCGGCCTGGTTCGCAAGATGGTTGCTCGGCGTTGTCGAGGTACAGACGCCCGTGGCCGAGCCGACCCGCGTGGGAAGAGTGTCGCCAGAACCGACCTGAGCGGACCACCAGACGGCCTCGCAGCGCTCGCTCATCCGATCCACCTCGTGCAGCCTCGGCGTCGCATGGTCGCGAGCGACGACCCAGGCCTTCACTGCCTTCCCTCTGCTCTCTGCCCGGCGAGGTCGGGCACAGCCAGACCTCTGTGCCCTGGCCGCGTATTAGACGGCATGTCGCCTGGCGACGCCACCGGGGGATGAAAAAGGGACGGTCGTGTTTTAATACGGGCGACACAGCAGGTGAAACGAGGTCGACAATGTGTCTGGTGTCCGTAAGCCCGGGTATCAGACGGACCCCGGCAGCGTTTGAGCACCATCGTGTGTCGCCGCCCCAAGAGGGTGAGGACGAAGGCTAGTTTTCAGAATGTGCCGCTGCCGCACCTGCTGTTGTCGATCGACGCGAAAGGGGACGCTATATGCAGGTCGCTTATGAGCGGTGCTGCGGCTTGGACGTGCACAAGCGCGTGATCGTGGCGTGCGTACTTGTCGGGCAAGAGCGAACGATCCGCTCCTTCGGCACGATGACCGAGGACCTGGAGTCGCTGGCAGCCTGGTTGGAAACGTGCGGCGTTACACACGTCGCGATGGAGAGCACCGGTGTGTTTTGGAAGCCCGTGCACAATGTGCTGGAGGGCCACTCCTTCACCTTGGTGGTCGTCAATGCGCAACACATGAAGGCGATCCCAGGCGAGAAGACAGACGTCAAGGATGCTGAGTGGATCGCTGATCTGCTACGCCATGGCTTGCTGAAGGCGAGTTTCGTGCCCAGTCGTGCTCAGCGGGAGCTGCGTGAACTGGTGCGCTATCGCAAGTCGCTGGTGCGCGAGCGGGCGGCTGAAAGCAATCGTGTCCAGAAGGTACTGGAGGGTGCCAATATCAAGCTGGCCTCGGTCGCCTCGCACGTACTGGGCCGATCCGGCCGAGCTATGGTCGAAGCGCTCATCAGCGGCGTTTCAGATCCCACCCAGTTGGCCGATCTGGCACGCGGGAAGCTCAAGACCAAGCACGACGAGCTCGTGCGTGCCCTCCGTGGCGTTGTCGGCCCACATCAGCGCCTCATCCTGGCGTCTCAGCTTCGCCATATCCACTGCCTGGATGCTGAAATCGAGCAATTGTCCCAGGAGATTGCCGTGCGCCAGCGAG
>JBPCIO010000363.1:0-26378 GCA_051006215.1 Chloroflexota bacterium
GCTCTCCCCCGGGGCGGCTGCCGGCGAGCTCCTTGCTGCTGATGATTTTTCGCTGCAGCTGGCCGCAGACGAATCCCTACTGCTGGAATCAGCAGCCGTCTAGGGCGGCGGTGAGCGCCAAATTGACCTGGCCTGCTGTCGAGTTTTGAGACAATGGGCGCTGTGCGACCTGTGTCGCCGCATTCAGCCGGCTTGTTCGGAAGACAACTTTGGGACGGCTCACTGCGGCCGGCCGTCCGCCCATGAGCAGACACAACATCGCCCTGGGCAGGTGGGGCGAGCAGCTTGCGGAAACGCTCCTGGTGAAACGCGGGGCAACCGTGCTTGCCCGGAACTACCGCTCTGAGCCGGGCGAGATTGACCTCGTTATTGACCATGACAACGACCTGGTCGCGGTCGAAGTGAAGACTCGCACCGCCCTGGATCTGGAATTACCAGAGGAAGCCGTCACGCGTTGGAAGCTCAGACGCATGATTCTTGGGCTACAAACATTTGCGATGGACCACGATATGCTCGAGCGCCACTGGCGGCTCGACATGGTCGCGGTAGAGCTGGATCTCGAGGGCATTGTCCAGCGGTGCGAACACCTCCGCGACATCTACCTGGGATGACAGAGCGGCTGCAGAAGGTGTTGGCGCATGCTGGGGTGGCGTCTCGGCGGGCGGCTGAGCAGATGATCCGTGAGCGGCGGGTCCGCGTTAATGGCTCGGTGGTGCTAGCCATGGGTGCTCAGGTGGATCCGGAGCGGGACGTCATCGACGTGGACGGGCGACGGCTGGCCAACGCCACGGGTCGCGAAACGTACGCGTATGTGGCCTTGAGTAAACCCGTGGGCGTGGTCAGCACGGCACGCGACCCTGAGCAGCGCGCTACGGTGGTCGAGATGGTCAACTCCTCGCGGCGGCTGTACCCGGTCGGCCGCCTGGATATCGACTCGGAAGGGCTGGTGCTGCTGACCGATGACGGTGAGCTGACGTTCCGCCTGACGCAGGCCCGCTTTGCCGTCGAGAAGGAGTATCACGTCCTGATAGCCAGCCCGAACGTCGGCGAACACGTGCTCGAGGCCATGCGTGCGGGCGTCGTGCTCGACGACGGCCTGGCGCGCGTCGTGCGCACAAGGTGGCTGCGAACGACTCCACGAGGCGGCCTCGTCCGCGTGGTCCTGGTAGAAGGTCGCAAGCGTCAGGTACGCCGCATGTTCAGCGCGCTGGGGTGCAGCGTGGAAGGGCTGCAGCGCGTGCGCATAGGGCCACTGCAGCTGGGCGACCTGGAACCTGGCCAGCATCGTGGGCTGGCGCGGCCCGAGGTCGAAGCCCTGCGTGCAGCTGTTGACCTCGCGCACCTACCTTCGACCTTGAGCCATCGAGCTTGACCTCTCACGGGCTCGGCATCGACGCTGCACCGTTTGTGGTTGCCCTGGACGGCCCAGCCGCAGCCGGCAAGAGCAGCGTCGGCCTCGGCGCCGCACGCCAGCTTGGACTTGGCTACTTCGACACTGGTCTCCTGTACCGGGTGCTGACCTGGCTAGCGTTGGCCAAGCGGATTGCGGCAAGTGACGCGACAGCCCTTGCCACGCTCGTCGACGTACTGGGCGTTGAAGTTGATCGTGCCGGGCGGGTGCTGCGGAGGGGATCGGATATCACCGCGCAACTGCACCAGCCTGAAGTGGACGCCGCCGTGTCGGGCGTTTCCGCGCACGCGGCCGTCCGCGATGCCATGCGGCCAGCCCAGCGGGCCCTTATCCACCCGCCTGGTCTGGTGGTGGCTGGGCGTGACATCGGCACCGTCATCGTGCCAGAGGCGCCGCTCAAAATTTGGCTGACTGCTAGCGCCGAAGAGCGTGCACGGCGCCGAGCGGCCCAAACGGGTGAGCCACAGGACAGCGTGCTCGAAGGCATGCGGCGGCGGGACGCGCTGGACGCCGCACGTGCGGTCGCACCGATGACCCCAGCAGTCGATGCCGTACAGATCCACACCGACGGGCTCGCGTCTGAAGCCGTGATCGAACGCGTCGTCGGCCTAGCCCGAGCCCGCGGCGCACGCTCTGCGGACGTTAGCGCCACGCGGCGGGATCTCGCAGAGCCATGACTACTGACCCAGGCGTGGGTACCTTCAAAGCGAGCCGAGCACGTGAGCAAGGATCCAGCGGCGATCAGCCGGCTGGGTTGAATTCCCAAGAAGGCGAGCGCGCGGGCATGCTCGGAGCGGCCGGACCAGGTGAGAGAGGGCCTGCCGGCGATCAGCCGGCCGGGTCGAAGGTCCAGAGAGGTAAACGCGAGTCCATGCTCGCAGCGCGTGGACCACATGAGACTGCGGCGGCGGGAGAGGTGTCGGCCGGGCTCGAGGTGCTGGCGGTTACGCGGGGGTCGGAGCTTGCCCGGCTCGACGTGCGCGCTGGCGATCGATTGTTGGCGGTCGACGGCCTCGTTCCGCGCGACGTGATCGATCTGCAGCTCGAGCTGCCCGTGGCGCGGTGCGTTGTCGTCCAGCGGGAGGATGGACGCCGGGTTGAGCTGCGTAACGAGACAACCACCCTCGACCCGGCAGCCCTGACTTTGGCCCAAGCCGTGCCCGGCGGCATCCGCGAGTGCAACAACCACTGTGAGTTCTGCTTCATTCGAGGACTGCCGCCCGACCTTCGCCCGAGCCTGTACGTCTTCGACGACGACTACCGCTATTCGTTCCTATGGGGCAACTTCTTGACGCTGACGAACCTGGACGAGCGCGACTGGGCACGTATCGGGTACCAGCGCCTGTCCCCCTTGAACGTGTCCGTCCACGCTACAGAGCCTGGCGTTCGGCAGAAGCTGCTCAACAATCGGCACGCCTCGCCCATCCTGCCGCAGCTACAGCGGTTGAAGGGGTTGGGCATTCAGGTAAACGCCCAGGTCGTCCTCTGCGCTGGGTTGAACGACGGAGCGGTGCTGGATCGGACAATCGAGCAGCTTGCGGAGCTGCATCCCGGCGTAGCCACCGTATCGATCGTGCCTGTCGGACTGACCCGCTACTCGCGCGTACGTACGATCCGCCGCTCCACGCGCACGCAGGCATGCCAAGCGCTGGAGCAATGCGAGCGCTGGCAGACAGCGCTGCGGGCGAAGCTGGGGAGGGGGTTCGTATACGCCAGCGATGAGCTGTACGTACTCGCCGGCCGCGAGGAGGTTCCGCCGGCCGCGGACTACGACGGATTTCCGGTGCTCGCCAATGGTGTTGGACTCCTGCGCAGCATGCTCGACGAGTGGCGACGCTTGGTGGCTCGGTTGCCGAGCAACGTGGTGCCGCCGCGGGAGGTAGCCTGGCTGACCGGCCAGCTGGCAGCGCCTGCGCTCAATCGCATGGCCGACTCATGGCAGCAGCACGCCGGCTGGCGGCCCCGCGTGGTCGAGGTGGAAAATACCTACTTCGGGGAGGGCTCGATATCCGTTTCGGGCCTGCTCTCAGGCACCGATCTGATCCGAGCGCTTCACACGCTGCCTGCCAGGATCGACGACATTGTGCTGCCAGCCGGCCCATTTGGCTTCGATGGCAGCTCCACTCTTGACGGCGTCTCGGCCGAAGACGTCGGCGCAGCGCACGCCGGCCGCGTGCACCTGGCCTCGACGCCGAAGGAGCTACTGGCGATCCTCAGGCAGCGAGCAAGCTAAGGGTCAGGTCCCCGAACTGGGCTGGCTGGTGGACGCGGATCTGGCCGCGACGGAAGAGCTCGAGTACGGCCAGGAAGGTGGCTACCACTTCGTCCACGCTGGTGCCGGCCATTGACCGAAACGACACACTCGCTGCGTGGCGCAGCGCATCTAGGATGGACGTTCGCCGTTCATCCACGCTTGCGCGGCTCAGCGTTGGCAGCTCGACCTGGCCCGCCAGCGAGCTCCCCAGCAGACGCCGCCAGACCCCGAGCAGCGCTTCGGCTTCCAGCGGAACCAGCGGAGGAGGCGCCGTGCCGACCGCTTGCTCGCGCTGCGTCGGGTACATGCGAGCGCCACGCTGCTCGAGCTCACGTAGGAGCTCGGCGGCGGTGCGGAACACACGATAGGTCGCCAGCCGCTCGGCCAGGTCTGACGCGACCTCGTCGACCTCCAGATCGGGTTCTTCGGTCAGCAATAGCGCCCGCGACTTCAGCAGCAGCAGCTTGCCGCCGATTACCAGAAAGTCGGCCAACAGGTCGGGGTCGATCGCTGGCTGGGCGTGTACCTGGGCCAGGTACTGATCGGCTACTTGAGCAAGGCTGACCTGGGTGATCGGAAGGCGGCGCTGCTCGATCAGGAGCAACAATAACTCGAGCGGGCCGTCGAAACTTTCGAGGTGCAGCTCGAGCTGTGTCGCTCGGCTAGCGTGCGACGGCACCCGAGGCGCCGGCAAGTTTCAGCTCTCCGAGATACGCCCGAGCGGCGGCGACCGGGTCAGCCGAGCGCTCGACGAGGTCGGACAGGGCGCTGCCCACAATGGCGCCGGCGGCGCCCAATCGCGCCACGCGCCGCACGTGGTCTGGCTGCGAAATGCCGAACCCGACGACCAACGGCGCCGTGGTGACCGCTCGCACGTTGTCCAGGAAGGCGGCCAGATCCGTCGCCAGCTCCGAGCGCGCGCCGGTCACTCCAACCAGCGCCACGCAGTAGATCCAAATAGGGTCGAGTTCAGCCACCACGCGGATCCGAGCCACTGGGCTGGTGGGCGCGAGCAGTGGTACCAGGCCCAGCCCATGCGCCAAGAGCGCCGCCCGAAAGTCGCGGGCTTCTTCGGGTGGCAGGTCAGGCACGATCGCGGCGTCCAGCTCGAGCTCGGCAAGTTGGGCTGCAAGGCGGGCGTCGCCCCGCTGTCGAAGCGGGTTGTAGTACGACATGAGGGCGACCGGTGTCTCGGGAGAACGGCGGCGAATGACCCGCGCCAGGTCGAGTGCTGTATCGAGTGTCGCTCCCCCGGCCAGGGCCCGAGCGTAGATTCGCTGGTGGGTGGCGCCGTCAGCAAGCGGGTCGGAGAACGGCACGCCTATCTCGAACCCGTCGGCGCCAGCGTCCAGCGCGGCTTCGGCCAGGGCGTGGCTGGTGGCCACGTCGGGAAAGCCAGCCGCCAGAAATGGAAAGAGCCCGCACCGCTGCTCGTCAGCCAGACGTTCGAACATGCGGGACGTGCGGGTCACGCCAGGTATTCCTCATGCCCGGACGCGGTGGCGACGGTGTGGATGTCTTTGTCGCCACGACCAGACAGCGTCACCAGCGTGACTCCAGGATGCGGGTTGGCCCGCACCCAGGCCAGCGCGTGGGCTGGCTCGAGTGCGGGCATGATGCCCTCACTGCGAGTCAGCAGAAAGAAGGCTTCGAGCGCCTGGGTGTCGGTGATGGACGCGTAGCGAACGCGTCCAAGATCCTTGAGCGAGGCGTGCTCTGGCCCCACGCCCGGGTAGTCGAGCCCGGCAGACACGCTGTGGGTCCCGGCAATCTGACCGTGCTTGTCCTGCAGGACGTACGTGTGCGCGCCGTGCAGGATGCCTGGCCGACCCGTCTCCAGGGTCGCCGCGTTGTCGCCGAGCTGGGAGCCGCGGCCGCCAGCCTCAATCCCGACTAGCTCGACGGACGCATCCTCTAAGAACGCGGCAAACGAGCCGATTGCGTTCGATCCGCCGCCAACACACGCTACGACCCGATCAGGCAAACGCCCAATGCTCTCCAACGACTGCACGCGCGCCTCCTGGCTGATGACGGCCTGGAAGGCGCGCACGAGAGCTGGGTATGGGTGTGGCCCGACCACCGAGCCGATCAGGTAATAACTTGTCTCGATGGTCGTCACCCAGTCGCGGAACGCCTCACTGATCGCATCCTTGAGCGTGCGCGTGCCGGCCGTGACAGGACGAACCTCAGCCCCGAGTAGACGCATCCTGTAGACGTTGAGCGCCTGCCGCTGCATGTCCTCCTCGCCCATGTACACCACGCATTCAAGGCCGAGCATCGCGCAGACCGTCGCCGTGGCCACGCCGTGCTGGCCTGCTCCGGTTTCAGCAATGATCCGCCGTTTGCCCATGCGCTCGGCGAGCAGGCCTTGACCAACCGCGTTGTTGATCTTGTGGGCACCCGTATGGGCCAGATCTTCGCGCTTGAGCCAAACTGCGCCCGAGCCAATGCGTTCGGCGAAGTGGCTGGCCTCGTACAGCGGGGTTGGGCGGCCAACATACGTGCGCAGCAATCGGTCGAGCTCGGTAGTGAACGTGGTGTCGGCCAGGGCTTCCAAAAAGCCGTGCTCCAACTCCTCTAGGGCCGGCATGATGGTTTCGGGGACGTACTGGCCGCCGTACGCGCCATAGCGGCCGGGAACCAGCGGCAGGGTGCTACTGGGAGCGATGGTCATGGGTACGGACTGCCTCCAAGAAAGCTCGAATCAGAGCAGGGTCCTTAACCGGAGTGGGTGTGTCGGAGAACTCGACGCCACTGCTGACGTCTACGCCGAGCGGGGCAAGTATGGAAAGCGCCTGCGCCACATTCTCGGGGCGCAGGCCGCCAGCGACGAAGCAGCGTGGGCCGACTTCCCGCAGCGCGGACCAATTGAACACACTGCCCGTACCGCCCGGTTGCCCGTCGGCGTGGGTGTCGAGGAGATACCGGTGGGCGCGCAGGGCATCCGTGTGTACCAGCTCGGCGGCGGCGACCTCGCCGCCGGCCTGGACGTGGACGGCCTTGATGGTTGGGCATGGCATGGCTTGGATGGTGGCGAGCGTCTCCTGCCCCGACAACTGCACGTAGTCCAGGCCGCACTCGGCTGTGGTGTGTTCTACGTCCTCGGGCAAAGGATCCACGAACACTCCAACCGCTGACCAGTGCGGCGACTCGGCCCGCAGGGTCTGGATGATGCGGGCGGCGTCTGGCGGAGCGATGAAACGTTTGCCAGGCTTCCAGAAAATAAATCCAAGCAAGTCAGCGCCGGCCTGGAGTGCGGCGCGGGCCTCGGGTAGCGTGCGGAGCCCGCAGATTTTCACCAGCGTATCCGAGCTCACTGCGCACCTCCGGGGACATCCCCAGGAGCACCCGCGGCTATCAGCGCGCTCAGCCTGGCGCCTGGATCGGCCGCCCGAAGGAGCGATTCGCCAACAAGGACGGCGTCCACTCCGGCGTCTCGAAGCCGGGCGACATGTTCTGGCTGAGAGATCCCGCTTTCGGCGACGAAGACGCAATCGGCTGGCACCAGCGGTCGTAGACGTGGCGCTAGTGAGACGTCGGTGATCAGGGTGTCGAGGTCGCGGTTGTTGACGCCGACGACGCGTGCCCCAGCGCAGAGGGCGCGTTCGACCTCCGCCGCCGAATGCGTCTCGACCAGGGCTTCCATACCGCAGGTGTGCGTAAGCTCGAGCAGGCTGCGCAGCTCGTTGTCAGACAGCGCTCGTACGATAAGCAGGACCGCGCTGGCGCCCAACTCGTGCGCCTCCAGGATCTGGTACGGATCGACCACGAAGTCCTTGCGCAGGCAAGGCAGGCCGCTGGCGCGCTGGGCGGACGTGAGGTCGGCGTCCGCGCCGCCAAAATAGCGCTGGTCGGTCAGCACGGAAAGCGCGGCCGCGCCAGCGGTGGCGTATGTCTGGGCGATCTGGGCCACCGCGAGGTCAGGACGAATCAGCCCGCCAGACGGAGATCGGCGCTTGATCTCGGCAATGAACGACACGCCAGGTTGACGTAACACATCAACAAACCGACTCCGACTGGCGACCACGCACGATCCACCGCCAGAGTGGGCTGTGTCAGTGATGCGAGTCCCGCCAGCGACAAGGGGGGTGCCAGCGATGGGCGTGGTGTCCTCGCTGAGAGTGGTGCCAGCGGTGTCGGCCGTGCCAGCGGCGTACGCGGTGACGGAGGCGCCAGAGGTGGCTGGCTCAAGAGCGCTGCCGCCCGGCGCACCTGTGGCGCCGTCCGCAGTGCCCGGGAAATTGGTGCTCGCGGTCGCCGTCTTGAGGGTCGTCTCAGCCGAGCCAGGCGGTCTCGACCGCGGGGCGGCGGGGTGCTCCAGCGGGCGTTTGGCGCGACGCTCCTCCACTTCACGCCGCTTGTTGGCCAGGATCTCGTCCAGGATCACGCCACTTGCGCTCCGGTCCGTAGGAGCTCGGCTCGAATGCGCTGCGACGCCTCGGCCACGTGCTCGATCTTGTGCCGCGCTCGGCCGCTGTCGAGCTCGTCCGCCGCGCAACCGATACCGGCCTGGATTGAGTCCGCTAGACCGGCCACGTAGATCGCGGCGCCGGCGTTCAGCAGCAGCACCTCGCGCGCTGGCCCGGCTTGGCCATCCAGCACTGCTCGCGCCAGCCGCACGTTTGCCTCCACCGTGCCGCCGCGCACCGCGTCGACCGGCCAGCGCTGCAGACCAAACTGCTCCGGCTCGATCGAGTACGCGCTGAGCTCCCCGCGCCGGACCTCGTGAATTTGGGTCGGTGCACACACCGAGATCTCGTCCATGCCGTCCTGGCCGTGGACCACCAGCGCGTGGTCGACGCCGAGTAGGTCTAGCACCCGTGCAAACGTTGCGCCAAGCTCGGCCACGGCGACACCAATCAGCTGGCGGCGCGCGCCGGCCGGATTGGTCAGCGGCCCCAGAATATTGAAGACCGTCCGCACGCCAATCTCGCGCCGCGGCGCAGCAGCGTGCCGCATGGCCGGGTGATACAGCGGCGCGAACATGAACCCGAAACCCGTCTCGGCCACGCTGTGGGCTACACCTGCTGGGCTCAGATCGATAGCGATGCCGATGGCTTCCAGAAAGTCGGCCGCGCCACAAGCGCTGGTGACACTGCGATTGCCATGCTTGGCCACGTGCCCACCGGCTGATGCAACCACCAGTCCGCTGAGCGTGCTGATGTTGAAGGTGCCCGACCCGTCGCCACCAGTGCCGACCACATCGACTACGTCTGAGCCGGCGTGTACTCGTGTAGCGGCCTCCCGCATCGTCTCGGCGAGGCCAGCCAGCTCCTCTGGTGTCTCGCCTTTCATCCGCAGGGCGACAGCGAATGCAGCGATTTGGGCTGGCGTCGATTCCCCCTCGACCAGCGAGCGCATGGCTGCATGTGCTTCAGCTCGGGATAGGTCTTGCCTCAGCACCAGCTTTTGGAGCGCGTCTCGAATGCTCATGCCGTGGCGCTGGCGGCAACTGCCGGGCGACTCCCGCCCAGGTTCGCCGCGCTCATCTGCAAGAAGTTGCTCAGCAACGCTTTTCCATGTTGGCTGAGGATGCTTTCGGGGTGGAACTGGACGCCGTGAATGGGATACTCGCGATGGCGAAGGCCCATGATCACGCCATTCTCGGTACGCGCGTTGACTGCCAGCGCGTGTGGCACGGACTCGGGCACAGCGCACAGCGAGTGGTAGCGAATGGCCGAAAATGGACTCGGCAAGCCCTGGAAGACGCCGGATCCGTCGTGGTGAATGTCCGAAGCCTTGCCATGCATCAACTCGGGCGCTCGACTGACGACGCCACCGTACGCTTCGGCGATCGCCTGGTGGCCCAAGCAGACGCCCAGGATCGGCACGCTCGGCCCGAGCGCACAGATCAGGTCGATGGAGATGCCAGCATCAGCCGGCACACCCGGGCCTGGCGAGATGACCACGCAGTCAGGTCCCATCGCGCGCGCCTCGTCGACGCCGATCGCGTCGTTGCGGTGCACTGTGACTGCTGCGCCCAGTTCGGACAGGTACTGGTAGAGGTTATAGGTAAAGCTATCGTAGTTGTCGATCAGCAGAACTCTGCGTGCGCTCATGCCACCACCTCGAGCCTCGCGGGAACTGCACCAGCAGCGGATTCCATGCGTTCAGCTTCGGCCACTGCAGCGAGTACGGCATTGGCTTTGTTGAGCGTCTCCTGATACTCCGTCGGTGGGTCCGAGTCGGCGACGATGCCAGCGCCAACCTGGATGTGCGCCACGCCGGCTTTGAGCACCAGGGTGCGGATTGTGATCGCCGTTTCCAGGTCGCCGTCGCGATTGAAGAAACCGATGGCACCGCCGTAGGGCCCCCGCTGATCGGACTCGAGCCCGGCGATGATCTCCATGGCGCGGATTTTGGGTGCCCCCGTGAGCGTGCCGGCCGGAAAACACGCCCGCAGCGCGTCGACCGGCCGCAGACCTGGCTGCAGCTGACCCTCCACGTTCGAGACCATGTGCATGACGTGTGAGTAGCGCTCGATCTCCATCAGCCGCTCGACCTTCACACTGCCAGGCTGGGCCACCCGACCCACGTCATTGCGCCCAAGGTCGACGAGCATGATGTGCTCGGCGCGCTCCTTTGCATCGGACACCAGCCGTTCTGCGAAGCGGTCGTCCTCGTCGGAGGTTTCGCCGCGTGGCATTGTGCCCGCAATGGGCCGCAGGCTGATCTTGCCATCCTCGACCAGCACCAGCAGCTCAGGCGACGCGCCGACGATCTGGTAGTCACCGAAATTGAGGAAGTACATGTACGGACTGGGGTTGATCGAGCGCAGCGCGCGGTACAGGCTGACCGGGCTGGCCGTCGTCGGCACGGACAGCCGCTGCGACGGAACGATTTGAAAGCATTCGCCAGCGGCGATAGCCTCCTTGGCCTGGCGCACCATGCTCTCGTATTCAGGTTGCGTCGTGTTGCTGACGATGCCATCTGGGCGGGCCCTGCCAGGGGCGTCTTCCAGCCCAGCGGTGTGGGATCCGCTCTGTAAGCGCTCGAGCAGATCGTCGAGCCGGTCGCAGCCGCGGCGGTAGTCTGTAGGTAGGTCCTCGGTGAGTGGCACGTAGGTGACGGCCTTGATCGTTCGCCGCAGGTGATCGAAGACCAGTAGCGTATCGACCATGAGCAGGTGAGCCAGCGGCAGACCGAGCGGGTTGTTTGCCGCGGCCGGAATGCGGGGCTCGAACTTGCGTGCCAGCTCGTAGGCCAGGTAGCCGACGGCGCCGCCACCAAATCGCGGTAGCCCCGGCAGCCTTGCCACGCCTTCTCGGGCGACCATTCGGTCGATAAGGTCGAGCGGGTCGGTATAGCCCAGCTCGGCCGAGCCTTCGCGGCCCTGGTAGACGGCGTGGTTCTCGAAAATGGCCAGCGAGCGCTCGAGGCCAGCGGCTACGAAGGAGTAGCGGGCGACGAACTCACCGCCTTCTACGCTCTCGAGCAAGAAGCTACCCGGCCCGGCGCCCAGCTTCAGCAGCGCCGAGACTGGCGTCTCGACGTCGGCCAGGACTTCGCGGTAGATGGGCGCATAGTGCGAGGTCGCCGCCATGCGGCCGAGCGTCGGTAGGCTCGGGTAATACACGTGCGAGCTCATCCGTCGAGGCCTTCTTTTCCGAGTGTCTCCACGTGCGCACGGGCGCGAGCAAAATAGTTCAAGCCCATGGCTTCACGGGCGAGCGCTAGCGTCTCGCGGGCCTCCAGGCGAGCCCGATGGCTCCCGTCGGCCAGGATGTCTTCGAGGAGCCCGGGCTGGCGCTCGAACTCGGCTCGTCGTTCGCGCATCGGATCCAGGAACTGGTTGAGGGCCGCCACCAGCTTCTGCTTGACCTCCACGTCGCCGACCTTCCCCTTCACGTAGCGCGCTTTGAGATCCTGGACCTCCTCGAGGTTATGGTTGAAAGCGTCGTGATAGACAAAGACCGGATTGCCTTTGACATGTCCCGGATCGGTCGCGCGGAGACGGGTCGGGTCGGTGTACATGGACATGACCTTCTTGCGGACGGCTTCCGCGTCGTCGGAAAGCAAGATCGTGTTGCCGAGTGACTTGCTCATTTTCGGACTGCCGTCGATGCCGGGCAGGACGGGGAAGCGCGCCTCGAGATAGTCGGGTTCCGGAAAGACGGGGCCGTACAGCTGGTTGAAACGGCGGGCCACCTCACGTGTCAGCTCGATGTGCGACATCTGGTCTTTACCGACCGGCACCACATCGCCCCTGACCATTAAGATGTCGGCGGCCTGCAGGACTGGGTAGTTGAGCAGGCCAAGCGAGGCAGTTTCTAGCTTGAGGTCGCGGATCTGAGTCTTCAGGGTCGGAATGCGCTGGGCGCGCGTGGCGCTCACCAGCATAGTGAACAGCAGGAACAGCTCAGAGACTTCGGGGATCAGCGACTGCAGGTAGAGTGTGCTCTTGCTGGGGTCGATGCCAACTGCCAGGAAGTCGAGCACGCCGTCGCGGATGTCCTCACCGATAGCACGCGACGTCTCATAGCTCGTCGTCAGCGTGTGGTAGTCGGCGATGAGGAAGAAGCACTGATACTCGCCACTGTTCTGCAGCTCGAGGTCTTTTTCGAACGTCCCGACGTAGTTCCCAAGGTGGAATTTGCCGGTCGGACGGAGCCCAGTCAGCAAGCGCTGTGTGGGCTTTGGCGACGCGTGATGTCGAAGGGTAGACATGGGGTGTGACTTTCTCCGGGATGCAAAACGCCTCTCGTCCGTCGAAGGGACGAGAGGCGTCTCGTGGTGCCACCCTCATTCGCCGTCATGCAGGCTGACGGCCTCGGAGCAGGCGCAGCCCCGAAGCTTACGGGTACGCCTTGAACTCAATAACGGGGCTCATTCCGTCCCGGCCTACCCCTTGCGGTTCCAACACGCAAGGCTCGGTGGGCAACTCGCAGGTCCATTCAGCGTCTGGCGAGGCACCGGCTCACACCTGTCCCGGCTCTCTGAGCCCGCCCGGACGCGTACTCGTCCTAGTCTACGTCTGTGTATGTGACTGTCTGGCCGACTATACGCTGCCTCCGAACGGGAATTCAAGCAGCGGAAAATAGGTGGCACCGCGCGGGCTCAGGCGGCTCTCGACCAACGTCAGGTGGTCCATCGCGAACGCCGATTTGGTCGGAGTGTGCGCTGGTGGCCAGTCGGGCGGAACATCGGAGCGCGCGCCAGGACGCCGTCGGGCAAGGGTGATGTGGGCCGAAAACGGCCGCTCCTCGAGCGCAAGGCCGGCTCGACGCAGGCCCGTGGCAAGGCGCGTTTGCAAGGCGAGCAGGGCCGGCACGTCGCCGTCAAGGCCGATCCAGAGTACCCGCGGCTCGTGCCTCGATCCGAAGCTGCCGGCCCGACCCAGCTCTAAGAGACCCGCCTGAGCGTCGGCTGCTGCAGCGCTGCCCACCTGCTCCAGCAACGTGAGCCGCTCGGGGGGTTGCTGGCCTAAGAACGCCAGCGTGACATGCAGCAGCGCGGGGTCCACCCAGCGGTACTCCTTGCTGGCGGTTTGTCGAAGGCCGCCGAGCGCTGCTCGCACCTCGGTCGGCAGCTCGAGCGCGAAGAACAGCCGCATTCAGCCCGACCCCGCACACACCGTGCAGCCCGCTCGACCGTCCCTGGCGCGCTTACGTGCGTCCCGTTCACTCACGGCGACGCAGGTTGAAGGTCCCACTGTTCGACGTTCCAGGTTTCGCCGGCCGGGGCGGGAGTCGGGCGAAAGTTGACCAGGGCGATACTCGCGGCCGTGGTCACTGGACGCAGAAGCAGTGGCAGCACCGGCAGGTCAGACTGCCAGATCGTTTGCGCCTCCGCTAATGCGTTGCGACGAAAGGCGGGATCGAGGCTGACCTGCGCCTGGTCGAGCAGTTGATCGCTGCGCGGGTTCTTGTAGTCGCCGTAGTTGCCCCCGCGATAGCCGTTCGGGCGCGAGGGTGTGCTGGATGAGTGCATGTTGTAGATCGCGTCGGAGCCCGGGTCGTACCCACTGACCCAGGCGAACTCCACGATGTCGAATTGGCGGCTGACCAACGCCTGAGGCGAGCTCGCCGACGTATCGAATAGCGTCGCGCTCGGGAACAGCTCGATAGCGAGCTCCACCCCAACCTGCGCGAGCTGCTCTTTGACCAGAGCCATAAGTGGGCCGCGAAAGGTCGCTGGCGTGCTCCAGTACTTCAGGCTGAGACGCTGGCCGCCCTTCGATCGGATCGGCTCACTGCCAGAGCGCGCCCAGCCCGCCCGATCCAGGAGCTGCTGAGCTAGCGCGGGGTTGTACTCATACTGGGGCAGGCCCAGGTCGAACGCCCACGACCACGATGGCACCTGGCTGACTGCGACCTCGCCTTTGCCCAGCAAAACCGTCCGGTTGAGGCTGGCCCGGTCGATCCCGAGGGCAATCGCCTGACGCACGCTCGGGTCGGCCAGGATTGGATTGTCGAGATTGAAAGTGAGATGCTCCCAGGCGTTGCCGGGTGTGTAGCGGGCGCGCACCCCGGCCAGCGTATCCAGCACCGGGGCGTCAGCTGCGTCGAGGCTGTCCTGAGCAATGAGCTGCATCTGGCCCTGGGTGAGCGCCGTCAGACTCTCGTTCTTGTCGGGCATGACGCGAAACACAATCGTCTCCAGCATCGGCTTGCTCAGCCGCTGTGGCAGTGCGAGACCGCGCGAGGTGAACGTCAGCGCGCTGCCTGCGTCCCAGCTTGACAGGGTGTACGGGCCAGTGCCAATCGGGTTTCGAGCGAAATCTGATGTTTGGATGCCATTCACCTGGCGGCTGTGGCGCGGGTCGTCGCCGACGATCTCGCGCAGCGTGTGGCGCGGGTAGATGGCCGGGGCGTCGTACAGCCCGAACATGTACAGCGCGTCGACGATCGGCTGGTCGCCCTGGTTCGTGTAGCGTTCGGGGTCGAGTGCGCGCGCTTCGTTGGCCGACAGGTACGTAAAACGCACCGTGTAGTCGTCCATCTTGTCCACATTTTTGAGCTTGTCCTCGACGGTTGTGTCAAAGCCCGATTGCGGGTTCATCATCAACTGCCAGGTGTAGACCACGTCGTCCGCCGTAAAAGGCTCCCCGTCTGCCCAGGTCACGCCCTGACGTAACGGCATGCTGACCACCAGCCTTCGGTCGCCACCGTCGCCGCTGAGCTGCACGAGACCGTTATCGGGGCCCGGGACGGTTGCGGCGAGCACCGGATAAGGCTGCATTTGATCGTCAAGTCCGACCAGTGGGTCGAACACCAGGTTGGCCGCCAGTTGTCCGGACACGCTCGTCGGGTTGTACAGACGGTCAGGTTCGGAGCCCAGCGCGACGATGGCGATCTTGGAGGTTTGTGCTTGCAGCGGTGCGCTGCCAGCGAAGGCGCTAGCCAGGATGGCCGCCACGAAAAGTAGTCGCATCACGCCTTCTGACCAAGGGTAGCCAACGCCTCGGGTCGGTGCGCTGTCAGGCGCATGGGGACCTAGCGGTTGTTCTGTGGATCGAGTGCGTCGCGCATGCCGTCGCCCAGAAAATTGAAGGCCAGCATAGTCAGCGCGATGGTAATCGCGGGGAACAGCACCATGTGGGGCGCCGAGAAGATCGCCTGATTGCCGCGCTCGATCATGCTGCCCCAGCTCGCGGTTGGCGGTCGGACCCCAAGTCCGATGAAGCTCAGCACCGCCTCGGTGAAGATTGCTTGAGGCACGCCATACGTCAGCCGAATGATGATCGGGCCGGCTGCGTTCGGCAGCAAGTGGCTGATGATAATCCTCGGGGCGGGGGCGCCGAGCGAACGGGCCGCAGTGACGAAGTCACGCTCACGCAAGGTCAGTAACTGCCCGCGTACCAGACGAGCCAGATCAGTCCAATTCACCAATCCAATGGCCAGGAAAATATTGAAGATGCTCGAGCCAATGGCTGCCGTAATAATGATGACGAACAGGAGATCTGGGAATGCGTAGAAGACATCGGTGAACCGCATCATCCAGTTGTCGATCCGGCCACCAAAGAACCCGGCCACGCCACCCACGAACAACCCAATAGTGAGGATCAACATCTGCACGAAAATTGCGACTGACAACGACACGCGTGCACCGTGGATGAGTCGGCTGAGGACGTCGCGTCCCACGTCGTCGGTTCCGAGCAGATGCACGCTGTTTGGCCGCGCATACGACTGACCAGAGAACAGACGATTGGGGTCGTAGGGCGCCAACACGTCGGCGAAGATGGCCACGCCCACCATGAAGATGATGAACGCCATTCCGCTCACGGCCAATTTGTTGCGCAGCAAGCGGCGCCACGCGTCGCGCCACAAGCCGCGCGAGGTCCGCTTGGGTGCGTAGACCGTGGGTAGCGCGCCGGGTCGGTTGAGACCGGTTGCAACACTGGTCGTGGAAGCGATCCGGGTGGCCATGCTGCCTACCGATACTGGATCCGAGGATCGATGAAGGCGTACAGCACGTCGACCAGCAGATTGAGTGCGGCGATGGCAAAGGCATACAGCAGTGTCGAGCCCATGATCAATGAGTAATCACGCTGGGTGATGCCCTGGACCAGTAGCCGGCCCACTCCGGGGATGGAGAAGATGCTCTCTACCACGATTGAGCCAACGATGAGAAAAGCCAGGATTGGCCCGATCACGGTGACCACCGGGATCATAGCGTTCTTGAGTAAGTGGCGGCGGACGAGGACGATTTCCTTGAGTCCTTTGGCGCGGGCAGTGCGCATGAAGTCCTGGCGGTTCACGTCCAGGATGCTGGCGCGAGTGATCCGGGTAAGCAGCGCCGCCTGGTTGAGTCCAAGCGTGAGCACTGGCAGCACGTACTGAGCCGGCTTGCCCCAGCCACTGGTTGGCACCAGATGCAGGGTCAGCGCGAGGATGATGATCAACACGAAGCCGAGCACGAAGGTTGGGACACTGGCGAAGACGGTGCCGAACGTGAGCGCAGCGTAATCGACGGCCGAGTTCTGACGCATGGCTGCAAGCACTCCGAGTGGCACGCCGACGAAAATGGCGACGAGGCCTGCCAGAATGCCCAGCGATGCGGTGTTGGGTAAACCGCCCAGGATGATCTGGGTCACGCTGCGGTCCTGGTAGGTATACGACGGGCCCAGGTCACCGTGGATCACGCCGCCCATATAGATGACGTACTGCTGCCAGGCGGGCTTATCCAGGTTGTACTTCGCGTTCAGGTTGGCGACGATTTGGGGCGGGACGGCCTTGTCTTTGTCCCAGGGGCCACCCGGCGTGACGTGCATGAGGGTGAACGTGATCAACGACACGAACAGCAGCACGGGTATGAGCCACAGGATGCGCCGCAGGATGAATCCAGCCATGGCTGAGGACTGAGGAGTCGGGATGCTGGCATCCCGACTTGCCTCATCGATTGTCTTAGTGGGCCGCCAACCGGATCTGGTCCAGGAACAGATCGGCCGGGTAATCGTCCTGGCCAGTGAAGACCAGCGACCCGCCGCTCTGCGTCCGCACCCACGGCTTGACGACAACCAGGCGACCGCGTACGAAAATTGGCGCGACCGGCGCATCCTGGATCAGCATTGTCTGGGCCTGGTTGTAGAGCGCGATACGATCCGCCAGCTCAACTCCCGTGTCGGCTCTGGCAACGGTCTGATCGAAGCTGGGATTGCAGTAGTTGTACTTGTTGTTGCCGCCCTTGCAGCCAAACAGGGTGTTGAACCAGTCCTGCGGGTCAGGATAGTCGGCGCCCCATCCGCCAAATGCCAGGTCGTATTGCTTCGCCTTAAAGGCCGCCTGGTACGCCTTGCTCTCCATCGAGTTCAGCTGGATGTTGATGTTCAAATTCTGCTTCCATTGGGCCTGGAGGAACTCGGCTCGGCGCTGGTTGGCTGTTGTCGAGGCGAAGCTATAGGCGAGGTTGGGAAAGCCCTGGCCATTAGGGAAGCCAGCTGACGCAAGCAGCGCCTTGGCGCCTTGAGGATCGAACCCGAGCTCCTGGCCCAGGCCTTCCTGGAAGCCAGGCATGCCTGGCGGAATGATGCTTGTGGCCGGCGCCCCGACGCCGCTGGCGATATCGCGGATGAGTGCGTCGCGGTCGATCGCCTTGGCCAGCGCACGCCGGACGGCGACGTTGTCGAGAGGCGCCTTCTGGTTGTTGAGGTGGACCCAGAAGGTGGTGAGCTCGTTGTACTGGACCGACTGCTGCGACAGGCTCGGATCGCTCTTTACCTGGCTGACGTCAGGGTCCGGTACCAGGGTCCAGTCGCGCTCGTTGTTGAGGAATGCGACGTAGTCGGCCTCACCGTCGGTGACCATCAGCATGTTCACCTTCTGAAGCGCCGGCGCTGGCCACATGCCATTGGCAACGTACTGCGGGTTTGGCGCGAGGCTGATGTGATCCTGGTGGACCCACTCGGTCATCATGAATGGGCCGTTGCCGATGTACGTGGATGGATCCTGGCTCCAACCGGTCGGGTTCGCGTTGATGACGTCCGGCCGCTCTGGCACCACCACCCACAGCGCGGCCAGGTCTGGCAGCGGCCCGAACGGCTGCGTAAGATCGACCTCGAACGTCAGGTCGTCCACGGCATGCACGCCGATGTTGTCGGGAGTCGTGGTCTTGCCGGGGTTGTATTCGTCGGCGCCGACGATGCCAGCGTCCACGTAAAACGAGGCGTATTCGGCAGCGAGCTTGGGGTCGAGGATACGTTTCCACGAGTACTCGAACTGAGCGGCGGTGACGGGTTGGCCGTCGCTCCAGCGCCCGTCTGGCCGCAGGTGGAATGTGTAGGTCTTCCCGTCTGGGCTCACGTCGTAGCTGGCGGCGGCAGCCGGCTGGGGTGTCAGGTTCTGGTCGAAGCGCAGCAGGGGTTGGAAGACCTGGCGAACGACTGCCGCCTCGACGTTGAAGCTGCTGCGGTTGGGGTCGATGTTGTCCGGCTCACCCTGCAAGAAGTTGACCGTCAACTCCTGGGTGGCCTGCTGGGCAAACACGGGACGTGCTGCGCCAGGAACGAGCAGCGCGCCAGCTGCCAACAGATACAAGAGGCGCCTCATGGGTCGAAAGGAATCTCCTTTTCGGAGCACCAGACTCGCCGAATCGGGAATCGATAGCTAAGTCGGCCGGATGTCAGACCGACGATTGTGCGCAGGCGAATCGAAGGCGTTTTTGACAGGCGCGGCTACCGTCCCCTCGGGTGTCCCGATTGTCGCAACAATGCCTACGAAGTGCAACTTGAGCGCTGGTCGTCTACGGTTGCCTGTGTTCCCCGAGCGCTCAACCGAGCGTGCGGCGGCTCGAGGTTGAGGCCGCGGTGAGCGCTGATCGGTAGGCCTGGACCGTCTGCTCTGCAATCCGCGCGTTGGTGTAGCGCTCGAGGACACGTACCCGGCCGCGCCGACCGAACTCTTCGCGTAGCTCACGATCTGCCAGCAGCCGCGCGATTGCCTCTCGCAGCGCCGTGGAATCGCCTTCAGACACGACCAGGCCAGCGTTACCAATGACGTGCGGGATCTCGGCCGACGTCGATCCCACGACGGCGACGCCACATGCCATCGCCTCCATGAGTGCGCGTCCGAACTGTTCCTTCCAGTTCGGACGCGTAAGCGACGGCTGCACCAGCACGCTGAACGAACGCAGTCGATCCGGTATCAACATGGACGAGACGCCGTGCTCCCAGGTGATCCGCTCGCCAATTCCAAGTTCTGCTGCGCGGCGCCGGGCTTGCCCTTCGAGAGGTCCGCTGCCGACGATGTGCAGGCGCCATGACCCAGACAAACCCGCCAGGGCGGCCAGCAGGACGAGGATGCCCTTTTCCTCGACCAGGCGGGCAACAAAGCCAATCACCGGCATAGCGTCCGCGGCTGCACGAACACGCGCGGGTGTGAATAACCTGGGATCCACGCCGAACTGGGGGATCACGCTCGCCTGGCCCGCGTAGCCCTTGGTCCGTAATACCTGTAGCGCTTCGCTGCTGCCTGCGATAGCAAACGCGCTCCGATGAAACACGCTGCGCTCGAACCAGCTGAACGGTGGCGGGTACCGCCGGACCTGGTTCTGCCAGGTGAAAAAGAGTGACCGTGCGCCGTACCGACCGGCCAGCCAGCTCCCGTGGGCCGTAGCGAGGTTGTATGGCTCCTCATCCAGGTGAACAAGGTCCGGGCGTGTCTGGCGCACATGGCGGCCCAGCCCAGGCCAAAAGAAAAGGTGATAGTTGCCGTTGAACCGAATCGGTTCGACCCGCAGCTCGTAAGCGTGCGGCCCGGGCGACGCTTCGAGTGAGAGTGTGCGCCCGCCTGGCTCGTGCCAGGCGGGCGGCGTGACGACGATCAGTCGCTCGACTTCAGGTCGGGCCGCGATCTCGTCGAGCTTATGGCGGTAGGCGGCCAGGACCAGGATCTTCGAGACGATCAGGACGCGCAGAGGATCTCCTTGTACACGCGCACAGTCTGCTCGGCCACCTGGTGCCAGGTGAAGCGGCGCGCGCGGTCGAGGCCACGCCGCGCAAGTTCATCGCGCCGCACCTGACTTTCGAGCAGCTCGGCCACGGCTGCGCTGATCGCTTCGGTGTTGTATGGGTCGACAAGCAGACCGGCATCCCCAGCCACTTCGGGCAGCGCGGACACGTTCGACGTGACCACGGGTGTGCCACATGCCATGGCTTCCAGGACAGGTAGGCCAAAGCCTTCGTAGAGCGAAGGAAATGCAAATACCGTCGCCGCGCTAAACATGGGCGCCTTGTCCTGCTCGCGAATTTGGCCCGTAAAAACGACATTCCCCTCGAGACCCAACCGTCGTACCGTTTCGCGCGGGTCGGGGTAGAGCGGATGGCCCAAATTCTGGTAGCGACCGGCGATCACCAGCTGATACTCGCGCCGCATCCGTTCCGGCAGCAGCGCATACGCCTCGATGAGCCGCGGCACGTTCTTGCGCATGTCGAAGCCACCGAAGTACAGCACGAATCGAGGTCCGATCCCATACCGCTCCCGCACGCTCGCCAGCAGCCAGGCATCCCGGACCGGGAACAGGCTCGCGTCCACCGCGTTGCCGATGACGTGAATGCGTTCGGGCGCCAGTCCGAGCAGCTTCACGATGTCCCGTTTGGAGCACTCTGAGACGGTGATCACGGCGTCTGCGCGCCGGGCGCCAGCCGAGACGAGGCCAAAGTAGACTCGGCTGATCTTGCGCCAGGCATATTCCGGCAGCACGAACTGAATCACGTCGTGCACGGTGACGACCGTCGGCCAGGGCGACCAGACCGGGTTGGACCAGTATGGGCAGTGCAGCAAGTCGACCCGCTCGCGCGAGCCGGCCAGCACGATCCCGACCTGCTCCCACCACACCTGCTCGACATTTTCGCCCAGACGCGCCAGCCGGCTGACGACCTCGACTTCTCGAAAGCGATCCGAGAGCTGCGGCGCGCGGACGGTATACGCCCGCCGAAAGCGTGGCGCGAGGAGCACGTACTGCTGGTCCTTTTCCTCGAGCGAGTCGAGCCCTTCGAGCAAGTGCAACAGGTGGTTACCCATGCCAGTGGCGGGCTTCTGCAGGAACAGCGCGTTGATCCCAATTCTCATGCGGCGGCGACCTTCTCGTACACCTTCAGCAGGAGTTGCGCGGCGCGCCGCCAGGTGTACGTTGCGGCGCGGCGCCGTCCCTGCTCGATCAGACGGGCTCGCAAGGCGGTGTCCATTAATACGAGTTCGAGCCCCGCGCTCAGGTCGTCGACATCGGTGGGTTCAATCATCAGTGCGGCGCCCTCGGCCACCTCGGGCAAGCACGAAGCGCGCGAAGCGACCACTGGCGTACCACACGCCATCGCCTCGAGTATGGGCAGTCCGAAGCCTTCGTACAGTGACGGAAAAGCCATGACCTCGGCAGCAGAGTAGATTGCTGGCAGCAGCTCGTCGGCGACAAAGCCGGGCAGCAGAATGTCATTGCGCACGGGCGAGTCGGCGTGATGTTCGAAGATACCGTCAAATAGCCATCCCTTGCCGCCAGCGAGTACCAGCTTGAGGTCAGCCGGCACCGTGCCGCGCTGCTTCAGCGCTGAAAAGGCGTCCATCAGGCGGCCCAGGTTCTTGCGGGGTTCGAGCACGCCAATAGAAAGCACAAACGGCGCGTCGCCGACTCCAAGTCGCTCGCGCGCCTGCTGTAGGAGCTCGGGCTCAGTCACGGGCAAGAAGCGAGTTTCGACACCGCCCGGAACAACCGCAATCGATGCCGGCCGAACGCCGAGAAGCACTACCAGATCATTCCGCGTGTTTTCTGAGTCGGCCACGATGAAATCGGCCCGCTGCACGGAACGTGGCACCACCCCTTCTAAGTACGTCCGCAGCCGTTCGTCAGCGCAATCTGGGCGCATCAGAAAGGCCAAATCATGCACGGTCAGAATGCCGCGCGCATGCCGCAAGGGCGGCAGAACGAAATCCGGCGCGTGGTACAGGTCGACCGGACCGCTCAGCCAGTCCGCAGGCACGGGCAGGTTGGCGCGGTGCCAGGCGATCGTCAGCCACCGCTCACGTACCCCGAGCTCGCGGCGCGAGAAGTTGCGCGCGAGCGGGAACTCAGCCTCGCGACCCCGATTCGGGCGGGCGTACACGAGCCGGTAGTCGTTGTCGTGGTCGAGCTCGGCCAGGGCGAGCACCTGGTTGCGGACCAACCGCCCGACCCCAGCCCGTTGGTTGACGGCGGCGGAGTAGTCGATAGCTATCCGCATGTGATGGGCTGAATGCGTTGACGAATTACTTCCGCTTGCTCAGCGGATAGACGACCAGGCCTACCGCGATCAGGCTCCAGTAACTGATGCCACGGTCCAACAGGGCAATGCTCGCGGCGGCGTGCTCGTCCACACCTGGGGCCAGGCCAGCACCCGCGGCGAGCAACAGCACGCCCACGATGGCGCCCTCCGCGAAGCCCAGTCCGGCCGGAGTCAAGGGCAGCGTCGTCATCAGCGCGGCAGCCAGGGCGACGAACACGATCACGCTCTGAGCGATACCGCCGAGTCCAAGCGACAGCGTCACCAGGTACATGCGGGCTACTTCGCCCGCCCATGCAATGCAGGTGAGGACCACCAGGCTGGGGATACCCCGGAATGACCCCAATGTGCCGTGTTCAAACCGCACGTACTGCTCGTGCAATCGCGTTGGCAGGACGCGTTCGATGACTGGCCTCAGGCGTCGCATTCCGACCAGCCCGACCACGACCAGCACCACCAGTCCCAGCCCCACTTGCATCAGCACCAGAACTTCGGCTGGCACGGACCGCCCGAAAGACAAGCCCGTTGCGGCTAGCATCAATACGAACAGCACCACCACGTCGATAATCCGCTCCGCCAGGATCGTACCGATGGTGGTCGAAAATGAGACCCCAGCGTTCAGCTTGAGCAGATACGCCCGATACGCATCGCCGAGCTTGGCCGGCACGATGCAGTTGGCGAACCAACCCAGAAAAATGATCTCCGACAGAATCGGAATGCCGAGTCGACGACTGCCCTCTTCGTGCGTGCTCAGCTCCACATTGTCCAGGAGCCGCCGCCAACGCAGCGCGCGAATTGGGAACGTGGCGTAGAACGCGATGAACGCAAGCACCAGCAACCACGGATTGGCCTGCCGCACCCGGTCCACGATGGCGCCGACGTCGATCTGTACACGCGTGGCGAGGAACGCCAGGATGGCAAAGCCCAGACCGAACGACAGCAGCGTGCGGAGGTTGAAGAAGCGTTTCCCGAGTGGCGGCGCCTTTGCGGCGCTCTCGGACCGCTCGTCCTCGGTGGTGAGGTGACCAGACGAGAGGTCGCCGGCTGGAGGAGGTTCCATCTGGTTAATCGGCGTGGGCGCCGTCATGCGGCGACCGTGGCCAGCTCTTGGAGACGCACCCGGTCGACGGCCAGCAGCCCGAGACCAAGCAGCACGCCAAGCTGGATGTTGACGCTGTGCACGAACAGGCTGTCGAACATATTGTGGACGCAGAACACGACTAGTCCTCCAAAGACTCCGGCCAGCACCGCGCGCCAGAATTGATGCCGCAGGTCCTCGGAATCCACCAGCGCGCCACCTAGCTGACGAAATGCGAGCCCGAGCAGCACCAGGAGCGTGCAGCCGCCGACGAGCCCAAGCTCAGCCAGCATGTTGATGTAGTAATTGTGAGCGTGTCCGAGCGCCTCGCGCCAGGTGCTCACGAAATAGTCGGGATAGGCCTGGCCGTAATTGCCTGCTCCGACACCCAACCACGGGTGGGCGAGGAACATGTACCAGCCCGCCTGCCAGTGTGCCATGCGCTCGACGATGGCCCAGTTCTCGCTGGTCGTCTCCACCGTGCGCACATCGAAGACGCCAAAGTACTCGGTGGTTTGCGCGAGGCGATCCAGGATTGCCGGCGGCAGCACGCCCGCGACGGCAAGTGCCACACCGAATGCGCCTGCCAGGACGCACGGAATAAGGAGCCGACGTGTGAAGCGGCTCCAGGCCAGTAACAAACTGCCCGCGGCAACGGCGGCCCCGAGCCATGCCCCGCGAGACTGGCTGAGGCCAATACCCGCCGAAATCAGTGCGGCCGCACCCAGGGCGAACCAGCGGAACCGCGGTGGGTTGGCTCGGCACAAGCCCATGCACAGGGCCAGCGGCAGAATCATGGTCAGGTAGCCAGCGAACGGGTTGGGCTGGTCGAAGTGGCCAAATGCGCGCAACGCGCCCTGCAGCTGGAAAGCACCGGGGCCGCTATTGGTGACGAACTGCAGCGCGCCGTACAGGGCTTCGGCGCCGCCAGCGAGCAGCATTGATCCGATGACCCACCGTGCGGCGCGCGTCTCGCGGGTCAGGTCGACCACGATCACCAGCGCTATCAACAGCTCCAGCCACTTCAGCGACTCTTTGATCGCCGCGCCGCGATCCTCCGCATACCCGATCGAACCCAGGGCAACGCCAATCATCGCCAGCGTAGCCCAGACGATCGCCCCGGATCGGAGGTTCACTTCATGCCGGCGGACCCCACGTGCCAGCCAGGTCGCCGTAAGCAGCGCTACTACGAGTTCGGCTGCGCCGAAGGACAGGTCACTCGAGGAATCACCACTCGAACCACGCGCCAGGCCGCCGAAAGGCACTGCGAACAGCAGCAACAGCACGGCCAGGAGGGGTTGGATCAGCGACAGGACGGCAGCCGCGCTAGCCACTGCACCCAGCACGACGTCCCGCGGCTGTTCGGGAAGCGCGACTGCGATACCTATCCCAACCGCAAGCAGCGTCCAGGTTGCCATCCCGATGATGGTCGGCGCGCTCCGCGCCGAAACGGCAACCGCGCTCACTGCGTGGCGGTGACCTCGCGGAAGTACTGGATCGTCTTACCAATGCCTAGGGCCAGCGGCACGACTGGCTGCCAGCTCAGCTCGGACCGGGCGCGGGCAATGTCCGGGCGGCGACGACTGGGATCGTCCGGCACGGGGTCCACGTACGCGATACTGGACGAGCTCGACGGCAGCAGATCGAGAACCATTCTGGCGTACTCGACAATCGTGTGTTCTTCGGGGTTTCCCAGGTTGTAAACCCGGCCCGCGGCATCTGAGCGGTTCGACTCCATGACTGCGACCAAGCCGTCGAGCAGATCGTCGACATAACACAGCGAGCGCGTGTAGTGGCCGTCGCCGTAGATGGTTAACGGTTGGTTCGAGAGCGCCTGGGTGATGAAATTGGGCAACATGCGGCCGTCTTCCGGGTCCATGTTTGGGCCGTACGTGTTGAAGATGCGGATGAGCCGCACGTCGACACCCAGCGACCGCACGTAGATCATGCACAGCGCTTCGCCGAAGCGCTTCGCTTCGTCATAGCAGCTGCGCGGACCGGTTGAGGACACGTTGCCCCAGTAATCCTCGCGCTGGGGATGCTGAAGCGGATCACCGTAGATCTCAGACGTGGAGGCGAACAGGACCCGACCGCCATGAGCGCGGGCCACCTCCAGCACGTTCCGCAGACCAACGGAGTTGACCAGAGCTGTCTCCAGGGGCAGTGCCATATAGCTGCGGGGAGTACGTGGATTGGGGCTGGCTGGGCTGGCCAGGTGAAAGTAGCGGTCAGCCCCGAGGTCCGCGGGCAGAGAAGGGTTGGAAATATCCCACTCGACCAGATTGAACCTGGGGTGTTCGAGCAAGTCTGCAATATTGCTCCGCATACCCGTCGAAAAGTTGTCCAGACAGGTCACGAACCATCCGTCCTCCAGCAGGCGGCTAGACAGCTGTGAGCCGATGAAACCTGCGCCACCAGTGACAAGAGCCTTCACGTGGCGTCGATTCTACCGTCAGTCCAAATCAGGGCGAGGGTAAGCCAGAATACGAACGCCAGATCGACCAGAAAGTAGCTGTTGTCGATAAACCCGTGGACCAGCAGGTCAGCCATGCTGCCGCAAGCGCCTGCAGCAACGCACCTCGAGCTCGAACTGCTCAGCGCTGCACGCGCCTGACGCGCGAAGCGCACGAGCAGCCACCCGAATGCGAACAGCCCGAGCACCCCCAGCTCGAGCCAGACGTGAAGCAGCCAGTTGTGGGGGTGCGACAGATTCGGTTCGGCCGCTGCGCCCTCGCGCAGGTAGACCTGCTGGTACAGGTACGCAAAGTTGTCCAGCCCAATTCCCAGCCACGGGTGGTCGCGCAGCATCTCCAGCGACGACAGCCATAGGTCCAGCCGGAAGCCACCGGTTTGGCGCAGCGGGTTCAAGCGTTCGGGCAGCACGCCGGCGATGGCCAGGCCGCTCACGCCGACCAGCAGTAGAGCTGTGAGGCCGCCGACACGCAGC
>JBPCIO010000364.1:0-51043 GCA_051006215.1 Chloroflexota bacterium
CCGCCACTCGGCCCCGTACCACCTCGAGCCCACGACATGGCCCGCGAGTTCAGGCTCCTCGAGCGGCTGCATCCCAGCTTTCCTCTCGCACCCGAGCCCTACGTGTTGTGCCAGGACGCCTCGGTCATTGGCGCGCCCTTCTATGTCATGGAACTCCGCCGCGGCCTGGTCCTGGACCAGGATCTTCCCGCACAGTGGAAAGCTGATCCGGGGCTGCATCGTGCCATAGCTGAGTCGCTGGTGCAGGTGCTGGTCGAGCTGCATGCAGTCGACTGGCAGGCAGCGGGTCTTGACCAGATCGGCAGGCCGGCTGGGTATCTGCGGCGCCAGGTAAGCGGCTGGATCGACCGCTATCTCGGGGCGCGAACAGACGACCTGCCTGAATTCGACGCACTTGCTGCGTGGCTAGTGGAGCGATTACCGGAATCTCCGCCGGCAACGGTGGTGCACAACGATTACAAGCTCAACAACGTCCTGCTCGACCCGGAGCAGCCGGCTCGCGTGACCGCGGTGCTCGACTGGGAGATGGCCACCGTCGGCGATCCGCTGTCTGACGTAGGGTCACTACTGGTGTACTGGACCGCACCGGACGAAATGGAGCGCATGGGCGGCCTGAAGTCGGTGACCTCTGAGCCAGGCTTTCCGGGCCGCGACGAGATCAAGACGCTTTACGCGCGGCTCAGCGGACGAGACGTGTCGGGGTTGGACTACTACGTCGCGTTCGCCTACTTCAAAATCGGGGTGATCCTGCAGCAAATTTACTACCGCTTTCACGTGGGGCAGACGCGCGACGAACGCTTTTCTGGGCACGAGCGTGTGGCCACAAACCTGATCCGTAAGGCAGCCGAAGTGGCTGGGCTCGCTAGCTCCTAGCTTTTAGTGCGCCGCTTCTTCGGCGGTGAGCACGCGACGTAGGACCTTGCCGACGGCGCTCTTGGGCAGAGACTCGCGGAACTCGTACAGGCGCGGCACTTTGAAGGCGGCCAGCCGCTCGCGGCAGAAGGCATCCAGCGCTTCAGGGCTGACCTCTACATTGGGCCGCTTGACCACGTACGCCTTGACCGTCTCGCCACGATACCGATCGGGCACGCCGGCCACGCAGCACTCGAGCACGCCGGGATGCTCGTACAGCACCTCCTCGACATCGCGCGGATACACGTTGTAGCCCGAGGCAATGATCATGTCTTTCTTGCGATCGACAATCGAAAAGTAGCCGCCCTCATCATGCGTGCCCAGATCGCCGGTATACAGCCACCCGTCGCGCAGGGCGATGGCCGTCTCCTCTGGGCGATTCCAGTACCCCTTCATAACCTGCGGTCCACGAATACGGATTTCGCCGACTTGTCCGGGTGCAAGCACACGGGTGCCCGTCTCGACGTCGACAATCTCGCACTCCGTGTCCGGAGCAGGCATCCCGACAGTTCCCGGCCGCGGTTCGAGGACGAACGGTTGCCCGTGTGAAAATGGCGATGTTTCGCTGAGGCCGTAGCCCTCGCGGATCTTGCCCCCGAATCGCTGCTCGAATGCTGCGATGACTTCGAGTGGCAGCGGGGCTGCGCCTGAATTGCAGTACTTGATACAGCTGACCCCGTAGTCTTCCGCGTTCGGAAAATTGGTGACGGCCACGTACATGGTCGGCACGCCCGGGAAGTACGTCGGCTGAGCGCTCTTGATCGTGAGCATGACTTCTTTCAGCTCAAACCTCGGAAGCAGGATCAGCTCATAGCCGTTCGCCAGGCCGAAATTCATGCAGATGGTCATACCGTAGGAGTGGAACAGGGGAATGACCGTCAGGATGCGCTCCGTCCCTGGTGGGCCAATGCTCGGGTTCCAGGCCTGGACTTGCTGGACATTGGCCAACAGGTTGAAATGCGTCAGCATGGCGGCCTTCGAAACACCCGTCGTCCCACCCGTGTACTGCAGCGCGGCGACGTCTTCGCGGGGATCGATGCGTACCTCTGGCGGGGCACCGCTTGTGTTCGCCAGGAGTTCTTCGAAGCCCTGCGCGCCGGCGCCAAGCGGAACGTCACCCTTCAGGTGTGTGACCAGAACGTGCCTCAAGCTGACCGAGGTTGCTTGCAGAACCGCGTACAGCGCATCTGCGACGACAAGTACGTCGGCACCCGAATCTTTGAGGACGTACTCGAGCTCGCGCGACGTGTACAGGGGATTGACCTGGGCCACAACTCCACCCGCGCGCAGCGTGCCGTAGTAGGCGATCACGTATTGCGGGCAATTTGGGAGCATGAGCGCTACCCGATCACCCTTCTGAAGGCCGAGCTCGGCCAGAGCCGCGGCAAAACGCTGCGCCTCGGCCCACACGTGCGCGTAACTCAAGCGAATGTCCGCAAAACGCAACGCAGGCAGGTCCGGATGCTTGGCAGCCGCCTCTTCGAGCAGGCAGTACAAGGGATCTTCCCGATACTCGATCGACGCCGGGATGTCAGGTGGGTAGTGCTTCAGCCACGGACGCCGGTCGATCACGCGCTTACAGGGCCCGTCCGGTCAGCTCGCGAGCGATGACCAGCCGCTGGATTTCAGCCGTGCCTTCCCAAATTTGATAGATCTTGGCGTCGCGGTGCCACTTCTCGACTGGGAAGTCTCGGATGTAGCCGTAGCCCCCGAGGATCTGGATAGCGTCTTCGGTGACCCGCATCGCTACATCGCCCGCCTTGAGCTTGGCCATGCTGGCCGCTCGGGCGAATGGCAGCCCCTGATTCGCGGTCCAAGCGGCTTTCCAGATCAGCAGCCGAACAGCTTCGACCTCCGTGGCCATGTCCGCCAGCTTGAAGGCGATGGCTTGGTGACCGGCGATGACTTTGCCGAACGTCTTGCGCTGGAGCGCATATTCAAGAGCGTATTCCGACGCTGCGCGAGCGATGCCAAGCGCGCCAGCAGCTACGCCGGGGCGGGTCGATTCAAGCGTTTTCAGCACCCCGAGGCCACCCCGCCCGCGCTCGCCTCCGAGCAAGTTCTCGGCCGGGACGAAGCAGTCCTCGAGGATAACCTCGCCGGTGTGAGAGGCACGCACGCCCATCTTGCGTTCCTTCTTGCCAGCCTTGAGGCCGGGATTGCCTCTATCGACGACGAACGCCTGGATGCCACCCCAGCCGGCCAGGGGATCGGTGGTAGCAAAGATCACGTGGACGTCGGCTATGCCGCCATTGGTAATGAACCGCTTGGAGCCGTTGAGCAGATAGCCGCCCTCAACGCGTTTTGCGCTGGTACGCATAGCCGAAACGTCCGAACCAGCTTCGGCCTCGGTCAGCGCCATGGCGCCCAGCACGACTTCCTTCGGATCGCAGAACATGGGCACATACTTCGCCTTCTGTTCAGGTGTTCCGCACTGCTGGATGGCTGTGGCGCACAGCCCGGTCGCGTTGATGGCTACGGCGATACCCGCGCAGCCCCACGACAACTCCTCGGTGACGATCATCTGCGTCAACATGTCGGTCACGCCGCCGCCGCCGTATTCCTCGGCAAATAAGTAGCTGTCCAGGCCCAGCTCGTGGGCCTGCTTCATGATCGGCCAGGGCGTCTCTTCCTTCTCGTCATACTCGGGTGCCGCGGGCCGAATCACGTCGCGCGCGAACTCATGTACGGATTCGCGCAGGTCCTTCTGCTCCTGGGTCAGATCGAACCCGATCATATGGCAGTCGCTCCTCCATCCACGGCGATGACCTGGCCGGTGATAAATGATGAGGCAGGCGAGGCGAACAGGACCGCAATACCTTTGAGATCCTGGTCGTTGCCAATCCGACGCAGTGGGGTGCGGGCGACGATGCGCTCACCAGAGCGCTCCAACGTGGCGGCGGTCATCCGGGTCGGGAAAAAACCGGGGCAGATGCAGTTGACGGTGATGTTGTGCTCCGCGAGGGTGGCTGCCAGAGCACGCGTGAAATTCACCACTGCGCCTTTGCTGGTGTTGTACGGCAGGGTTGGCATCACCGACGGATCGCTCCCGCGCAGCCCCGCAACCGACGCAATGTTGATGATGCGGCCACCCTGGGCGCGTTTTATCATGTGCAACCCGACTGCGCGGCTGACGAAGTATGTCCCGTCGACGTTCGTTCTGATGACCTTGTCCCAGGCTTCCAAGGGCATCTCGGCGAAAGGCGCGCCCCAGGTGGCGCCGGCGTTGTTGACCAGGACGTCTATATGGCCCCACTGGTCAAGCACGTGCTTGACGGCCGCTTCGACGTCGGCGTTTTTGGAGATGTCGCAGCGCGTCGAGATAACCCGGATACCCTGCGCCTCGAGCTGCTCGCGTGCCTGTGACAGGCCGTCTTCTCTGCGTGCGGTGATGGCTACGGCCGCGCCTGCTTCGCCCAGCGCCTCCGCGATCTGCAGGCCCAACCCACGGCTACCGCCAGTCACCAGGGCAACCTGCCCGTCCAACCGAAACGTATCCAGAACACCCATCGGACATTCAGTCTAGGGGGCCGCGTTTGCCTCTGCGACATGGCTGTGAATGCCCTTCGGCAAGCACGCGCGCTGGGTATCGAGCTGGTGTTCGAGCGTGCGGGCAATGCGGAGTTTGAAGTCTTGCACATCGACTGGGTGGCCCAGCATGGCCGCGGCCGATGTGACTCCCAGTTGGCCGATGCCGCACGCGTTGATCAAGCCAAAATGCGACAGGTCCGGCTGCAGGTTGACCGCGAATCCGTGCAGCGTGACACCATGTCGCTGTGCGACGCCGACGGCAGCGATCTTGCCAGCGCTGGCCGTCCACACGCCAACGTGGTGTTGGTCAAGTCGGGCCGCTACACCCACTTCGGACAGCGCCTCCACGATAGCCATCTCGATTGCTCGTACGTAGCACGGAACTGTCAACTGGCGGGGCCGAAGCTTCACGATGGGATAGCCGACGAGCTGCCCCGGGCCGTGATAGGTGACCAGGCCGCCACGGGAGGCGTGATGCACGTGAATGCCCAACGCGCTCAGTCTGGCCTGCGAAACCTGGATGTCTGCCACGGAGGCCCGGCGGCCAAGAGTGATGACCGGCGGATGCTCCAGCAGCAATAGCGTGTCGGGGATCTCGTCTGTCAGCCGTTGCTCGACGAGTTGGTCCTGCAGGCGCACTGCCTCGACGTACCCAACCCGGCCAAGCTCGCAGACTCGCAATCCCGGATCAGTCAAGGCTTCCTGCGGAGCCGCGTAGCGGTGGTGGAATCCGGTGCGTCCGGCATGCTGCCCTCGCGCGGCTGGTCGCGTCAGCGGGCGCTGGCCGGCTCGGGCTGCTGCTGGCTGGCGGTGGCGGCCCGACGGCGCGGGGGGCCGACGTGGACCGGCAGGCCGAGCGCGACCATGGCCGCCTCCATCGAGCCCTCGCCCAGGGTGGGGTGGGCATGGATGGTATTGGCGACGTCCTCCAACGTCGCCTCGAGTTGCAGCGCCAGCACCGCCTCGGGGATCAGGTCGCTCGCGCTCGGCCCAATGATGTGCACGCCGAGGATCTCGCCATATTTTTTATCGGCCACGACCTTGACCAATCCGTCGGTGTTGCCGTACGTCTGGGCGCGCCCAAGCGCGGCAAATGGGAACTTTCCCACGACGACTTCATGGCCAGCTTCGCGCGCCTTGGCCTCGGTCAAGCCAACACTGGCCACCTCGGGATGGGTGAACGTCGCGTTGGGAACAGCCTTGTAGTCCATCCGCTCGTCGTGGCCGGCGATGATGCCCGCGACGACGAGTCCCTGGTGGGTGGCCACGTGCGCGAGCTGGATTTTGCCAACCACGTCGCCAATGGCAAACACATTCTGGACGCTGGTCCGCAACTGATCGTCGACGGTGATGTAGCCGCGTTTATCGGTCTCGACACCTGTTTTTTCGAGGTTAAGGTCAATGGTGTTGGGCCGCCTCGAGACACCAATAAGAACCGCGTCGGCCTCGACGGCCTGTTCGTTCTTACCGTCCTTGTCAGTGATCGTCACCTTCAACACTGCCGGCGGCTTCTTCCCGCTGCCTTGCTCGATCTTGGCGACCGTGGAGGAGGTCAGCACCTTGATGCCGCGCTTCTGAAACGAGCGGCCGAGGGCGCGGCCCATGTCTTCGTCCTCGAGGGGCAGGAGGCTCGGAAGTAGCTCGACCAGGGTTACCTCGGCGCCAAATGCCGAAAACATGGTCGCCCACTCGGTGCCAACCGCCCCGCCGCCAACGATCACGATTCGCTTGGGTACTTCCTTGAGCAGGTACGCGCCATCGGAGTTGATGACGCCAGGCAGTTCCGAGCCCGGAATCGGCAGCTGGGCGGGTGTCGATCCGGTGGCGACGATAATCTGTTTACCCGCCACGCGCGCAGTTGGCTGACCGGCTTCGTCGACGGGCGCGTTGTACAAAGGCCCAGCGCTGCCCAGCGGTGACTTACCAACCCCGACGACCTCCAGCAGGGTCGGAGCGGTGAAGCGGGCGTGGCCGGCGTACACGGTCACGCCATTGGCCTTGAGCAGCTGGCCGACGCCGTCGGTCAGCGCTTTGACGATAGCGTCCTTCCGTTTCAGGACGGAGGGGTAATCCAGGCGGACGTTGTCGGCCGCGACGCCGAAATCTGCGCTGTGCTGAATGATCTCGAGCACTTCCGCACTGCGCAGCATGGCCTTGGTCGGGATGCAGCCCCAGTTGAGGCACACGCCACCGGGCCGCTCCTTTTCGATGAGCGCCACACGCAGTCCGTATTGCGCGGCGCGGATCGCGGCAGGGTAGCCACCCGGCCCACCGCCGACGATGACAAGGTCGAATGCGCTCTGGTCCGCCATCGAAATCAGTCTAGGCGATATTCAAGGCTGCGGCTTCACTTGGCTGACGCTGCGTCGGGAGCCTATGTCTGCCATGCGACTTTGCCCATGTCGGAAACGTCGTAGCCGCCCAGGGCAGCGACTTCGGCCCTGAACTCCGGGCCACGAATGATGTCCAGCAGCGGCGCCATCAACGGCGCCTCATACTGCTGTCGCGGAATAACGAGTTGATACTGCTCGTTGAAGAGCGGGACGAACTCGAGCTCGAGCGCCCGGGCTGCGGCCAGGATCCCCAGTCCAACATCGGCTGCACCACTGGCTACGTCAGCCGCGACGGCCAGGTGCGTATATTCCTCGCGCTCGTAACCCGGGATGCACCTGGAGTCCACCCCGAGCCGGCCCAGCTGGTAGTCAAGCAAGACTCGCGTACCCGAGCCACGCTGGCGGTTGACGAACTGCACATCTGGACGAGCCAGGTCCGACAATGTGGCAAGCCGTTTGGGATTGCCCCGCGGCACGATCAGGCCCTGCACCCGCCCGGCAAGGTGGACCAGCACAATGCTGTGGCCCGTCAAGTAGTGCTTGATCGAGCTGACGTTGTACTCGCCGGTGTGCTCGTCCAGCAGATGCGAGCCGGCCAGGTGGGCCTCACCCCGCGCGAGGGCCAACAATCCACCCAGGCTGCCGACGTTGGCCGACGCCAGGGATGCGCCCGGCGTGCGCCGTGCCAGGGCATTCGAAACAAGGTCCAGCGCCAGGTCGTGGCTGCCGATTGCGACCACTGTCTGGCGGATCTCGTCCATGCTCCTGAGCAGGTCCACCTCGACCTCGGCGCCAGCATGCACCCCCTCGGAAAAGCGCGGAATGCGCGCCAGCCCGTCGGCGCGCACCATTGACATGATCACCCCCGCCCCGCGCGATAGCGGGGCGGCCATGAGGCGATCGCCGACCTGGCCAAGTTTGACCCTGACGAACTCGTCCTCGCCCATCGGCGACAGCAATTTGCGGGTCATGGTGGCGCGAGCGGTCGGCCTGGGCGGGCACGGGAGACCCTGCAGCCGGTACAGCAAAGGTTTCAAGAACAATTCGCTGGTCAGGATTGCTGAGACCGGGTAGCCCGGAATACCGAGCAGGGCTTTATCGTGGGACAACCCCAAAATCAATGGGTGGCCGGGGCGGATCGCCACGCCGTGCACCAGCAGCTGACCCAGCTCGCGGACGATGCCGGCGGTGTAGTCTTCCGAGCCGGCGGAGGAGCCGGCATTCACCAGCACGATGTCGTGCTCGTCCAGCGCACTTGCGACACGGTCGCGGATGAGCGATCGGTCATCTGGCGTGATAGGCAGCCGAGTTGGCTCACCGCCCCACCCGCGCACCTGGCCGGCCAGCACGACCGAATTGAAGTCGACGATGGCGCCCGGCGGCATCGGAGCGCCAGGCTCGACAAGCTCGGAGCCGGTCGGCAGGATGGCGACTCGCGGTCGCCGCCGCACGCTCACGCACGCGTGACCAGCCGCTACGAGAGCGCCGAGATGGACCGCGCCCAGAGTGTGGTTCTCAGGTAGGACGAGCTCGGTCGCGACGAGGTCCTCACCCATCGGGCGAACGTGCTGCCAAGGCGCGACCGACGCCAGGATTTCGAGGTGGCCATCTCCGAGGTCCTGGACCTGCTCGGCCATGATGACGGCGTTGGTCCCGGGCGGCAGCGCATCCCCGGTATCGACCCACGTTGCCTGGATCCCGGTGCGCAGCTGCAGCGGAGACGTCTCGCTGGCGCCGAGCGTGTGCTCCGCACGCACGGCGATGCCGTCCATGGCGGCGGCGTGGTAGTGCGGCACGCTGGTGCGTGCGAACACCGCCTCGGCCGTCACGCGCCCGAGCGCGGCTTCGATGGCGACGCTCTCACCAGGCAGCGGTCTCAGCGCGCCGACAGCCTGGAGCGCCGACCAGAATCGATCGAGCGCCTCCTCAAGCGGAATGTCCTGGAGATAGATGTCTCGGACTGGCATCAGAACAACACCACCTCGACCTGAGCGCCGGCGCTCAGGCCGCCTTCGTCGAGTGGGATCTTGAGCATGCCTGCCGAGCGGACCAGGGTGAATATCAGGTTGGACTTGCCGAACACCGGCACAGCGTCAAAGCCGCCGTCCTCGCGGCGCTCGAGGCGGACCTGGACGTAGTCTTCGCGGCCGGCGGCCGAGGCGATATTGCGCGTGAGCCGAGCGCCGACGGTGCGGCGTGGAGGCACAGCCGCCCCGCTCAGGTGGGCCAGCGCAGGCGCAACGAACAGCTCGTATGTGACCATGCACGAGACGGGATTGCCCGGTAGCCCGAACACGGCTTGGCCCGAACACACCGCCAGAATCGTTGGTTTGCCGGGCTTGAGTGAAACGCCATGCACGAGCACGCCTGGACGGCCAAGGCCGTCGATGACCTCAGCGGTCATGTCGCGCGCGCTCACCGAGCTGCCGGCCGAAAGGATCACCACGTCACTTTGCGCAAGCGCCTTCCGAGACGCAGTTTCCAGAGCTGATAGCTCGTCTGGAAAGACACCCGCCAGACAAGGCTCGTGGCCGCTGCGTTGAACGAGCGCGGCCAACGTGTACGAGTTGATGTCACGGATTTGACCTGCACCGGGCTCCTGTTCTGGATTCACCAGCTCGTCTCCGCCCGAAACAATGGCCACTTTCAGCCGCCGCGCGACACGCACCACGGTAATTCCGAGCGCTAGCAGTCCGCCCAGATCCTGGGGTCGCAGAATGGCGCCGCGGCAGACGATCGGATCGCCGCTCCGCACGTCCTCGCCAACCTGGACGACGTTCTCGCCCGGCGCCACCGGGCGTAGCGCCTCGATGGTCGTCCGACCAACAGCTTGGGTTTGCTCGACCATCAGGACCGCGTCGGCGCCCTCTGGCAGCATGCCGCCCGTAGCTATGCAGGCGCACCCGCCGGGCCCGAGGGCTACCTTCGACGACTGCCCCATGAAGACTTCGTCGACCAGATCCAGATAGGCCGGCATGCCCTCGGTTGCGCCGAAGGTGTCGGTGGCGCGGACGGCGAACCCGTCCATGGTTGAGCGACGGAACGTTGGCAGATCGCCAGGCGAGCAGACGTCTTCCGCCAGGACGCGGTCGAGCGCGTCACGCGTGGGGATATCCTCGGCGGCAACCCGCACGGGAAGCTGGCCCAGCAAGATCTCGAGCGCATCCGACGGCGCGCGGACGTTGAACAACTCATGCGACGTCCGGCTCATCGGTGGCCCGTTTGCGCGACATCCTCAACCGCGCCGCTGGTGATCCTCACCAGTTCCCGCGGCTGGATGCAAAAAACTGAGTTGGGTGTGCCTGCCGCCGCCCACACGTCCTCATACTGCATCAGGTCCTGATCGACGTAGGTCGGCAGCGGCTGCAGGTGGCCGACCGGCGGCACACCGCCGATTGCGAAGCCGGTCGTCTGCCGCACCTGCTCAGCGCTGGCGCGGGCGACCTTGTGCCCGACCAGGCGCGCGACTTTGTCGACGTCAACGCGATTCGGGCCCGAGACCAGAATCAGGATGGGTTGGTCGCCGTCCATAAAGACCAGCGACTTCACGATCCGCCCCGCGCCTGTGCCAATGGCGGCCGCCGCGTCCGCGGCCGTTGCGGTGCTAGCGGCGAATTCGTGCACGGGTAGGTGCTCGAGCCCGTGCGTGGCCAGGGCTGCCACGACGCGAGCAACCGACGTTCCGCGTTGAGGGAGGTTCGCCTGCATGGAGCTACGTGCCAGTGAGTCTACGCGGAACCAGAAACGCTAAACTTGGGTGCGTGCCTGCGTTCGCGCTCGATACCTTCGAGCGCCAGGCGGAGGCGTTTCTACGCGCCAGAGCCTGGCGCGAGTGGAACTTTCTCAGTGGTCAGCGGCCCGGCCGGGGCCTGATCACCCTCTACGACCAGGATTTTCCCAACTTCACGTCGACCGACCAGTGGGCCGATCTTCAGGCTGCCTCGCCCGACGATCCGCGCCAGCAACAAACGCTGTCCGGTCTGCTCGCCGCGGCCTACCTGGAAGGTCGTACTCGCGACTTCGCGGTGAAGACGGCTGGTATTCAGGCCCGCGCCACGATTCCGTTTGAAGCGAGCGACATGGCCTGGCGCGAGGCGCCCGCCCGCTGGGCGCTGCTGCCCGAGGTACCCCGTCGGCACTCGCTCGAGGACAGCTGGCGTGGCGTGTTGCGCTCGGACCTGAACCCCGAACTGGAGCGCTGGCAGGAGGAATTGCGCTCCCAGCTCACCAGACTGGGCAGCGAGGACTGGCTCGCCTTCTGGTCTCGACACCGCCAATACGACCTCACCGTGATCTCGAAACTCGCCGACAGCCTGTTGCACTCCACGCTTGAGCTGTACGGCGATGGACTGGGTGTCTATCTGTCGCAGCTGAATCTGCCGATCGACGACGTTCGCACGTCCGACCTGGACTGGGCTTTCCGCGCGCCGCGCTTCGACGGCATCTTTCCCGACCGAAATCGGATCCCCGTCATGATCCGCACGCTACGTGACCTGGGCATCGAGTTGGAGGAGCAGCCGAGCATTCGCCTGGAGTACGGCCCACTGCCCGGCGTTCACGTGGTCGCCACCGATCTGCCCAACGAAGTGCATGTCGTGATGCGCCTGGCGGGCGGTTGGCAGGACTTCGCGCGCACTCTGCGCGGACTCGGGATGGCAGAGCACCTGGCGCACGCCGATCCTTCGCTGAGAGTCTGGGAAGGCTGGCTCGGCGACGAGACACCAACGATCGGTTACGGGCTGCTGCTCGAGCAGCTGGTGCGTGACCGGACCTGGCTCGCTTCGCGTATCGAATACACGTCCAGCGACGACTACCGTGTGATCACACACCTGGCGTGGCTTTATCGCGTGCGTCGCCTCGCGGCCACGGCTGCGTTCGAGCAGCGGCTGTGGCAAGCTGAACCTGGCGCGAGCATGGCGGCCGATTTCGAGGCCACGCTGAGCGGAGCGTTGCGAAGCCGCCAATTCTCCGAGGACTACCTACGGGTCCTGTTTGGCGCGCCCTGGACGACGCTTCGAGCGGCCACGTTGCTGCGCGCCGAAGTGTTCGCCGCGCATCTTCGGGCCTATCTGCAGCGCGAATTCGACGAAGAGTGGTGGCGGTCCGGGCGAGCAGCCAGCTTTATCAAAGATGAGCTCTGGCGCCCAGGCAGGCGGCACACCGCCGAGGAGATCCTGCGCTTCATGGGGTATGCGGACGGCCTGGACGCAGCCATACTTGGGGCGGAATTCGAGGAGGTCTTGCGACCGCTGTGAATGCGTTTACCCACCTAGACGAAAGCGGCCGTGCTCGGATGGTGGATGTCTCGCACAAGCACGTAACCTCGCGAGCCGCGACGGCGCGCGCAGTGGTGACCATGCAGCCAGACACGGCGCGCCTGATCGCGGCTGGCAAAGTGGCCAAAGGTGACGTGCTGGCGGTTGCTCAGGTGGCCGGCGTGATGGCCGCAAAACGCACGCCCGACCTGATTCCACTATGTCACCCCCTGCCCATCAACGGCGTCGACATGAGCTTCGACCTGGACATCGAACACGCCCGCCTGGAGATTCGGGCGACGGTGCGCGTCAGCAGCCGCACCGGAGTCGAGATGGAAGCGCTGACGGCGGCATCGGTCGCCGCGCTGACGGTGTACGACATGTGCAAGGCGGTTGACCGCGGGATGAGCATCGGCAGCGTGGAGCTACTCCACAAAGCCGGTGGCAAAAGCGGCGAGTTCATCCGATCATGACCGACATCCGCCTTGCAATTGTCACCGTGAGCGACAAAGCCTCGCGAGGCGAGCGCGAGGACGCGGGCGGGCCCGCCATTCGCGAAACGCTGGCATCCATCGGCGTAGCGATGATCGTGGTCGACTATCGAATCGTTTCCGATGAGGAGCAACTGATCGCCGAAGCCCTGTTCCACCTTTCAGAGCGAGCCGACGTCGACCTGATCCTCACTACCGGCGGCACCGGGCTAGCGCCGCGTGACGTGACCCCGCAAGCAACGCTTGGGGCGATCGACTACGCAGTGCCGGGCATTGCCGAGGCGATGCGAGCCGCAAGTCTGAAGGTCACTCCGGCCGGCATGCTCTCGCGTGGCGTGGCTGGCGTGCGGCGCGGCAAGCTGATCATAAATCTGCCGGGCAACCCGAAAGCTGTACGCGAAAACCTGCACGCCATCGCCGCGGCTCTGCCTCACGCGATAAGCACGCTGCGCGGCGAAGTCGGCGAGCACACGCGACCTGAGGACTGACGCTCAGAAGGAGGCGCCACGCGCCTCGACGGTGCACTCAGCCTAGCGTTGGCTTTGGTTCTTCAACTTCCGCCAGCCACCTGCTCGATTGTCGGCAATTATCTGCTTGAACATGGCAGTCAGGGCGGGCGCATTGATCTTTTCGCCCTTACCGACCGCCACGGTGCGGGCGGTCGTGTTTGCGTGCCCGGCGGTGATGATGCCCTGGGGATCGGGGACGCTGGCGCCGTCGTACAGAAAAATGTTGACGTGGTCCTTCGCCGCCAGCAGCGCGCAGATATTGCCCTGCAGCACGAAGTAGGGACGGTTCGTGCGCTTGATGGTTTCGGTCACTTCTGGGTCGGCGGCGTGGACCAGCTCGCGGACCTGCCGGCAGTTGGCCTGCTGCCACTCCGGCAGGCCATCGATGTAGGCGTCAACGCGTGAATCGGGGGTGTAGGTCATAGAGCGCTACTGGCCGCTCGGTTCAGTACCAGGCGGCCTTATCCACGACGTTGTGTAACGGCTGGCCGGCCACAAATCGACGTGCGTTCTCGACGAGTATCTGATACCGCCGCTCAGGCAGATTCTCGGCATCGAGTACCGCCACGTGAGGCGTCAGCAACACGTTCGGCAGGCTCCACAGCCGGTGGTCGGCCGGCAAGGGCTCGGTTTCGAACACGTCGAGTCCGCAGCCGGCTATGTCGCCGCGCTCCAGCGCTGTGGTCAGGTCCTCCAGCCGCGTGGTCCGTCCGCGGCCGATATTGATGAAAAAGGCGGATGCCTTCATCAAACGAAATCGTTCGGCGTTCCAAAGCCCTTCTGTTTCGGGAGTGTGCGGGGTGGTGGTGACGACCACGTCCGCCACCGGCAGCAGGGAGTCGAGAGCGTCCGGTCCGTAGCGCTCGGCCGCGGGCGCAGCATGCTCCCAGCGCGGGTCGATGCCGATCACCCGCATGCCAAACGCGGCGCACAGGCGCGCCGTTTCCTGGCCGATGCCCCCGACACCATGAATCAGCACGGTGGCCTGCGCCAGATCCAGCGCCGGCCGCGGGCGAGCCCTGGGCTGCCACCTCTGCTGACGCTGGGCCTCCACGTAGTACGGCAGGCCCCGAGCGAGCGCCAGCAGGAACATCATGATGTGCTGAGAAATGTGGTCGCTGTAGATTCCGCGGGGGTTACAGATCACGACCGGGTGGTCGATCAAGGCGGGGTAGAAGTAGCCTGGACGCGGCCCGGCATCCGGGTTCTGCAGCCATCTCAGCCGGCTGGCCAGCGGCAACAGGTCGGGCGGAATCCAGCCAAAGGCCGCATCGGCGTTTTCCAGCTCACGTCCTGCCTCGACCAACGTCTCCGGGGCGACGACCTGCAATCCGGGCAGATCCTCGGCCAAGCGCGCGGCGAAACCGCGGTGCAGCTCGTCGAGGGGCGGCATCACAATCAGTTTGGGCATGTTGGCAGCCTCTCTCATCGGGGTCGTGGAATAAGCTGGCGCAGCAGCCGGATCTCATCATGATCGATGCCGCCCAGGCTCCACAAGGCGATGGGATAGATGACCAGTCCCGCGACGAGTGCTGCTCCAGGGTGGATGGCGTCGCGGAGCCACCACACCACTGGCGCCATGAGCAGGGTGGCAAGTACAGGTAGCTGCGCTTCGCGGAGTAGCGACACCCCTGGCGCCACCTTGCGGACTGCCCAGCCGAACGGGACCAGCAGCACGAGCTCGCTGGCCACGGTCACCCAGGCCGCGCCGATGTAGCCGAAGCGGGGGATCAGGGCTAGATTGGCAGCCACGTTGAACACCAACGCAGCTACGAAGGCAGCCGTCAGCAAGCGCTGGCGGCCTGCGGCGATGAGGACGTATTGCGTCAGGCCGTTGGCGTAGCTGAGCGGCAGATAACACATCAGGATGCTCAGCGCCATGGCAGATTCAGGCAGGTAGTCGCGCCCGGCGACGATGCTCACGATTGGGTCCGCCAGCAGCGCAACCCCAGCGGCGAGCGGGAACGCGACCTGGAACAGCAGCCGCAAGGGCAGGCGATACGCACGGGCAAGACCCTCGGCGGCGTTCGGCGATCGGTCGCTGCTGCGCGAAAGGCGCGGGAACAGCGCCAGCGTAAACGCAGAAGAGACGATCCCAGCGCCTTCGGACACCTTGTACGCTGCGGCGTAGGTTCCGCCGGCAACCGCACCTGCAAGCGGCAATAGCAGCAGGCCGTCCACTTTGAAGAACAAGCCCTGCAGCAGCTGATTCAAAAAGAGTGGCCACGACTCTGTAAGCCAGCGCATGGGTCGACTCTGGGTTATGCGCACGGTGAGCGGAGTACGTGCCGCCAGCCTCCACAGCACGAGAGCCGACATGATGTTCGTGAGCGCCGACGTGGCTGCCAGGCCGACGAGACCGAGCCCGCCGAACAGGGCTACGCCGCCAACGCCGGTCCTGAACAGCGTCGCCAGGACCGACACACCTGCCGTGAGCTCGAGCCGTTCGCCCGCCCACAGCACAGCAGTCGCCGTCTTGGCCAGCACGGTTGGCAGTAAGGCCACGTAGAACGTCCATCCGGCCAGCGCGGCCTCTGGTGAAAGGTTGGCCGTTTCGCGCAGCGGTCCGTACACGATCGCTACCACCGGCAGGCCAACGCACCACAGGGCGAGACGCAGGATGTTCACTGCTCGAAAAGCAGCGCCGGCAGCTACGCTGCCCCGCGAGACCTCGCGGGCGACCAGTGCATTCAAGCCAAAGTCGATGAACGTATCCAGATAGGTCGTGAAGATGATCACGAACTGGTAGGCGCCGACATCAGCACGCCCGAGCAGACGCAGGTAGACGATGGCGAAGGCGGCGTCGACAACCCGCGCCGCCATGGGCGCCAGCGTATTCAGCGCGACGCGGCGAGCCGCGTTCTCAGGCGCCGGCGCTATGTCCCCAGAAAACCTTTCCGCAGCATGAGGCGTGGCATGCCTTTACAGAGCATTCGAGGCCGGCTACGCCTGGCGTGCGCGCATGCGGTCAGAGATCCTTCCACGCCTGGCAGAAGTGCCATAGCAATCGCACGCCGACGCCGGTCGCGCCAGGCTTGGGGTTGTATGGGGCGACGTAGGTCTGATCGCCGTCTGCGTAGGCGGTTCCGGCAATGTCGAGGTGTACCCACGGCACGTCACCGACGAACTCCTTCAAGAACAGCCCGGCGGTGATCGCACCCGCCGCACGGCCACCGGTATTGCGGACGTCGGCCATGGCCGTTTTGATCTGCTCTCCGTAAACCTTCCACAGCGGCAGTTGCCAGCACCGGTCGCCGGACCGTTCACCAGCCGCGAGCAGCTGGTTGGCCAGGGTCTGGTTGTTGCTCATGAGCCCCGTCGCGTGATCGCCGAGGGCTACCCGACAGGCGCCGGTCAGCGTCGCGAAGTCGATGATGGCGTCAGGTTTCTGTTCGGCTGCGTAGGCCAGAGCATCGGACAGGATGACGCGTCCCTCCGCGTCGGTATTGATGATCTCCATGGTTTTGCCGTTGTAGGCCTTGAACACGTCGCCAGGTTTGTAGGCCGAGCCGGACGGCAGGTTCTCGGTCGCGGCGAACACCCCGAGCACGCTCACGGGCAGTTTTCCGGCCGCGGCGAGCTCGACAAAGCCGAGCACGGTTGCAGCGCCCGTCATGTCGTGGCGCATGTACTCCATGCCGTCGCCTGGTTTGAGCGAGATCCCACCCGAATCGAACGTGATGCCCTTGCCGACCACGGCCAGAGTCTTTGGTGCGCCTGGAGCAGCGTACTTGATGGCTACGAACGCTGGCGGTTGGTCGCTGCCCTGGTTCACTGCCAGAATTGCGTTCATGCCGTGGGCGCGAAGCTCGTCTTTGCCCCATACGGTGATTTCGAGGCCGTACTTTCGGGCAAGCTCTCGCGCTTGCTCAGCCAGATAACTCGGAGTGACGAAGTTGCCGGGGCCAACCGAGAGATCACGCACCCGCATCACCGCATCGCACGTGATACGCGCTAGCTCGGCTGTCAGCTCGAGCTGGCGGACGCCGTCGGCATCCGGCTCGACGACGATGCACGAGCTGACCTCGTGGCGTGACTTGGTGGCTTCTTTGAACTGCTCGTAGCGATACAGCGCCAGAACCGAGCTTTCCATGGTCGCCCGGGCAGCATCGTCGTTCGACAGGCCGCCGCTACCGGCGCCGTGCACGACGCACGCGAAACTGTCGAGCTTCAGATCGCGCGCCTTACGGGCTGCCAGCGCGGAGGCAACCCGGACATCTTCGAGCTCGACCTCGGCCTGTTTGCCCAGCCCGACCACGGCCACGCGCTTGGCCTTGACGCCCTGGCTGCCATGGGTATGAATCACGGTCACCGTGGCCGGCTCGCCCGTGATCTCGCCCTCGGCGATCAGGCCAGCAATCTGTCCGCCAAGGGCGGTGTCGACGGCCGCGGCCGCGCTGCTGAGTTGCGGGTGGCCCTCGAAGACGCTCACCACAAGCAGCGGCGTATCGATCTCGGTGACCGACGCCTGCTGAACGCGAAGCTCCACGTTGTGGCGCCTCCTATCTGGAATGATGGAACGTGTGGGTAGCAGTCTAGCCAGTCGAGGCGAAGCCTGGTACGAGCACGCGCAACAGCGCGTAGGTATTCAGGCCAACCAACCCCACTCCGACCAGCACGATACCCCAGCCCTGGACGCGCTGCGGAAGCCAGGCGGCCCAGCCCACTACCAGCAGCATGGCAATGGGTACGAGCGCGGTGAACAGATACCGACCCTGGGGTTGTTGGAACGTCAAGTTGTAGGCGATGTACCCGAGCACCGCCGCGGCCAGAGTTCCCAGAAGGAGCAGCCACGCCGGCTCGGCGTACAGTCGACGATGCTCCAGGGCAAGGCCCACCACGGCAACCCCCACCATGAGCCCCCAGATCCAGTACAGCCGTTCAGGTGCGACCACCCCCATCCATCCGAACTGGGCCCAGAAGCTGTGGAAGGTGGTCGTGAGGAAGGAACCGACAAAGGGTAAGCTCAAACCAGGAAAACGCGGCTGATCGAGCACGACCGCGGCGTGCCGGCTCGTGGCCAGCGGATCGCCCCAGCCGTAGCTGGTGACCTGGTGGATCATCCACGGCAGCACGACTACGCTGACAGCTCCGAGCATGAGCCCGGCCTGGCGTATGGGGCGCGAGGATCGACACAGCAAGGCCAGGAGGGCCACTGGGACGAAGATGCCTAAGGCAAGCTTGGTGAGCAGGCCGAGACCGATCAGCGCTCCGACGCCAATGGCGCGCTTCGCATCAACAGGATTACGCCGGGCGGCGACACTGCTCCAGAAGCCTCGAACCAGGACCAGAACGATGCCTGCGGCCAGCAGGTTGGCGAGGGGATCGGTGCTGATAGCAGCCGACACCGACGTGAACATGGGTATACCGACGAGAACGAGCGGGACCGCGACGGCCAGGTGCCGTGGCAAGATTTCGCGAGCGACGAGGTAGGCCAAGCAGATGGTGAGCGCCCCAAGCGCAGCGTTGAACGCGCGCAATCGGAACACCAGCACGGACGGATCATCCATGGGTCCCACGCGGAAAAGAGGGGCCGCCGCGAGGTAGAACAGTGGCGGCTGCCACGCTTCGTACCGGATCGCGGACACGGAGTCGCCGGGCTGCAAGCGCCCGTTTTTCAGCCGCTCGAGAAGTGCCGAATCCCAATCTCCGGACTGCAGGGTCGGCAAACCTCCTGTCTCAGCCACGTAGGCGACATAGTTGTAGTGCGCCGGCTCGTCCGGGTTCTGCCAGATCGGCGTAAGCGTGACATACCCGAACGCCAGCGTCGCGTACGCGAGGAGAGTAAGGGTGAGGGCGGCGACGCTTCGGCGGTCGAGGCTGTGCGTTCCGCGCGCGCCCGGGTAGGGAGAAGCGCGCCGCGAATGTGTCGTCAAGCCGCCTCGGCGGCCGGAACCTCGATCTTCTTGAACAGCGGCTTGGGCGGCGGGAGTTTTCGGCCGTCGGGCAGCGGCTCGAAGTGCCAGCCATGTGTTTCCAGCGTGCCGCTATAGCCAAGCAGGCAGTGCAAGGTTGCCGACGTGTGCGGCAAAAACGGTGCGAGCAGGATCTTGGCCGCATTGATGAGATCGAGCAGCGAGCCCATGCTGTGGTCGGCCGCGGCGCGGTCCTGTTTGACCTGCCGCCAGGGCGCTTGCCGATCGAACCATTCGTTTCCGAAGCGCACCAGCAGGAATGCTTCGCGCAACGCTATCCGCAGGTGCACATGGTCGAGTTGCTCTTCGACGCTTGCGCGCGCGCTCGCAATCCGTTGGGCGACCTCTGGATCGGTCACGTGCTGAGGCACGGCTCCGTCAAATGATCGCTGCAGGAACGACAGCGTGCGATGCACGAGGTTGCCCCAGGTGGCGACCAACTCGTCGTTGTTACGTCGGATGAAATCGTCCTGCGTATATTCGGTGTCGGCAGTTTCGGGCGCGTTGGCGATCAGGTAGTAACGAATGGCATCTGGATCGTAAAGGGCCAGCAACTGGGGCACGGTGGCGCCTACCCCAGCGCTCTTGGACGCCTTCTGGCCACCCATGTTCATGTACTCGTTGGCCGGCACGTCGTACGGCAAAATGACATCGCCCCGGGCGAGCAGGATGGCTGGCCAGATGACGGTGTGGAACGGAATGTTGTCCTTGCCAATGAAGTAGTACTGTCGGCAGCTCGGATCCTTCCACCACCGTTCCCAGGCCAGAGGCTCGCCTCTGGCGCTCGCCCACTCGATCGCCGCCGTAAGGTAACCGCTGACCGCCTCGAACCAGACATAGATGCGTTTGTCGTGCCAGCCCGGACCCACCTGCGACGGCAGCGGCACACCCCACGTCAAATCGCGGGTTATGGCCCGCGGCTGGAGCCCACCCTCGAGAAAATTGATGGTGAATCGATACACGTTCGGTCGCCAGTGGTGCATTGGCGTAGCCCACTCGAGGAGTGGCTTTCCCAGCTTGGGAAGATCGAGATAAAAATGCTCGGTCTGGCGCCGTTCCAGCGCGGCGCTCGGATTGAGCCGCGAGCGCGGCGAAAGAAGATCTTCGGGCTCGAGCAAGCGCCCGCAATTTTCACACTGGTTGCCGCGTGCTCGGGCGTAGTGACAGTGCGGGCACTCGCCTTCGATGTACGTGTCCGGCAGGAAGCGCTCGGCCACGGTATCGAAGAAGCCCGTCGAGCGATCCTTGTAGAGATAGCCCTTGTCGAGCAGCATCATGAACTCGTCCTGCACGACGTCGCGGTGGTTGTCGGTAGTGGTCGTCGTATAAAGGTCGTAGCTGATGCCCAGATCGCGCCAGTACGTAAGGAACTCGTCGTGATAGCGAGCCGCGACCTCGGCCGGAGTGATACCTTCCTGGTCGGCGCGGACGGTGACGGGAGTGCCGTGCGCGTCTGTGCCCGAGATCATCAGCACGTCGTGGCCGCGCAACCGTTGGTACCGCGCGAAGACGTCGGCGGGCACGTATACCCCCGCCAGATGGCCCACGTGCAGCGAGCCATTGGCATACGGCCACGCGGTGCAGACTAGAACCGGTTGGCGTTCGGCCATGGGTACGCCTGGATTTTAACCGACGACGTACGTCTGACCTTCGCGCGCGAGCTCGACCGGGCCGCCAAACGAACGACTGGCGCTAGCCAGATGGTGCGCGTCAGACTGTTCGTCTGAGCGAAAGTGCGTGATCAACAGCTTGCGGGCGCCGGCTTCTCGGGCTGCCTGACCGGCTTCGATTGCGCTCATATGCCCGCGCCGGCCTGGCTCAGCCGTGTCCTGCGAGGCATCCAGAAGGGCCGATTCACACAGGAACACATCCGCGTCGCGGGCGGCCTCGATCAACTCGGGACAGGGACCGACGTCAGACGAGAAGACCAGCGTTGCGCCGTCTTGTGCGCGTACGCGCATAGCGTGAGATGGCACGTAGTGCTGGACCGGGTGGAACGTGAACTCTAGACCGCCGATGACCGTTTTGCTCAGTGCGGCGTAGTCGCAAATGTCGAGGACATCCTCGAGCATGGCCGGCTGGTCGGCGATGTGCTGGCCCAGGCGGCTCAAGAACTCTCGGCCACCAGGCGGAACGTACACGGGCAAGCGCGGCTCGAGATCCACTGGCCTTGGCTCGCCGAACTTGAGCACGTAATACAGCGGCACCAGGTCGAAGTAGTGGTCTGGATGCAGGTGCGAGATGGCTACGCCTCGCAGTCGGTTCGTCGGGACGTGCTGGGCGACGCGACCGGCCACGCCTGAACCGCAATCCATCAGTACGGCGCTGTCGCCGTGGCGGAGAAGATAGCCGGAGCACACGCCACCCGGATTGGGTGCCGCGGGGCCTGCACCCAGAATGGTTAAGGTCAGGGGCACCATGCGGGGTGTCTTATCCTAACGTACGAGGCGACGCGTGCAGTATCAGGCCTGGTTCCGCTGCGTTAGCGGCGAGCACGGGCAGTGGTCGCTGGAAGATGTGCTGTATCGCTGCCCTACCTGCGACGGGCTGCTCGAAGTGGCGCACGATATGGACGCGCTCCGGGCGCGCAGTCCGTCGGCCTGGATGAAGCTGTTCGACGATCGCTACAAGCGGACAACCTGGCCCTACGGGAGCGGGGTGTGGGGCAAGAAGGAGTGGGTCGCGCCACAGCTCGACGACGACAACGTCGTCAGCCTGGACGAGGGCGGCACGAACCTGTTCTGGGCCAATCGCTACGGCAAAGCCGTCGGCGTCGAAGACCTGTGGATCAAGCTGTGTGGCAACAGCCACACCGGTAGCTTCAAAGATCTGGGCATGACGGTGCTGGTCAGCGTCGTCAAGCAGATGATCGCCCACGGCAAACCAATCCAGGCGGTAGCCTGCGCCTCGACCGGCGACACGTCGGCGAGCCTGGCCGCATATTGCGCAGTGGCAGGCATTCGCTCCGTCGTGCTCCTGCCGCGGGGTGGTGTCTCGACCGCGCAGCTCGTGCAGCCATTGGCGAACGGGTCGCTCGTACTGGCGCTCGACACCGATTTCGACGGCTGCATGACGATCGTCCAAAAACTGGCGCTCGAGCCCGGCATCTACCTGGCGAATTCGATGAACTCGCTGCGACTCGAAGGACAGAAGACGATCGCCATGGAGATGGTGCAGCAATTCGACTGGGAAGTGCCGGACTGGGTCGTCATTCCCGGCGGCAACCTGGGCAATGTGAGCGCGCTCGGGGCCGGTTTTCTCATGCTCTACGAGCTGGGCCTGATCCGTAGATTGCCGCGCATTGCGGTCGCTCAGGCTGAACACGCCAACCCGCTGTACTTGTCATACACGCGCGGCTTCGACCAGCTCGAGCCAATCTTTGCTCGGCCAACCCTGGCGACAGCCATCCGGATCGGCAACCCGGTCAGCTATGCCCGGGCGGTCCGCACGCTGCAGCGCTTCGAAGGTGTGGTCGAGCAGGCGTCTGAAGCGGAGCTCGCCGAAGCTGCGGCTCGGGCCGACCTGACCGGCATGTTCAACGATCCCCACACGGGAGTCGCGCTGGCAGTTCTGGAAAAACTTGCCCGCGCCGGCACGATCCAGCCCTGCCAGCGGACCGTCGTTCTCTCGACGGCCAACGGCTTGAAGTTCACGGACTTCAAAGTCAACTACCACGAGCGTGCCCTGGGCGGCCTTGGCATCGCCTCCCAGCACGCGAATAACCCAGTCGAGCTCCCTGCCGAGCTCGACGCCGTCAAGCGCGCAGTGTTCAGCAGAGTGCGCGGGTAAGGTTAACTACGCTGGCGCTGCAAAGGGCCAGCTGACGGCGTTCGCGGGCACCTGATCGCGGAAGTGGTGCTCCACGCCGAGCACGTGCGCACAAATCCCCTCGCCGCGCGAGGCGAATCCGTCGCAGTCGCACTGTAGTCGGCCTTCCAGGAGCATCACCAGGTGCTCGCCGTTGGCGCCGTGAACGTGTACGCGGAGCGGCTCCTGACTCGTGCGTTCGAAGCGCTCGGGCTCCGCCTGGTAGCGGTGCGCTTTGGCGATCAAGCTGTGCAAGTGCGATTGCAGCATGGCGCTCGTCGGGCCTCCTGAAGAGCTTGCCTGTACTAAGTCTACTCCTCAGCGTCTCGACTTCCGCCACCCGGACACGCATCCCAGCAGTAGCTTTCCAAAGCTGGCCCATGCACGTCGCACCGTAGCTGGCCTATCGGGACTCGCCCCACCGGCTCTAAACTGGCGCGGGGAGGGAAATCATGCCCACCGTCACTCGTCGCCGGTTCGTTGTTGGGCTATGTTCGGCAGCAGCAATGCCCGTGCTCCAGGCCTGCCGCCAGGCGAGCCCTTCGGCGCCGCAGCCAGCGAGCGCGACGACTGCCCAGGCGACGGCCGCTTCGGGTACAACCGCCGCGAGCTCGACCGCTCCTGGAACAACCGCGGCGCCTGTCGTGAGCAACGGCGTCGAGCTTCAGGTAACGACGCGGGGCGCTAACGACGGCGACATCATGGAGAACAGTGTCACGACGTTCCTGGCCCAGACCGGCATCAAGTTCAAGCATGTCTCGTACGGACCTGAGCCTGACTACTGGTCCAAGGTTCAGGCCCTGCATGCCACGGGACAAGTCGCGGACGTCCTCTGGGCCAGCACTGGCAATCTGCACAATTTCGCCAACCGCGGCATCCTGGCCGAGCTAGACCCACTCATCGCAGCCGACAAGTACGACATGAGCGACTACGTTCCTGCCGGATTGCAGTCGATGTCCTTGAACGGAAAGTTGTACGGCATGCCCTGGGGTGGACATCCCGGCAATGGAGGACTGCTGTACAACGCCGACCTGTTGAACGCCGCCGGCTTCAACGTCACCGAGGACCCGGACAGCTTGCAGAACTGGACGTACGACACCCTGCGAGATGCGGCCACCAAGACGACCAAGACGAAGGATGGCCGAGCCGATGTCTTCGGTTATAGCCCCGGCACCGACTTCCTCAGCCTGAACAATGTTCTGGGCGCCTACGGCGCGCGGTTCATGACCCCCGACGGCAAGGGCCTCGCTATGGATACGCCGGAATTCCTGGCGGCTATGAGCTGGGTGCGTGACATCTTCTTGAGCAAAGCCTCCCCGGCGCCTGGTCCAGACACAACCGCTACTGCGAACACCAACAACGAGTTGTTCGCCAGCAGCAAGCTTGCCATGGTGCAGGGCCAGTACGCCGCTATGTTCACTCCCGGCGACAAGGTCATTCAGGGTAAGTTCAAATGGAGCGTCGGGCTACAGCCAAAGGGCCCCGCTGGCAAACGCGGGACGTCGCTGACCATCAACGGCATGACGATCGCCGCCAGTTCGAAGCACAAACCCGAAGCCTGGCAGTTTGTCAAATGGCTCATGGAGCCCGAAAATCAGGTGCCGATCGTCCTGAGCGGCGGGAGCCGCCCCGCCGTCCGCACCAAGGTGCTCGACGACCCGCGCCTGATGACCCAACTGAAGGCGCACAAGGTATTTGTGAAGGCGATCCTCGAGGCCGAGCCTTGGCAAATGCCGGCCAACTTTCGCTGGCCCGAGTTCAACTCGATAGTCATCCAGGTCTTCGCCGGCGTCTGGGCAGGTACCGACACCCTCGACCAGGCATTGCCTGAGGCCAAGAAGAAATTGCAGGACGTCATTGACAAGCCATCAATTGACTGACCGCTGGCGTTCAACTCCAGCGCTCAAGCGGCGCCGCTTGAGCTTGCGCGCACGGGAAGAGATTGCCGGATGGCTGTGGACCTCGCCCTGGCTGGTGGGATTTTTCCTGTTTGTGTTTGCCCCAATGGTGGCGTCGCTTTATCTCAGCTTCACCAAGTACGCCATCGGGGGTACGCCGAGTTTCGTCGGCCTGGACAACTTTGCGCGCGCCCTGTCCGGCAAAGACGATCTGTTCTGGCCCTCCATGGGCAGGACGGTCGAGTATGCGTTGGTGATGGTTCCGATCGGTATCGGTCTGTCCCTGCTGGCGGCCACACTCCTCAATCAGGGCCTGAAGGGTACCGCCGTGTACCGCACGGTATTTTTCCTGCCGTCCCTGACACCGGTGGTTGCCGCGGCCGTCATCTGGCGCTGGCTGTATCAGCCTGACTTCGGCGCCATCAACTGGCTTCTCTGGCAGGTCGGCGTTGACGAGGGACCGCGCTGGCTCACCACGCCCGCTCTGGCCTTGCCGTCGCTCATCCTGATCGGCCTGTGGACGAGTGTTGGCGGCGGGGCGATGGTCATTTTTCTGGCAGGCCTTCAGAGCGTGCCGCGGGAGTTGCATGATGCCGCGGCTATAGATGGCGCCGGTGCCTGGCAGCGCTTTCGCAACGTGACCCTACCACTCATCACGCCGACCATCTTCTTCAATCTGGTGATCGGCATCATCGCCGCGCTCAAAGTGTTTGCTGTGGCTGTACTGGCGACGCAGGGCGGCCCGAACTACGCCACCTGGTTCTTCAATCTGCACCTGTACAACACCGCTTTCCAGTTCTTCGAGATGGGCTATGCGTCCGCGCTCGCATGGATCTTCTTCCTTCTGGTCGTGTCTCTAACGTACCTGAATGTGCGCTGGTCCCGGAGCTGGGTGCACTACGAGGGGGAGGAGCGCGCATGAGCGCCGCTCAGTCGCTGCCCAGGGTTGCGCCACTTCGCTCGTCGGGGCAGGGCCGCGAACGCTGGGCCCGGTATGCGGGTCGGGGCGTGCTGTACGTGCTGGCAACTCTGGCAGCCATCGTGTTCATGGGCCCGTTCCTGTTTGCCATCTCCGGATCCCTCAAATCAGCGGCCGAGATCCATATCTTTCCGCCTGCGCTTCTGCCCGCGCAGCCGGCATTCGAAAACTACGCCCGCCTGTTCGATTTGCCCGGCGTGTATTTCGCGAGGTGGTACCTCAACAGCATCATCATCACCTGCGCTTCAGTGCTCGGCACTGTCGTGACGGCGTGTGCGGCGGCGTATGGCTTCTCGCGCTTTCGCTGGCGCCTGCGCGACTTCTTCTTCATGGTCTTGTTGTCGACGCTGGTGCTGCCAGAGGAAGTCGTCATTATCCCCAAGTTCCTGTTGTTCCACTACGTGCCGCTGGCGCTGTTCGGGCACACCTGGATCGACACGTGGTGGCCCCTCATCGTCCCGTCGTGGTTTGGCGGTGGAGCCTTCAGCATCTTCCTCCTGCGCCAATTCTTCCTCCAGGTACCTCGTGATCTGGACGAAGCGGCCACTATCGATGGGGCAAACAGCTGGCAGATCCTGTGGCAAATCTTGCTGCCACTCGCTCAACCCGCGCTGGCCACGGTGGCCATCTTCTCGTTCCTCACGCATTGGAACGACTTCTTCCATCCGCTGATCTATCTGAGCACGGTCGAGAGCTTCCCGCTGTCGGTCGGACTGCGCTGGTTTCAGCAGTCCGCCACCGATCCATCGCAGCCGCGTGAGCACCTGCTCATGGCTGCATCGATATTGATGGTTATGCCGTGCGTGCTGATCTTTTTCACCATGCAGCGGTATTTTGTGCGCGGCATCGTGATGAGCGGCATTAAGGGCTGAGCGCGGTGGTCTTGCTATACTGCGGAACCTACCTAACGTGAACGCTGGGGGTGCCTTCGGGCTGAGAACGAGGCGGACTGAGTCCTCGTACCCCAGGAACCTGATCTGGGTCATACCAGCGGAGGGAAGCGTTCTTTGCCATCGTCCAGGTTTCAACTTCATCTCGTCACGGAGCCCCGTCGCAGCCCCGGCGAGCTGCTCCATGCGGTAGCCCTGGCGCTTGACGGCGGGGCCGACTGGGTCCAGTTGCGCGACAAATCCGCTTCGGCCGCGTCTCTATACGACCAGGCAACTGGGTTATTGCGCGTAGCCCAGCAGCACGCCGCGCGGCTCGCGGTCAACGACCGTCTGGACGTCGCGCTTGCGATCGGCGCTGACGGCGTGCACCTGGCCGGGCAGAGTTTGCCAGTCGCGGAAGCCGTCCACCTCGGCGGCGGGCAGATCCTGGTGGGCCGATCAGTACACGGGCTGGCCGAAGCTCGCGAAGCGGCGGCGGCTGGCGTCGACTATCTCACGTTCGGGCACGTGTTTCCGACTACGTCGCACCCTGGCCTGCCACCGCATGGCCTGGCGCAACTAGCCGCCATCGTCAAAGCAGTCGAGGCGCCCGTACTGGCGATAGGCGGGATCACGGTTGCCAACGTAGACGACGTCTTGCGAACCGGCTGCGCGGGCATCGCCGTGATATCGGCGATTCTTTCAGACCCGGACCCTGGCCGAGCCGCTGGACGATTGCGTTTGGCGCTCGACGCGTCGAATCATCACCCCCGCTACCCCTTTCCAATCCTCGAACGGAAGGAAGCGCATGCAGCTAATCGTCAACCAACAGTCGTGTGAGTTTGCCACCGAAGGCATGGATGTACCGGCTCTGCTGGCGAGCAAAGGCGTGGGGGAGGACGCCGTGGCTGTCGCGGTCAACGGCGAGGTCGTGCCACGGCGTCGCTGGCCATCACTGACACTGGCGGATGGAGATCGCGTGGACTTGGTCAAAGTTGTAGCTGGCGGGGCCTGGCATGACGACGATGCTCTCGTCATCGCTGGAACGTCGTTCACTTCGCGGTTGCTGATGGGCACGGGTCGGTTCGTCTCACCTAGCGTGCTGAAAGCAGCGCTCGAAGCTTCGCAGACCGAACTCGTGACCGTGGCGATTCGGATGACGGGCGTCGACGGCAGCGGGCCTGACGCGGGCATTCTGTCGGCGCTGGATCGCCAGCGGTATCACCTGTTGCCGAATACCGCTGGCGCCACCAATGTGCGGCAAGCCGTGTTCATGGCCGAGCTAGCCCGCGAAGCGCTTGGCACCAGCTGGGTCAAGCTCGAGGTGATTGGCGACGAGCGCACGCTGTGGCCGGACGTGGCCGGGACCGTCGAAGCTACGCGCATCCTCGTGCGGGAGGGCTTCGTCGTCCTGCCATACACCACCACCGACCTGGTTGCCGCGCTGCGCCTGGAAGATGCCGGCGCCGCAACGGTGATGCCGCTGGGGTCGATGATCGGCTCCGGCCAGGGCGTCCAGGACTGGGAGGGCGTCCGGCGGATCGTCGAACGCGTCGACGTCCCGGTCGTGGTCGACGCCGGGATCGGCGCGCCCTCGGACGCCGTTCGCGCCATGGAGGCAGGCGCGGCGGCGTGTCTGATCAACACGGCCGTGTCGCGTTCCGACGACCCGCCGCTGATGGCGGCCGCTATGCGGCAGGCGGTCATTGCTGGGCGGCTTGGGTACCGTGCCGGGCGCATGCCGCGCATCGACCACGCGGTCCCGTCCAGCCCGACCACGGGACTCGTGGGCGCCGGCCTGTCCGCATGAGTCCTCGCGTGGTCGGCTGGGGTGACGCGATGCCCATGCGCTGGTGCCCGGTGGTGAAGGTGGTCGGTCCCGGCGCCGGGGGCGCGTGATCGGCAGCTCCGACAGCTCTGACGTTGTCATCGTCGGCGGTGGGGTGATCGGTTGCTCGATTGCCTACTTCCTGGCGCGAGCCGGCGTGCGGGTGACGCTGCTGGAGCGGAGCCACCTCGCCGCGGGAGCCTCGGGTGTCGCGGCGGGCATGCTGGCGCCGCAGGTCGAAGCTCCGTTCGCGGACCCGTTCTTCGAACTCGCACTCCACGGCCGCGCCGAGCACGCTGGATTGGCGGAGCGCCTGCTCGACGAGGTTGGCCTGGACGTCGAGTACCGAGCCACGGGCATCCTGCGTGTGGCCCGCACGGAGGCCGAGCGAACCGATCTGCAACGTCAGCAGCGGTGGCAGTCGGCGCGAGGGCTGGCTGCCGAGTGGGTCGAGTCTGACGACCTGGGTCGGCGAGAGCCATTGCTCGGCGGGGTTGCGGGTCGCCTGCTGGCCGGCGGGCTGTGGTTGCCCGACGAAGCGCAGGTGCGCAGCCCGCGCCTGGTCCAGGCGCTCGCCACGGCGGCCGCTGGCCACGGCGCGCGACTTCTCGAAGGGACCTGGGCGATAGGACTGGAGGCGGTTGGCCAGCGTGTGACTGGAGTTGCAACGCCGACAGGTGTTTTAGCCGCGGAGACGGTTGTTCTGGCGGCCGGCGTCTGGAGTCCGGAGCTGGCAGGTAGGGCCGGGCTCGACGTGCCGGTCACTCCCGTGAAAGGGCAAGTGCTGAGCCTGCGGGCGCTCGGCAAGAGCCCGCGGCGGGTAATCTGGTCAGGCGAGTGCTATTTGGTGCCGCGCCCGGATGGAGAGATCCTCCTGGGTGCGACCGAGGAGGAGGGCAACTATGACGCCCGGCCCACGCTGGCCGGGCTGAATCGGCTTACCGAGGCAGCGCTGGAGGTCGTGCCAGCCGCGGGTGGCTTCGTGGTCGAGGGCGCGTGGGCAGGCTTGCGGCCCGCGGCGCCTGACCGCCACCCGATCGTTGGCTGGGCGCCGGGCATGGACGGCTTGATGGTGGCCACCGCCCACTACCGGAACGGGGTCCTGCTGGGTCCCCTGACGGGACGGCTGGTGGCGGACCAGATTGTCTCAGGCACCCCCGCCGCCGAGTTTGCAGCGTTCGGGCCCGAGCGCTTCCTTACCCCCAACCCCACGTAGCCGCCCAGACCCAGCAGCGCGAGCCCCCTCGCCCGCCACTGCGTGGCTCCGTCCGGTTCAAAGGGAGCATTGGGAATTAAATTTAGTTGCTGGCGAGCTGCAATTATCACCTGCACGCTCTGGAAGCTGATCCGAGGGCCCTTGAGCGAACCCCGAGTGCTGTTGCTGTGCTGAACTGGTAGCTCCGCGCTTGAGCACTGCCCCCCTCGAGGTAAGCGGCCAATTGCGGACGCCGAGTGCTGCTGCTGTGCTGAACTCGTAGCTACCGCGCTGGGGCATTGCCCGGTTCGGGTAAGCGGCCAGTTGGCGCCGACCAGACGAACTTACGGCGATTTGCGAGTTGAAGCGCACGGGCGGTGAGTTCATCGCGAGATCCAGGCCAACGCTGCCGAGGAGTGGGGCGGGATGCGCGCTCAGGGAGAAGGAGGTGGTCGCGGGTGGTCGGCGAGGAGTGAGGCGACGATGCGCTCGGCTGCGTGGCCGTCGCCGAATGGGTTCTCGGCGTTGGCCATGCGCTCGTACTCGGCCGAGTTGTCGAGCAGGCGGCTGGCCTCCGAAACAATGCGGTCGCGGGCGGTGCCGACGAGTCTCAGGGCCCCAGTCGCAACTCCTTCGGGTCGCTCGGTGACCTCTCGCAACACGAGCGCCGGGACGCCCAGACCAGGCGCCTCCTCCTGAATACCTCCTGAATCGGTGATCACCAGGTACGCGCGCTTCATCAACTGCAAGTTGGGAAGATAGTCAAGCGGGGGGCGCAGGGTGATGTTCGGAATATCCGCCAGCAGCTCGTGCACTGGACCCCACACGTTCGGGTTGCGGTGCACGGGATAGATGATGCGGATAGCGTTCCCGTAGCGCTCAGCCAGGTCCCGCAGCGCTAAGCAGATATTGCGCATAGGCTCGCCGAAGTTTTCGCGCCGATGAGCCGTTACGAGAACGACGCGGGACGCGCCTGAGCCGCCGAGCAGTTCGAGGACTTCAACGCCTTCCGGCTGAGCAGTAATCCAGCGCAATGCGTCGATGCCAGTGTTCCCGGTGACGAGGACAGCCCCGGCTGGGACATCCGCCCGAAGGAGGTTGTCGCGTGAGCGCGCGGTGGGCGCGAAGTGGCGATCCGCAATGACCGCCGCCACGCGGCGGTTGATCTCTTCGGGAAAGGGCTGCCAGCGGTCACGCGTGCGCAGGCCGGCCTCGACGTGACCGACTCTGCAGCGTGCATAGAATGCCGCCAGAGCAGCGGCGGCCACGGTCGTGGTATCGCCCTGGACCAGCACCCAATCCGGCTGCTCGTCCAGCAGGATCGGCTCGAGTCGAGACAGCACCGCCGCCGCGACCCGGGTCGGAGTCTGATCAGCCTGCATCACGTTCAGGTCATAGTCGGGCTGGATCCCAAAGATGTGCAGCACCTGGTCCAGCATGTCGCGGTGCTGGGCGCTCACGCACACCCGACTGAGGATGCGATCCGGATATCGGCCAAGCTCGCGAATAACGGGTCCGAGCTTGACGGCTTCGGGGCGTGTGCCGAAAACGGTCAGCACCTTCAGCAGCGGAGACGGCACGCCAGGCAGTGTAGGTTTCCGCGTCGTTTGACAGGCGTCGATTTGCGTAGCGTATACTCGCCGCGATGAGGCAGCAGGCCTACTCGTATCTGTTTACGTCCGGCATGACGGGGTCGCTGCGGAAACGCTGAGTAGCCACGCGATTCTGTCATGTCGAAAGAGCGGTCCCCACCAGGGCCGCTCTTTTGTTTATCCCCTTCGTCCAGTGAGGAGGCTCAAGGAACGTCGATGATCGCAGTCATGCAACCAACTGCCACGGCCGAGGACATAGAACACGTCGTCGAAGTGCTGCGGCTCCACAACCTCAAGGCGCAGGTATCCCACGGGGAGCAACGCACGGTAATCGGTGTCATCGGGACGGGCTTTCCAGAAGACCTCTTAGAAACACTCGAAGTCCTGCCAGGTGTCGACCGTGTGACACGGATTACGCGGCCCTACAAACTGGCCAGCCGCGACTTCAAGCCGGGCGACACCATCGTCGAAGCCGGGTGGGGGCAGCCCATCGGCGGTCGCGAGTTCGTGGTCATGGCGGGCCCGTGCTCAGTCGAAAGTCGCGAGCAGCTGCTGCGCACCGCGGTCAGTGTCGCCGCGTCGGGCGCAACCCTGTTGCGAGGCGGAGCCTTCAAGCCGCGGACTTCGCCATACGCGTTCCAGGGCATGGGTGTCGATGGCCTCGAGCTGCTGGAGGAAGCCAGCCGACGCAGCGGCTTGCCAATCATCACCGAGGTGATGGACCCCGGCCAGGTTGGCCGAGTCGCGGAAACGGCCGATGTCCTGCAGATCGGCGCCCGCAACATGCAGAACTTTCCCCTGCTCAAGGAGATTGGGCGCACCGGCAAGGCCACGATGTTGAAGCGCGGTCTGTCAGCCACGATTGAGGAATGGTTGATGGCCGCCGAATACATCATGCACGCTGGCAACCCGAATGTGATCCTGTGTGAACGCGGCATACGAACATTCGAAACGGCGACGCGCAACACGCTCGATCTGAGCGCGATCCCCCTCATCAAGCGCCTGAGTCACCTGCCGATCATCGCCGACCCGAGCCACGGGACCGGACATCGCTACCTTGTCAAACCGATGGCCCTGGCGGCCGCGGCGGCAGGCGCTGACGGCCTCATCATCGAGGTTCACCCCGAGCCGGATACGGCCATGTCGGACGGCCCGCAGTCGCTGACCCTCGAAGGTTTCGAGGACTTGATGCACACGCTCGAGCAAGTGCTGCTAGCGGTGGGTCGCCCGCTGGCACGCCCACGCACACTGCTTCAGGCCACTGCGTGAGTGTTGCGGGGCCGGCGCAGGGTTCGACGGGGCGGCAAGCGAGCGCCGGACGGGCGGCGGTCAAACAGGTGGCCCCGGCGCGAGCCATTCGGGGCAGCCTGAGGGTGCCGGGCGACAAGTCCATTTCCCATCGCGCCGCCCTTTTCAACGCGCTCGGCGAGGGCGAAGCCAGCATCACCAACTTCTCGCCCGGCGGCGACTGCGCCTCGACGCTCAGCTGCCTTGAGAGTCTCGGGGTCGAGATCGAACGCGACGACGATCGCGTGCACGTCAAAGGCATCGGTCTGGGCGGGCTGCGCGAGCCAGCCGACGTGCTGGATTGCGGCAACTCGGGCACGAGCATGCGTCTGCTCAGCGGCATGCTGGCCGGCTCAGGCATCTTCGCCGTGCTCAGCGGCGACGGCTCGCTGCGTCGGCGGCCGATGGCGCGCATCGTCGAACCGCTACGCCGAGCTGGAGCGGCGATCGACGGACGCGATGGGGGCCGCCTGGCGCCGCTGGCAATCTCGCCGGTGTCGAGCCTGCGGGGCGTCGAGCATCGGCTGAGCATCGCCAGCGCGCAGGTCAAGTCAGCGCTGCTGCTGGCCGGATTGTTCGCCCGCGGCGAGACCAGTGTTGTGGAGCCAGCGCCGACTCGCGACCACACCGAGCGCCTGCTGAAGGCGATGGGCGCCGACGTGCGACAGACTGGGCACGTCGTCAGCCTGACACCTGGCCGTGCATTGCGCTGCGTCGACGTGCAAGTGCCCGGTGATTTTTCTTCCGCCGCGTTCTGGCTCGTGCTTGGCGTCCTGCACCCCTCGGCAGAAATTCGTGTGCGCGACGTCGGCCTCAATCCAAGTCGAACTGGGTTGTTGACGATTCTCGAACGCATGGGTGCCGACGTCGAGCTCGAAAACGCCCGAGATGCCGCGGGCGAGCCCGTGGCCGACGTGCTGGTGCGATCCAGCCAGCTGCACGGCGTTCACGTGGGCGGTGAGCTGGTGTCGCTGGCGATCGACGAGATTCCACTGGTCGCCCTGCTCGGGTTGTTCGCCGACGGCGAGACAGTGGTGGGCGAAGCAGGCGAGCTCCGAGCCAAGGAGTCGGACCGCTTAGCAGTTGTGGCGGACGGGCTCTCAAAGCTCGGCGCTGACATCGAAAGCACTGTTGACGGTTGGCGCATCCGACGCTCACGTCTGGAGATGGGTCGCGCAGATAGCCACGGCGACCACCGCATGGCGATGCTGTTTGCGCTGGCTGGCGCGCTCGGCGATGGCGCCCAGATTGACGGCGCGGATAGCGTGTCCATTTCGTACCCCAGCTTCTGGGCCGATCTTCTGGCCCTGAGCTGCGGGTGAGTCACCGATGGGCGTGTTTGCTCGGCCAGCCGGTGGCGCACTCCCTGTCGCCGGCGCTCCACAACGCGGCCTTCCGCAGCTTGGGTATCGACGCCAAGTACGAGGCGTGGGAGGTTGCTCCGCACGCACTGGCCGAAGCGGTCGCGCGACTCCGCAGCCCAGACTGTATTGGCGCCAATGTCACGGCGCCGCATAAGCAGACCGTGGTGGCGTACATGGATGAGGTCTCAGACGAGGTCCTGGCGCTCGGCGTCCTGAACACCATCGCCAATCGGGCGGGACGGCTGGTTGGAGGCAACACGGACGCACGCGGCCTGGCGCGCTGGATGCGGCAGGTTTCGATCGACCCGGCCGAGCGAGCGGCACTCGTGCTCGGGGCGGGTGGCGCCGGCCGAGCCGCGGTCTGGGCGCTAGCCGATCTCCAGGCGAGCTCAGTGCGAGTGTTGAATCGAACCGTCGAACGGGCGCAGGATGTCGTGTCGAGCCTCCAGGCGCATGTGCCGGGCGTGGAGCTGGGCTGGGGCGCCCTGGACGAAGTGGGCAAGCCCGCAACGACTGCCTGGAAGGTGGTCGTCAACGCCACATCTCTGGGCCACCACGGAGCTGCGCCGAGTTTGCACCCCAGCTGCTACAGTCGTGACAGCGTGGCCATCGAGCTGGCCTACAACCCCCCGGAATCGGCGTTCATGGTCGCTGCGCGCCAGGCCGGAGCGCGAGCCGAGAATGGATTGGGCATGCTGCTGCATCAGGCCGCGCTGGCATTCGAGCTATGGACGGGACAGCCGGCACCCATGGCCGCGTACGAGGCAGCCATTCCGTGGGCGTTCAGGCCGTGAGCCTGGGCTACTTGCGCGTGGTTACGGCCGGGGAATCGCACGGGCCGCAGCTCACGATCTTCGTCGAGAATCTGCCGGCCGGCATGCCGGTCCTGGCCGAGGACATCGACGTCGACCTGGCGCGGCGTCAGAAGGGCTACGGGCGCGGCGGGCGACAACAGATCGAGCATGACCGGGTGGAGATCGTGGCCGGCGTGCGGCATGGCCTGAGCATGGGCGGCCCAATAGCTATGGTGGTTAAAAATCGAGACTGGGCCAACTGGCAGGGGAAAATGGATATCGAACCCGTGCCAGAACCGCCGCCACCGGTGACGCGGCTACGGCCCGGGCACGCGGATCTGGCGGGAGTGGTCAAGTATGGTCTCGGGGACGTTCGGAACGTGCTCGAACGTGCCAGCGCCCGAGAAACGGCATCGCGTGTCGCCGCTGGCGCGTTGGCCAAGACCTTCTTGCGCCACTTTGGCGTTGAGGTTCGCAGTCACGTGCGGAGTGTTGGCTCGACCCGAGCCAATGTGCCTGACGACCTCACGCTGAAGCCCGAGGCGGCAACACATGCGTGGTGGTCGAACGTAGAAAATTCGCAGCTGCGGACGGGCGATCAGGTGTTCGAAGCGCAGGCCATCGAGCTCATCAAGACGGCCCGCGCTGGTGGCGACACGCTCGGAGGCGTCTTCGAGGTGATTGGCTACGGGCTGCCGATCGGCTTGGGCACGTATGGCCAGTGGGACGAGCGGCTGGATGGTCGTTTGGCCGCGGCGGTCATGAGCATTCAGTCGGTCAAGGGGGTCGAGCTCGGCGACGCCTTCGACAATGCCTCGCGGCCGGGCTCAGAGGCCCATGACATCATCGACTTCGATCCTCAGCGCGGCTGGCTGCGACCCACAAACAGGGCTGGCGGACTCGAGGGCGGCGTGACCAACGGTGCCCCAGTCGTCGTGCGCGGGGCAGCCAAACCGATCTCCACACTCATCCATCCGCTCCCCTCGATCGACTACGCCACCCGCGAGCGAAGCCTGGCCCACGTGGAGCGCAGCGACGTGTGCGTGGTGCCCGCCGCCGGTGTCGTCGGCGAAGCGATGGTGGCTCTGGTGCTGGCCGACGCGATGCGCTTCAAGTTCGCAGGTGACAGCCTGGACGAGGCGCTAGCCAATTTTCGGGGTTACACCAAACGTGGAACGCGACGCGGTGACTGACGGATGGACAACCTGATCCTGGTCGGGTTCAGCTGCAGTGGCAAGACCACGCTCGGGCGCAACGTCGCCAGACGCTTGGGCCTGGCATTCGTCGACAGCGACCGGTGTATCGAAGAGATGACCGGCCGAAGCATCCCCGAAATTTTTCGAGACGACGGTGAAGTGGGCTTCCGCGCGATAGAGCGGGAAGTGATCAGCCGCATCCTGGCCGCACGCAACCAGGTGGTCAGCACTGGTGGCGGCGCCTTCGTCGATCCCGAAAATCGCGAGAAGCTTCGGAGCGGCAATCTGGTCATCCACCTGCAGGTCAGACCCGACACGGTGGTCGACCGTCTGCGGAACAGCAAGTCGGGCCGGCCGCGGCCGCTCCTGGAGAGCCCTGACCCGCTGGCTCGCGTCGTTCACTTGATGGCGGAGCGCAAGGAAGCGTACGCGGCAGCGCACGTCACGATTGGCGTTGACGACCGGTCGCGGTATGAGCTGGTGGGTGAGCTCCGCCGCCGCTGGTTGGCGTGGCAGCGCGCTCATCGCGCAACTGCTGCCGCACCTGCCGAGCGATGAGCTCGGTCGTGAGTCCGGACACGCGTCGGGCGGGGCGGATGTGAGCGACCCCTACACACGACCCGGCGGGCCAATCGCGGTGCGGGTGTTGCGCGCAGGTGGGCGCGATGTGCCGCTCCTGGCTGGACCAGGCGCGATGGAGCACCTGCCGCAAGCGCTTGCCGAAGCGGGGTTTACAGGCCGGCTGTTTGTCGTGGCCGACGAGTTCGCCCTCTCGCTGCACGGCGGCGTACTTCACGGGGTGCTGCCGGATGCGCCGGTGCTGCGTATGTCAGGACGGGAGTCCGACAAGACCCTGGACAACGTGGCGCGCGTCTGGGACTGGCTTGTAGAACTCGGCGCGCAGCGGCGGGACGCACTGGTCGCCTTTGGCGGCGGTGTGGTGTGTGATCTGACTGGCTTCGCCGCGGCGTGTTATCTGCGCGGGATCGGCCTGGTGAATGCACCGACGACGTTGCTTGCCCAGGTGGATGCGGCTGTAGGTGGCAAAACCGGCGTCAATCACGCGCGCGGCAAGAACTTGATCGGGGCCTTTTTCCAGCCAGTGTGCGTGGTGGCCGATACCCGCCTGCTGGCGACTCTGGCGCCGCGAGCGTTCGCCGCCGGCATGGCCGAAGTAGCCAAGATGGCGATGATCCTGGATGCCGAGCTGTTCGCCAGGCTCGAGCAGGTCGCTGCGCAGCTCACACCTCACGCTGGCGACATTCTGGCCCCATTCGTGGCGCGTTCGATCGAGTTGAAGGCGCAGATTGTCGAACGCGACGAGCGCGAATCCGGCGACCGCATGCTTTTGAACTACGGCCACACGGTTGGACACGCGCTCGAGGCTGGTGCCGGGTACGGCGCGCTGCTCCATGGAGAGGCCGTCGCGGTGGGCATGCAGGCAGCGGCTCACCTTGCGCAATGGCTCGACATGCTGGCGCTCGACGACGCCCGCCGGCAGACTGAGCTGCTGCGGGCCCTCCAGCTACCGCTGTGCTGGCCGTGTCGCGTTGAAGAGGTGGTGAGCCGCCTGGCGCTCGACAAGAAGCGCTCCGGCAGCCGCCAGCGTTGGGTGCTGGCTGAACGCGTTGGCGCTGCCCGCGTTCGGGACGACGTGCCGGCCGAACTCGCCCGCAAAGCCGTGCAGGCGATCTGCGCGTGACGGTTGGGCTGACGCCGTTCAATTAGGCTGGTGGGAGGCGGCGGGGGATGGCGGGCCCCCGTGGCGGGCTCGTGACGACTCCTAGCTGATTCTGGCTCTGGCGGGGCCGAGTGCTGCCTATAATCCGACGAAGCTATCAATGGGCGTTTCCGTCTCGATGAGTGACCCCGCTCCGGGCCGCTCGCACCCGCCGGTATTTGCCGTCGTCGCCTTTTGGGCATTCGTCCTCGGCGGTGCCGCGTTCGGCGTCGTATTTCTCGCCAATTGGCGTGCGCTCGGCACACGCTCGAGCAGCCTGCCGGAGGGGGCCCCGAGCGTCGTGCTGGTCGGTGCTGGACCGGTCAGCATGTCGGTGCCTGTGCCGGTCAGCAAGCCAGGCCCGATCAGCAACCCGGTCAACCCGCCACAGGTCACCAGCGGCATCGCCGCCGTCGTCCAGAACGTCCTGCCGGATTGGCAGGGCACTGACCGCATCAACATTTTGCTGCTGGGTATCGACAAGCGTGACGATGAGCCCATCGCCGGTACCCGCTCCGACACGATGATGCTGGCCAGTATTGATCCGGTCACCAAGTCGGCCGCGCTCGTGTCGCTCCCGCGCGACATGTGGGTCAATATTCCGGGCTGCACGTATAGCCAGGGCTGCTCGGGTGGCCAGCAACGCATCAACGCCGCCCACGCTGTGGGCGGGCCGGACCTGGCTCGGCAAACCGTTATCGCAGATTTTGGCGTGCCGATCCAGTTCTACGCGCGCGTGGATTTCCGCGGGTTCGAGCAACTCATCGATACCGCGGGTGGCGTGGTCATCGACGTCGACTGGCCGGTCAAGGACGACGAGTACCCAACCGAGGACTACGGCTACCAACGCATCTATTTCGGGCCCGGCCCACAACTGATGGATGGCCGAACTGCTCTGCAGTACGCGCGGTCCCGGCATGGCATGAGCGACTTTGCTCGCGCGGGCCGGCAGCAGAAGGTGATCGTCGGTCTGCGGGCTCGAGCGCTGCAGCTCAACATGCTGTCCAAGGCGCCAGAGTTACTGAGCATCGTTCAGAACTCGCTGACCACCGATTTGACACCCGTCCAGATGCTGGCCCTGAGCAAGCTCATCTCACACATCGATCGCAACAAGATCACTAGCGTCGTCATCGACGCGAACTACGTCACGCCGTTCAAGGGCTCGGACGGCGCCGACCTGCTGCAGCCGAACTTTGCGGCCATTCGGCGGGCGATCGACACCGCGCAGCGCACCTCTGCGCACCCGGAGCTGCAATCCAAGATTGAGGTGCTCAATGGCAGTGGCACAGTCGGCCTGGGGCAAAAGACGGCCGACTATCTCACGGCTCAGGGATTCAACGTGGTGCGCATCGCCGCCGCCGAACGTACTGACTACGCCTCATCCGTGGTGCAGATCCTGACTGAAGACAAGGGGGCTGCGCAGGCGCTGGCGACGACCTTGCGGGTACCCTCCACGGCGATTACCACGCAGCCGACGCCAAATGCCCCAGCCGATATCCGCATCGTCCTCGGCCAGGACTTTCGCATTCCGCAAACATCCTGAACTCGAAACTCGTAGAGCCGCCTTCACCAGCCGGTAAGTTGGGCGACGAGTGGGTGATGGCGATTGAGACGGCACAGGGTTACCGGCGTGCCATCCAGGCGGGTGCGGTAGTCCACCAGCAGGAGACCTCTGGCGATAGGGTCCGAGACCTGGTGACCCGCTGCGGCCTCGACCTGGGCAAGGGTGACGTAGCCATCGGCTGAGTCTTCGAGGCCGTCCACCAGGTGGACCAGATGAGCGTCGTTCACGCCGCCAGGCGCAGCACACCCGCCAGCAGGACGAGCAGGACGATCGCGCCGCCGATCCACAGCAGGCGAGAAAGCACGCGCTCGCGCGGGTGCACGCATGCCCCTAGCACCCAGTTGACCAGGAGACAGCTCAAGCCGAGCAGGGGCAGCCGCAGGAGGTCAGACTTGGGCGCAAGGTCGTTGGGTCGACCGCTAGCCTCGAAATGCAGCGCGACCTGATCTGGCAGGCCGTCGAATCGGAACACGATGGTTGCGAGCACGAGCAGGAGCAGGAGTGCGCCAACCCCGGCGGCAACGGGCAGCCAGGGATCGGCGAGGGCACTCCAGGGCGCGGTAGCAGGTGGGCTCGGCTGCCAGCCGCCTGGATCGGCGTCGGGCTCCTGACTCGCTTCCACCCGCTCGATTAGCGCGGCACGAAACTCCGCCGGGCGGCGCGCCGAGACGACTACCCCGCCCTGTTCCACGGTGATCAGGGTGAGCAGCGACTGATCGGACGAGGTCGCAAAAAACCGTACCCGACCCAGGCCCCGAACACGCGCCGCCCCCACCCGGATGCCTGGCCAGTTCGGGATGCTCGGGGTGGCGTGTCCTGATAGTCGCTGGCCGGTATAGATGCCCTGAATAACGTTGTACGGCACGACCTCTGTATTCTCCAGCCACACGATGTGGAGCGCGGTATCCGTGAGCGCGAAGGCCAGCCGTCGGTACGCCAATCCGAGGACGAGCAGCACACACCCGGCTCCAGCCAGAATGACCGCGAGCGCGCACAGCAGCAGCAGACTGACACCGGGCTCACGCGAGCCGCCAACCAACACGGCGACAAGCGCGAGACAAAGCAGCCCGCTCGCAACCCACACTGCGGCGTCGCCTCCGACTGAGCGTTGTGCCGGCCAGATCTTCGCAGCCACACACTAACGGTAACTGTCCTGCACGGGACTCGCCCGTGTCGCTTCGCAGCGGCCGCGGATCGAGTACCGTGTGGCGTCCGCCCCAGCACAGCATGCGAATCGCCCTGAACGCCCAACTCCTGTCGTCGGCCAAGAACTACCGCAGCGGCGGCATCAGCCGGGTCATTTACCACCTTCTGGCAGAGCTCGCCCGAGACCCACGCGGACACACCTACGACGTGTTCGCGCCCGCGGCGACGTAAGGATTTCCCGACGCAGCGGGGGCTCTTCGATTTCACCCCAGCGGTGAGCTCACGTTGCGGCCAACGCTCCGCATTGCCTGGGAACAGGCGCTTTTGCCACGCCGGCTGGCGGCGCTCAAGCCTGACCTGTTGCACGGCCTGGCGTACGCTTTACCAGCAGCGTGGTCAGGTCCAGGTGTCGTGACAGTCTACGATCTGAGCTTCCTGCACTTCCCAAGCGCCTTCAAAATCGTCAACCGCTTGTACCTGGCTGCCACCACGCGCGCAGCCGTTCGGCGAGCAAGTCGCATTCTGACCATTTCCGAACACGCTCGACGTGATATCGTGCGCCTGCTGAGCGTGCCCGAGCAGCTTGTGGACCTGGCCTACCCTGCAGCCGAGGAGCGCTTTCGTCCGCTGCCAGCTACCGAAGTCGAGGCCTTTCGTCTGGACCGCGGCTTGCCAGAAGCGTTCGTGTTTGCCGTCGGCACGCTCGAGCCGCGCAAGAACCTGGTCGGATTGCTGCATGCGTGTGCGCGACTGAGCACTCCCCGGCCGCCGCTGTATGTGGCGGGTGGGACTGGTTGGCGGTTCAGTCCCATATTCGACACAGTTCAGCGGCTTCACCTGTCCGAAGACGTGCATTTCCTGGGCTTCGTCCCGGAAGATGAATTACCCCTTTGGTACAATGCCGCCCGGCTGTTCACGTTCCCCAGCCTGTACGAAGGTTTCGGCCTGCCCGTACTCGAAGCCATGGCCTGCGGCACTCCGGTGATCACCTCCACCGCGGCTTCACTCCCAGAAGTAGCAGGCAAGGCGGCTCTGATGGTCCCAGCTCGAGATAGTGTTCTCCTCGCGCGAGAGATGGAGCGCGTCCTCGGTGACCCCCAGCTTCAAAGGGAGATGCGCGCGGCTGGTCGTATCCAGGCCAGCCGCTTCAGATGGCGGGCGATGGCTGACCAAACCGTGGCGAGCTATGCCCTGGCGACTGGACGCTAGTGGCCACTTCGCGCTCGCCCCAGTCCACCCGACCCACACGCCCTGAGCGCGTTTCGGCAAATCTGAGCTCGTCGGCTGTCAAACGCCACGACGCGCTGGGGGGAATACAGCCGGCATTTGTCGCGTCACCCCACGCGCTCGAACGCCTGGTGTTGGTGGCCATCGACGTCGGCGCCGTCAACCTGGCGTTTTACCTGGCCTGGTTCGCCCGCTACCGGCTCGGACTGGTGGTCGACCTCGATCCTGGCAATTATGTCGAGCATGAGGTCTATCTGCCGCTCCAGATCGCCCTGTCCCTGACGTTCGCGTGCAGCATTGGGCTGCGCGGGCTGTACCGTCTTCCACGCGCCGCGAGTGCCTTCGACGATCTATCGACGATCTTCACCGCGTCAGGACTGTCGGTCATGCTTTTGTTCGCCGGTTCGACGTTTGTGCGCTACCCGGCCGAATCGCGCCTGACGCTGATTTTCGCCTGGATACTGATGACCGTACTGGTGGTGGTCGGGCGAGCCGTGTGTCTGTGGATTCTTGGAGTGTTGCACCAGCGCGGAATAGGAGTAGCGCGGACGCTGGTCGTCGGCGACAACACCGTTGGTCGGATGATCATGCAGGCCCTGGCTGGGCGCCCGCATCTGGGCTACCAGGTGGCAGGTTTTCTCTCGACTGACGGCGATGGCGACTTCGGTCGCTTCCATCGGCTGGGTACCCCCGACGAACTGGAGCGCGTCATCCACCAGGAGCGAATCGCCCAGGTCGTGATTGCGCTGCCGAGCGCTTCGCACGAGGCCATCATGCGCATCGTGACGCACTGTCGGCGGGACGGCGTCCAATTCCGGCTAGTGCCCGATCTGTACGAGGTGAGCCTTGGCCGCCTGGACATCGACACGGTCAACGGCATTCCCCTGATGGGGATGAAGGATCACGCCATTCTCGGGGTGAATTTCATCACCAAGCGGGTCATCGACATCGCCGTGTCTGTGACCATCCTGGTTTTGTTCGCCTGGTTTTTCGTGCCGCTTCTGTTGCTCATCTGGTTCGAAGACCCGGGCGCCTCACCTTTGTACGGCCAGGTCCGGGTTGGCCGCGGCGGACGTGAATTCAAGATGCGCAAATTCCGCTCGATGAGGCAAGGCGCCGACCAGCAACTGGCCCAGCTCCTCGAGTACAACGAGGCCGAAGGGCCAATATTCAAAATGCGTGAGGATCCTCGTCGAACACGGGTTGGAGCCTTCATGCGACGCTGGAGCATCGACGAGCTGCCGCAGTTGTGGAACGTGGTGACGGGTGAGATGAGTCTGGTCGGGCCGCGTCCGGCTGTGCCACGCGAGGTGGCCTTGTATGAGGAATGGCAGCTCCATCGACTCGAAACGCTGCCGGGCATCACCGGTCTGTGGCAGGTGAGTGGTCGCAGCGAGCTGGGTTTCTCGGAGCAGGTCCTGATGGACATCATGTACATCGAGAACTGGTCGCTGGGGATGGACTTGCGGATCCTGTTGCGCACACTCCCCGCCGTGCTCAGCGGCAAGGGTGCGTTTTGACCCTGAGGGTCGCGCTCGTTCATGACTATTTGAATCAGTACGGCGGCGCAGAGCGCGTTCTCGAAGAACTCCACACGTTGTTTCCCAGCGCACCCGTGTATACGTCGATGTACTGGCGGGAAAAGATGTCGCCTGCCATTCGCGAGCTCGACATCCGCACCTCATTCATGCAACGTTTGCCGCTGGTCACCCGCAACCATCAGCCCTTCTTGCTGCTCTACCCTCTCGCCTTCGAGACCTTCGACCTGAGCGGGTTCGACGTGGTCATCTCGAACAGCTCGGCGTTCTGTAAGGGCGTGGTCACGACCCCTGCCACGCTGCACATCTGCTACTGCTTGACGCCCATGCGCTGGGTCTGGAACTACCACGCCTACGTTGAACGCGAACGGCTCGGCCCAGCGGCGCGAATCGTGCTGCCGGCTGCCATCAGCCAGTTGCGCTCGTGGGACGTAGCCACCGCGCAGAACGTGGATCGCTTCCTGGCTATCTCACAGTCTGTGGCCGCGCGCATTCGGAAGTACTACCGGCGCGACGCGAGCGTGATTTACCCGCCAGTGAACTGTGATGCGTTCGTGCACGCCTCGTCGGCGGTTGGCGACTATTACCTGGTCGCGGCGAGGCTGATCCCGTACAAACGGATCGACCTGGCGGTCGATGCGTTCACCAAACTGGGCATCAAGCTCAAGATCTCTGGCAACGGGCGTGATCTTGGGTCTTTGCGGGCGCGGGCAGGCCGCAGCGTCGAATTCGTTGGACGTGTTTCCGATGCTGAGCTGAAGCAGCTGTATGCGGGATGCCGAGGCCTGGTATTCCCGGGTGAGGAAGACTTCGGGATCGCGCCGCTGGAAGCCAATGCCAGCGGTCGCCCGGTCATCGCCTACGCCGCCGGCGGGGCCCTGGATACGGTTGTGGATGGTCACACCGGAGTTCTGTTTCCCGAACAACAGGTCGAGAGCTTGATGGCCGCGGTTCGACGCGCCGAGGCGACGCCCTGGGACCCAGACGAGCTGCGCGCGCATGCGCGCAAGTTCGATCGACAGGTGTTTCGCCAGCGGCTGCAGCAGTTCGTGGGGGAGTCGATCGCCGCTCATGCGGCTGGCACGCGCTTCGCGTAGCACGCCGCTCACCGCATCAGCACCTCCGAGCGGGCGAACCCTCGGATTCCGCGAGCTGCAGCGTGTCTCGGCGGCGTCGGGTGCAGTGGCGCCCGCGACGGAGACAGCAGGCGGGCGAGCGCGGCGACCAACACTCTTCGGAAGCGTGGCCCTTGCGCTGGTGATTGCGACTGTCTTGACGCGGCTGCCGTTCATGACCCAGACGCTGTACGCCTTCGACTCAGCCAACTATGCCTTGGCTGTGAGCACCTTCTACAACGTTGCCTTCCATCAGCCGCACCCGCCCGGTTATCCCCTGTATGTCTTCTTCGGGCGGGCCATCGATCTGGTCGTGCACGACGCGAACCGATCGCTAGTACTCGAGGGCGTTCTCTGGAGCGCGCTGGCGACCGCCTGCACGATTGGCCTCGGACGAGCGCTATTTGGGCGCACTGTCGGGCTTCTGGCTGGGCTGCTCCTCGTATGCACGGTGGGCTTCTGGGGCTACGGCGAGGTGGCCTACCCGTATGTTGCGCTGGCCGGCGAGACGGCCACCTTGGCCTTCCTGGCCCACGCGGTCATCACCGGACGCGCCCGGCTCATCCTAGTGCTGGGACTCGCCTGGGGCATTTCGGCCGGGGTGCGCTGGGATGCGGCGGTGTTCTGCGTTCCGCTGGGGATATGGGCCATGTGGACCGTCAACTGGCGACTGCGCCTGGCGTGTCTTGGTCTGGCGGCGGCGGTGGTTGGCGCCTGGGCCGTCCCCATGATTGTGCTGAGCGGCGGCTGGGACGTGTACCGCCAGGCGTTAGCCACATATCTGCAGGTGTGGTCGCCACAATCTGCATATGTGATCGGCGATTTCGCGTCCGGCGGCGAGACCCAGGCGAGTTACAACCTGAACTTTCTGGTGAATTACCTCCGCCAGATGCTCGGAATCGGCCTGGTGCTGGTGCTGTACCTGCTGGGTCGACGTTTCGGGCCAGCCCGACTGGCATCCGACTATCGCAGCCGATTCCTGGGGATCTGGGTCGTGCCGCCAATAGGCGTGTACGTCTTTGCCCATCTGGGGGAGCCCGGCTACGTACTCTCACTAGCGCCCGCGGCAAGCATGCTCATCGCGCTCGCAATCGCCGACTTACGGGACGAGATCACCCAGCTGACGAGTATCCTGCGCGGCCGCGGCTTGCGTTGGCTGCCAACCCCCAGCCGTGTCGGCCTTGTCGCGGCTGGGCTGTTGAGCCTGGCGATCATCGGCTGGAACGTCCAGGCATTCGCACGTGGCGTCGGGCCTGGGCGCTTACCCGACCTCCGTGCGCATGACGCAACCACCGGCGCTCAGGTCCAGTTCGTTCGCCAGCAACCCCCTGCGACGACGCTGGTGCTGTCGCACGACATCTTCCGCCAGCTGCAGTTCTACGTGCCCGAGTACCGATCTGAGCTGCTTTTCAGCGAGTACGTACCAGATTTCCAAACCGCGCGCATCCGTACCCAGCTGCCTGCGGGAACTGAGGAGCTAGTCGTGTTGGATTCGCCCCTCCCGTTGGGTGCGGAGGATGCTGGTGGTGCGCGCGAGGTCGTCCTGCGCGATCAGCCGCGCGTCAGCGTCTGGGTGGTGGACGCTCACGGCGCTGGGGCAGTGGAACACGGCTATCGGTACGTGCGGCTTGTCCCCTGACAGCCTGGGATATAGTTCACGCCGATCGAGAGGGCAGGCCATGGAGCTGCGCGAATACTGGAATATCGTTCGCTGCCGTTGGTGGCTCCCAGCTGCAATTACCCTGGTGGCCCTTATCGCGTCGACGGCTGTAGGGCTACGCGGAGCAACGGCCTACAAAACCGACATGCGCGTGGCGATAAGTACGATCCCGACCCCTGATCCCAACTCGGTACTGTACTACGACCCGATCTACTACTCGAACCTGGACTCAGAGTATCTGGCTGACGACATGAGCGAGCTGCTGACCAGCCGGGCGTTTGCCGACGACGTCAAGCGCGAACTGGCGACGAGCAGCACCCCATTCGACGTCGACCCAATAACCATCGTCAACGCAACGCGCACCAAGAAAACGCATCGCTTCATCGACATCACCCTCACCACGTCCACCTTCGAAGAGGGAGACATGATCGCCGGATCGATCGGCCGCATCCTGGCGGACCCTGCACATCTGGCGATCTATCTCAAGGCGCTCACCGCCTACAACACGCAGATGATCGTGGTCACGCCGCCCGCCACGCACCGAGCGAATACGCCAATTGGCTTGATCAGCGACATCGCGCTGCGCACGCTGATCGGACTGCTGGTGGGTATTGGTCTGGTGTTTCTGTTCGATTACGTCGACCCGAGCATTCGCTCGCGCCAAGAGGCCGAGGCTGTACTCCGCATGCAGGTCCTGGGCGAGATTCCGCGTACGCGGCGTGGGGTGGTGGCCTGATTCGAGACCGGACAACGCAGTGAACGCAGCAATCGAGGGACGTCGCTTGAGGTTGTCGGCGTGACACCTGGGGAGGCGCTGCGGACGCTGCGCGACCGCTGGCGGATCGTGCTGGCCGCGGGCGTCTTGGCCGCCGCGGCGGCCTACGCGTATACCCGCATGCCGTGGGTGGAACAGCGCTGGCGGTCATCGGTCCTCATCCAGGCCACCGGTCGCCTCGACTATGGCAACTTCCTGGCCCTGGAAAAAGAGTTGCGGCCGCTGGCGGAACAAGTCCGCCAGTTGAGCGTTATGCGGGATGTCAACACCAACCTGCACACGGACCTCCCCCCGGAGCTGATGCTGGATCGAACCCGCGCCGAGCCGATCACCGACAGCGGACAGATCCGCCTGGATGTCGAAGATGCTGACCCGAATCGAGCCGAGCAGGTGAGTCTCGAAATTGCGAATGTATACACTCGCCAGCACAACGCTGCCGAGCAGGGCAAACTGCGCGAGGAACGCATCGTCCTCTCGACCCTGGATCGTCAGAATCAGGCTGTGTTGATCTGGCCGCAGACACGTGTGTTGGTCGCGGCGGCAGCGCTGCTCGGCGTCGTGGTGGCTGGATTGGCGATTCTGGGCGTGGACTACCTGGACGATTCCATCCGTTCACCCGCGGACGTTCAGGCGTCCCTCCAGTTGCCTGTGCTGGGCAGCATCCCACGCCACCGGCTATCGTCTGTCGATAGCTCAGGCCGTTTCGGGCGATGGTCCGGGCCAGCCATGAAGCAGAGTGCGGACGCTGACGTGCCGACGACCGCCGTGGGATTATGAGTTTCATTTCGGCGCTACCACTAAGGCGCTCGGGCGTACGGGATGCCGATATTCAGCGGAAGGATTACTACACAGGTTATGAGTCAACCGCCGACCTCGCCTGAAGGTCCAACCTCGCTCGCGACGGTCTCGCGCAACGGCCGCACTCTGGCGCCCGTCACCTCGGGCGGGGGGCTGATCATGCTGGCCGATCCTCATTCGCCGGCTGCCGAGGCCTACCGCAGCCTGGCCGCCACCCTTCAATTCGCGTACGCGGACCGCCAGTTGCAGACGGTTGGCCTCACCAGCGCTGCCGCTGGCGAAGGCAAGTCGAACACGACAGCCAACCTGGCGATTGCCCTGGCCGAAGGCGGCCGTCGCGTCATCGTAGTCGATGCGGATTTGCGACGCCCCGGCCAGCACGCGCTATTTGGCCTCGATCGCAAGGACGGCCTCGCCAACGTGCTGTTGGGAGATCCGCCGCAACTGCCGTTGCAGGACACGCAGATGCCCGGCTTGCGCGTTCTGACCAGTGGCCCAACGCCCGCGAATCCACTCGAAGCGCTTGCCTCTCGGCGCTTTGACCACGTGTTGGCGCTGGCCCGCGCCCAGGCCGACTTCGTCCTGGTGGATACCCCCCCAGCGGGCGCATTGGCCGATGCCGCGGTGCTTGCGCCCCGCCTCGACGGCATATTGCTGGTGGTGAGCGCTGGACGTACAAAGCGTGAGCTCGCGCGCAGAGCACGCGAGCAGCTCGAGCGAGTCAACGCCAATATATTGGGGGTTGTCCTCACCGACGTGCGCCGAGACGACAAGCTTTACAAGTATTAGCTATCAGCCGATAGCGGAGGAACGCAAGACCACATGAAAGGCGTCATTCTCGCTGGCGGCACGGGAAGCCGATTGCATCCGCTGACCCGCATCACCAATAAGCACCTGCTGCCCGTCTACGACAAGCCGATGATCTTCTACCCCATCGAGACCCTGGTCACGGCGGGAGTTGACGAGATCATGGTCGTCACAGGTGGCAACCATGCAGGCGAATTCCTGCCGCTGCTCGGCAACGGGAACGAGTTCGGGTTGAAGCGGCTACAGTTTTCATACCAGGCCCAGGCCGGCGGTATAGCGGAGGCGCTCGGCTTGTGTGAAAGCTTCACCGACGGTGACAAGGTTGTGGTCATGCTCGGCGACAACATCGTTGGACAGTCCATCGCACCATATGTCCAGCACTTTGTCAGCCAGCCTCGTGGGGGCAGGCTGTTGCTCAAGGAGATGGAAGATCCGAGCCATCTGCGGCATCTTGGCGTGCCGTTGTTTGGCAAGGAGGATCGCCTGGCGTTCATTCGCGAGAAGCCAGAGACCCCCCCCAGTCCGTACGCTGTCATCGGCATCTACATGTACGACCCCGAGGTATTTTCCATCGTTCGGGAGCTCAAACCTTCTGGGCGGGGTGAGCTCGAGATCACCGACGTCAACAATGCCTACATCGACCGCGGACTCATGGAGTACGACATTATCGATGGCTTCTGGGGTGACGCGGGTGAGTCGATCGACGTGTATTACTCGGTCATCGACCACGTCCGAAAACACGGCGCCAATCGATCCGCAGCTTCCCTCGCAGCTTGATCGATGCGGATCCTGGTTACGGGCGGGGCCGGCTTCATCGGGTCTGAGTTCGTTCGGCGAACCTTGGGCTCCTACGCCGACGACGAAGTCACCGTGCTCGACAAACTCACCTACGCTGGCAATCTCGAGAACCTGCGATCGGTGGCCTCCGACCCACGCTTCCGCTTCGTGCATGGCGACATTGGCGATCGGGAAGCGGTGCAAAATGCGCTACAAGACTGCGATGCGGTGGTCAACTTTGCCGCCGAGACTCACGTCGACCGTAGCATCCTGGAGCCGGACGCGTTTGTCAAAACCGACGTGCTGGGCACGTGGACGCTAGCCGAGGCTGCTCGTGGGGTGCGGATCAAACGCTTCCTGCAGGTCAGCACTGACGAGGTCTACGGAGCCCTGCTCGACGGGGCCTCGATCGAGACTGACCGGCTCGATCCGACCAGCCCCTACTCGGCTGCCAAAGCCGGCGGCGAGCTGCTGGTTCTAGCCGCGTACAAAACCTACAGCTTGCCCGCGCTGGTGATCCGCGGCGCCAACGCCTACGGACCCTTCCAGTACCCCGAAAAGTTAATTCCGCTGCACATCACCAACGCCATCGACGACCAGCCCTTACCCGTCTACGGAGACGGCCAGCAGCGCCGCCAATGGACCCACGTCGAGGATTTTGCGTCCGGGGTGGACATGGCGCTCCGCAAAGGCGAGCTCGGCCAGATCTACAATGTCGGGAGTCCCGAGCCAGAATCCGAGATGCCGGTCAATCTGGCCCTTTCGCGACGGATTCTCGAGTTGTTGGGCAAGCCGGCCAGCTTGATCGAGTACGTGGTCGATCGCCCGGCCCACGATCGACGCTACCGAGTGGATGCGCGCAAGCTCCTCGACCTGGGCTGGCAGCCCAAGTGGCGCTTCTGGAATGGGCTGGAGGCCACGGTCAACTGGTATTCCGAGCAGCCGGCGTGGTGGCGCAGCATCAAGTCTGGCGAGCACCACCAGGCCTACATATCCCAGAACTACGGGGATCGGTCCTCGTTCGCACGCTGAAGACGCTACAGTTACGCACGTGCCTGTAACGGCTGTCGTCGGTGGCCATTGGGGCGACGAGGGCAAAGGCAAGGTCATCAACCTGCTCGCCCGGGATGCAGATGTCGTTATCCGTGGCCACGGCGGCGCGAACGCTGGTCACACCGTCGTCAACGAGCATGGCCGCTTCGCTGTCCACCTGATTCCGGCCGGCATCTTCAATCCCCGCGCTATGTGCATCATCGGACCGGGCGTGGCTGTGCACCCCGGCCTCCTCGTAGCGGAGCTCGACGAGCTCGGCGCGCGCGAGATCGACACCAGCGGATTGCGGGTGAGCACCGCCGCGCACCTGGTCATGCCGTACCACCAGAGCCTGGACAAAGCTGAGGATGACGCTCGCGAACAACGACGCCTCGGCACGACCGGGCGTGGCATCGGGCCCACCTATGTCGACAAATCTCGCCGAATAGGCTTGCGCGTCGGCGACCTGCTCGACGCGCAACTGTTCCGCGAGAAGCTCCAGTTTGTGTTGGATCGCAAGTATCACGAGTTGGCTGCTGTGGGGATTGCCCGTCCCGATGCGCATGCGGTCGCCGACCAGTATTTACAGCTTGCCCATTGGCTTCGGCCATTCATTGCCGAGACCCAGCCGCTCGTCGACGAAGCTGTTGCACGCGGCCGGCAGGTGCTGCTCGAAGGTGCGCATGCAACGCTGTTGGATCTGGACCACGGCACCTACCCGTATGTCACCAGCAGTCACTGCACCGTGGCTGGCCTTCTTCAAGGTTCAGGCGTTGGGCCGCGGCGCTTGACCCGCGCGATCGGTGTCTACAAGGCCTACTGCAGCCGCGTCGGTGAGGGCCCGTTTCCAACGGAGTTGTTCGACGAAACCGGTGACCACATTCGTGAGATCGGGCACGAGTACGGAACGACAACGGGCCGCCCACGGCGATGCGGCTGGTTCGACGCGGTTGCGGGGCGGCATTCGTCACACGTCAACGCCTTTGACGGGATCGCCATCACGCGCCTGGACATTCTGGCCGGGTTCTCCGAGCTGCGAGTCTGCACGGCGTACGAGCTCGACGGACGTGAGATCGATTATTTTCCAAGCCAGGTCGAAGCTCTCGAGCGGTGCCGCCCGATCTATGAG
>JBPCIO010000365.1:0-48533 GCA_051006215.1 Chloroflexota bacterium
TCCGCCGCATCCAGCGGCTCAGCATGAACTCGAGAAAGAGCATGCGCGAAGTGGCCGAAGCCATCCTCCTGGCGCACGAGGCGGGACGCAGCACCTAACCCCATCACGTGATGTCGGGCGCCCAGGAACGCGCGCGAATGAGTCTGGGCCCGCTGCCAGTGACACCCGTGTCAAAGCAGCGAACGAAAGCCACCCCGTCCATGGATTCCGTACCAGAGGCGGAGGCAAAACGCCTCCCGCTTCCGTTTTATGCTCGGCCCACCCTGGTTGTTGCCCGCGAGATGCTGGGCAAGGGGCTGGTCCACGTCGATGCGCATGGCGCGCGCCGATCGGGACGGATTGTGGAAACGGAGGCGTATGTCGGCCCGGACGATGGCGCCTCACACGCTCGCAGCGGGCCGAGTCGGCGCGGAGCATTGATGTACGGCCGGGCCGGCGTAGCGTATGTGTACCTGATCTACGGCATGCATCACTGTTTCAATGCCGTCACCGAGATCGAGGGTTACCCGGGCGCAGTCCTGGTGCGTGCGATCGAGCCGTCGGACGAGGCTGAGCGCGGCAGCGGGCCCGCCCTGGTGTGCCGCGCCTTGCATATCGACCGCACATCCACTGGCATTGACCTGGTGACCGGCGGGGTGTACCTCGAACATGCCCCAAGCGTGCCCGACGAGCAAGTGCGGGTAGGCCCGCGGATTGGCGTCGACTACGCCCGGGAGTGGGCAGCCCGGCCCTGGCGCTTCTGGGTCGCCAATTCGCCGCACCTCTCGCGGCGGCACGTAACTGGCGCGAGCATCGACTCAACGATGCTAGGATGAGCTCCAGGGTGGCGACGGTGCCAGCACGACGGAAGTCCCGTGCGTCTGATGCTGAAGTGGACCGCCCGCGCGCCGCCAACGGGGTTGTCCGTCTGGCTGAAGCGGACAGCGCGCCTGAGCACGTGGCGTTGGGGCTCAGCCCCGAGCGTATGCGCCAGATGTTCGAGGTGATGCTGCTTGCGCGGGTCATCGACGAGCGCCAGTGGATCCTGAACCGACAGGGTCGCGAGGCATTCCACATCTCGTGCCAGGGCCACGAGGGCTCTGGCGTCGGCAGCGCCTTCGCGCTCGACCTGGAGCGCGACGTCATGGTCCCGTACTACCGCAGCCTGGCAGCCGTGCTTGCCTTTGGCGTCACCCCACTCGAGGTATTTCTGTCTGCGCTGGCCAAGGCAGACGACCCGATGACCGGTGGCCGACAAATGCCGGCGCATTATGGCCTTGCCCGCGCTCGAATCCTGACGAGCGGCAGCTCGGTCGCAACCCAGATTCCGCACGCTGCCGGCGCTGCGCTGGCAAGCAGGCTCCGTGGCGATGGCGGCGTCAGCATCGTCTACTTTGGCGACGGCGCGTCTTCCAAGGGTGATTTCCACGAAGGCCTCAACTTCGCCGCGATTCATCGGCTGCCAGTCATCTTCCTGTGCGAAAACAACCACTACGCTATCAGCGTTCCGAGCTCGAAGCAGATGGCCGTCCGCAGCGTAGCCGATCGAGCCATCGGCTACGGCATGTTTGGCGCATCCGTCGATGGCACGGACCCGCTGAGCGTGTACCGGTGTGTCAGAGAGGCGGCCGATCGCGCCCGTGCGGGCCAGGGGCCGACGCTGATCGAGTCCAACGTGGTGCGCCTAACGCCTCACTCCTCAGACGACGACGATCGGCGCTATCGTCCCGACAGCGAACGCGCACTGGATCGTCAGAAGGACCCGATCCAGGTCTTCGGCCAGTATCTCCACGCGCACGGCATACTCAGCGATGATGCTGAAGTGGCTATGCGCGAGCGTATTCGCCAGACGGTGGGCGAGGCGCTGCGGGAGGCGGAGGCCGCCGCTGGGCCAGCCGCCCAAACGGCATTCGACCATGTCTACGCCGGGGTACGCATGCCTGACTTTCGCGCGACTTCGGAGATGCAGTAGGTGGCCGTTCTCAGCCTGGTGGAGTCTGTCCGCCAGGCATTGGTCGAAGAGATGGAGGCCGATTCGAGCGTGATTGTCCTCGGCGAAGACGTTGGTGTGCACGGCGGCGTGTTCCGTGCCACGGACGGACTCCTGAAGCAATTTGGTGAGAACCGGGTCATCGATACGCCGCTAGCCGAGCTCGGCATCGCTGGCGTCGCGATTGGCGCCGCCATGCACGGTTTGCGACCCGTGGCCGAAATCCAGTTTGCCGACTACATCCATCCGGCCTACGACCAGATCGTGAACGAGGCAGCCAAGATCCGCTACCGGTCCAACGGCACGTTTTCGTGCCCGGTCGTTTTCCGTGCGCCATTTGGAGCGGGAGTGCATGGCGGCCTGTACCACTCGCAGAGCGTGGAGGCGCTATTTCTGCATGTGCCTGGCCTGAAGATCGTCATTCCCAGCACCCCATATGACTGCAAAGGCTTGCTCAAGAGTGCCGTTCGAGACGACGACCCGGTCCTGTTCTTTGAGCACAAGAAGAGCTACCGCCGCTTGCGCGGCGAAGTCCCAGACCAGGACTACGTCGTGCCGCTCGGCAAAGCCGACATCAAACGCCACGGCCGTGACCTGAGCATCATCACCTATGGCGTTGGGGTCCATCTGGCGCTGGACGCCAGTGAGCGTCTGGCCAGCCAGGGTATTGACGTCGAGATCCTCGATCTACGCACAATCCTGCCGCTCGATACGGAGGCGATCAAGACGACTGTGGCCAGGACCAGCAAGGTGCTGATCTTGCACGAGGACAACAAGACCGGGGGCATCGGCGCCGAGGTCGCGGCTTTGATCGCCGAGGAGTGCTTCGAAGAGCTTGATGCTCCGATCATGCGTCTTGCGGCTGCCGACACACACATCCCGTACGCGCCAGCGCTCGAAGAGGCTATCCTGCCGAACGCCGACGACGTTGTCGCTGCGGCCCGCAGGTTGGCTGGGTACTAGGGCAATGCCTACGACGGTTGTGAAGATGCCGCAACTCGGGGAGTCGATCTCCGAGGGGACGATTGGCCGCTGGCTGAAGAACCCAGGCGATCGGGTCGAGCTGGACGAGCCGCTGGTCGAGATTCAGACGGATAAGGTCAACGCCGAGGTGCCCAGCCCCGTCGCAGGGATTCTGCAGCAGATCCTGCTGACTGAAGGCACGACGGCCGCAGTTACCAGCGACATGGCCATTATCGGCGACGAGGTTCCCGCTCCCTCCGATTCGCCAGGAGCACCGGAAAGGCATGCCGCGGTGGCTGCCGAACTTCCGAGCGGGCAACGCACGCAGGCAGGAGAAGCCGCCATCCCGGGCGAGCGTCCGCCAACCTTCACGTACGACAAGACCGCCCGTGGCGGTGTGGTGGGAGCGCGTGACGACGACGATCTGCCGCCCCAGGACCCCGGGGCCGAACCCGGGGTCAAGCGCTTCTACACGCCAGTGGTGTTGCGCATCGCCGAAGAACACCACATTGACCTGACCACGGTCGTGGGCAGCGGCGCACATGGCCGTGTGACCCGAAAAGACGTGGAACGTGCGATCGCCGAACCCCAAACAGGTGGCGCCCCCGCCTCAGCCGAAGAGGCCGCTCCCTCCCCAGCGGCGCCGGCGGTGGTGTCCAGCTCGTCCGTCGCTTCCGCGTTAGTCGGGGTCGCACCGGCACCCCCCCAGCCCCAGTCGACCGGCGTCGGCGCCTCCGACGAGGACAGGCAACTTTCGCCGATGCGACGAGCGATTGCTGAGCACATGACGCGTGCCCGAGCCCAGATCCCAGACGCCTGGTCGCTCGTCGAGATCGACGTGACCAACCTGGTCCGCCAACGAGTCCAACTGCAGGCCGATTGGCAGGCCCGTGAAGGGTATGAACTTACGTATCTGCCCTTTTTCATCAAGGCCGTCGTGGCTGGCTTGCGGGTCGTCCCGGAACTCAACGCTGCCTGGGCCGGCGACCACATCAGACTTTTCAGGCGCTATGACCTGGGCATTGCCGTGTCGCTCGAACATGGGCTGGTGGTCCCGGTCCTGCGGGCTGCAGATCAGCTGAGCGTTGCCGGCCTAGCCAGCGCCCTTCGCACAATCGTGCAGAGAGCGCGCGCTGGCAAACTGAGCGCGGACGACCTGCAAGGCGCCACGTTCACCGTCAACAATCCCGGCTCACTCGGCTCAATCCTGAGCCAGCCCATCGTGCCCGTAGGTCAGGTGGGTATCGTGACGATGGAAGCCATCGTCAAACGACCAGTGGTGCTCGCCCAAGATGCGATCGCCGTACGCAGCATGATGAACAGCTGTCTCAGCTTTGACCACCGCGTGGTCGACGGCGCCGGCGCCCTGACGTTTCTCCGCGAAGTCAAACACCAGCTCGAGACGGTCGAGTATCCGCTCTACTAGCCTTGCGAAAACCTCAGGCCCGATACCAGATGCGACCAGACGCTGAGGGCTATGCTTGTCTAACGTGCTGATTCCCGCAGATTCGCTGAACGCTAACTCGCCGCCGCTGGCTCATCCGCGGCGGCGCACCGAGGCGTTGTCTGACACGGCGCCGCCGGTGGTTGGAGGGCGGCCGGACTGGTTGAAGGTGCCGCTTTCGCATGGGCCGCACTTCAAGCAGCTGAAGCTGCTGATGCGTGAGCAGGGGCTGCATACGATCTGCGAAGAGGCGGCGTGCCCCAATATTGGCGAGTGCTGGGGCGAGTTCCGTACCGCTTCGTTTTTGCTTCTGGGAGACACGTGCACGCGCAATTGTGGTTTCTGTGACGTGAAGACCGGCCGGCCGGGCACCGTCGACTGGGCCGAGCCGATGCGGCTGGCCGAAGCCGTGGCTCGGCTGAACCTGCGCCACGTGGTGATCACCTCAGTTACTCGCGACGACCTGGACGACGGCGGCGCCGCCATTTTTGCGGCAACCATCCGCCACCTCAGGCGACGTGAGGCCGAGCTCGGCGTCGAGGTTCTGGTGCCTGACTTCCAGGGCAACTGGGATGCGCTAGCCGTGGTCATGGCAGCCGAACCCGACATTCTGAACCACAACATCGAGACCGTGCCGCGCCTGTATGCTCGGGTTCGGCCAAGAGCCATCTACACCCAATCCCTCGAACTCCTCAGACGTGCAAGAGACCTGTCCCCGCGTACGCCGACCAAGTCGGGTCTGATGCTCGGCCTGGGCGAGACCCGCGAAGAGATCGTGCGTGTCTTCGCCGACCTGCGCGCCCATGACGTCGACGTGCTGACTGTAGGCCAGTATCTGCGACCCAGCCTGCGGCACTTGCCCGTCGAACGCTACGTGCCGCCTGAGGAGTTCGCTGAGTTGAAGACCGTGGCGCGTGGCATGGGCTTCCGCCACGTCGAGAGCGGGCCCATGGTTCGGTCCAGCTATCACGCCCACGCCCAGCTACAGTAACGTCTGAGAATTGACCCCCGTAGAGCCCGACGAGCAGGGGAAGACGGCGCGAATCGAGCAGCCTGCGCCCGCCCCATTCCCCTTGCCCCCCTCCACGCCGCCAGCCGCCAGGTCAGTGTCGGACGCCGTTGACGCCGAACCGGCACCTGTGGAGTTTGTGCGCGAGCCGACACTGGTGGCGGACAGAAGTCTCGAGCCAGCCGTTCGCCAACAGGACGTCGTGTTCGTCCCCCTGGCGGTCAACGTAGGCGATGGCTTCAAGTTCGGATGCGGCTTCTTCCTGGCTCTGGTTCTGGCGATGCTGATCGGCTTCGTCCTGCTGGCCGCCCTATTTGTGCTGACCAGTCTGTTCGGCTTGAACCTGCCAATCAGTCGCTAGTCGGTCTCGCCGAGACGGGCTCTGCTCAGTATGCTCTGGAGCAGGGTGTCGAAATCCGTGTCCGTGTTCAAGACCACATGCGGCCGTCGGATTGGCTCAGCCCTGCGGCGCATGTCCAGGTACACGAGCCAGTCGGCATCCGAAAGATCATTCTCGTCTGGCGCCTCGCGCCGCCGAAGCAGGCGCTGCTGAACGACCCCAGGCGGACACGTCGCCCACACGATCAGCAAACGCGCGTCGCATTGCTCCACGATGTCATACACCCTTCGACGGTTGCGCTCCTCCAGATTGGTGGCATCGAACACGACCCGCCGGCCCACGACCAGCGCCGACCGCAACACCGTGTGGCACCAGCCGTACACCGCCGCGTGCTCGCCGCCGGTATAGCGGGGCTCCGCGAACAGTTGCTTGCGGACACGGTCGGACTCGACCACCTGTGCGTCGAGAGCTGCACCCAGCCGCCGCGCCAGGCGGCTCTTGCCAGTACCGGGCGGGCCAACAAGCATGACCAGGAGCGGGCGCGCCACCGCGGCCAAGTGTAAGCGTTACGCGATAATGTGGCCGAATGGCGGCCCTGCGCACGCTGTGGAAAGCTCTGGTAAGTCTCTACGAAGAGACGCTCGCTCTGGTTCTCGGCAATCTCGCCGCGCTGGCGCTCAACGTACCCGTCGGGCTAGCCCTGTTGCTGGTCGGGCTGCCGTTCACTGGCAGCAGTGACGGGGGCGGCGCGCAATGGTTGCTGGTGACCATAGCGTGGATGTTGTTGTTCGTCCCGACCCCAGGCAACGTCGCGTTGAGTGGTCTGGCGTTGGTCGCGGCCGGTACCGATGCGCCGAGGTTTGCGCAGTTCCGGGCAGGCCTTCGTCTACATTGGCGACTCGCCCTACGATGCGTGTTGCTGAGCCTCGGCGTGCTGGCCGCGCTGCTGGCGAACGTCTATTTCTATGCCGTGTTGAGTAGCGGCTGGCTGCGCTTTGCAAGCATCGTCTGGCTCTACGGCGCGCTATTCTGGCTGAGCCTGCACCTGTATCTTGTGCCGTTGCTGGTGTATGTCTCCGAGCCACGGCTGGTGGATCTGTACCGCCGAGCCGCATTGATCGCCCTGGGCCACCCTGCCTACACGTTTATGCTGCTGATGGCGCTCTTGATCGTCGGATTCGTGAGTGTCATCTTTCTGCCCGTCTATGTGCTCGTGACCGGGGTATTCGTCAGCCTGGCTCAGGCGCACGCGCTGCGTGAAATCCGGCGGCGTCATGGTGACCTGCTGGACGAGCCCGAAGAAGAGGAAACGCGACTGTGAGCGTGCAGGACCTCGGTCGCGTGTTGAGCGGCCGCTATCGCCTCGTCCGCGAAATTGCGCGTGGCGGGATGGCCATTGTCTGGGAGGCGCAGGACGGACTGCTCGACCGCCAGGTGGCGGTTAAATTGCTCCAGCCTCAGTTTGCCGAGGAGCCGGAATTCCTGGAGCGGTTCCGTCGTGAAGCGCGCGCAGCGGCGCGGTTGAGCCATCCGAATATCGTGTCCATTTACGACGTCGGCGAAGACGCTGAGGCGCACACGCCGTTCATCGTCATGGAGCTCGTCGACGGCGGTAATCTCAAGGACCGTATCCGTCGGGCCGCGCCCCTGGCGGACGAGGAGATTCGATCAATCGGCGCCTCAGTGGCGTCGACCCTCGAGTACGCGCACCAGCGTGGACTCATTCACCGTGACGTCAAGCCCCAGAACATCCTGCTCGGCGAGGATGGGCGGCCACGGCTCACCGACTTTGGCATCGCTCAGGCGATTGCTTCGAAGGGCCTCACACGCACAGGCGCGGTCATGGGCTCCGTCCACTATTTGGCGCCCGAGTTGGTGCGGGGTCGGCCAGCGACTGCGCAGTCGGACATCTACGGGCTGGGCGCCGTGCTGTATGAAATGGCGACCGGTCGCGTGCCGTTCGAGGGTGAAACTGACCTGGCTACCGCGCTGGCGCACGTGGAGCAGACTCCAACGCCCCCGCGCGTGCTGAACCCAAGCCTGGCTCCAGATCTCGAGCGCACGATCTTGCAGGCGCTTTCCAAATCACCGCCGGAACGCTTTCACACGGCGGGCAAGATGGCAGCGGAGCTACGCCAGGCGGCGCCGAGAGTGAGCGTCGAGACTCGGCCACCCGCGCGTGTGGACGCACCTACCCAGCGCATGCCGACGGTGTCTGAAGGCCGGCCCACCGCGCCTCATGCACCGACGCTGTTTGTGCCCGCACCGCCCGCTGCAAGCGTGCCCCGTCGAACAGCCAGGCCACAGCAGCGCCGTGGCGCTGGCGGTGGACTGCTGGTGCTGCTGTTAGCGCTGGCGGCTGTCCTGGTTGCTCTCGGAGCGGGCTTGTTCGGATGGGTAACCCTCAACCGGGAGCCCCCTCCCACCCCCGCGCCAACGTCCGCACCTCCGACCGCCGCGCCGAAACCAGTAGCCGTGCCGACCAACACTCCAGCGCCCGCCCCGAGCCCTACCCCGCAGCCCTCCGTCACCCCCGAGCCGTCACCCTCCCCGGTGCCTGCGACTCCGTCGCCGGTGCCGCCCAGCCCGACGTCGTTGCCGCAGCCGACACCCACGGCCCGCACGATCGTCGTTCCGCAGTTGCGGGGCAAGACCCTTGACGATGCGCGCGCCGCTCTGCAATCGGCGGGGCTCACGGCCACCGTGCGGGGTGTTGCCGCGAACGTGGACAGGAACGTCGTCACCGATCAGGTGCCCGATGTCAACACGCCCATGCCACCCGGCGGGACCGTCACGATCGTGGTCGGCAGCGGCTCGACGGCAGTCCCTGACGTCACCAACATGCCCCAGGACCAGGCGGTGAAAACGCTTCAGAACAACAGCTTCAAGGTGACGTTGCGCACGCGCCGCGATCCACGGGTGCCGGCTGGCAACGCCGTCGACACGCTCCCCAAACCTGGCACCGCCGCGACGCGTGGCTCGGAGGTCGTGCTGGACGTCAGCGCCGGTCGATAGGCGGGTCCGCCGCAACACTCGTTTGAGGCGCGGGTTTGTTACCGTTGCCTTTGAAACCATGACGCACATTGGCTCGCCGCGATCCTTCGGTGCCGACCTCGACGCGCACGGCAGCGCGGTCGGTGAAAGCCGCCCGATCTCCTTTGCTACCCGCCCGGTGCTGCAGGGCACGTTCGGCATGGTTGCCGCTGGCCATTACCTGGCCGCCGCAATCGGGTTACGGGTTCTCGAAGCAGGTGGCAATGCTGTCGATGCTGGCGTCGCGGCTGGGTTCGCCCTGGCTGTGCTCAAACCTCAGAGTGTCGGCATCGGCGGCGAGGGGCCCATCCTGATCCACCTGGCCCAGGCTGGCCAGAGCGTGGCTATCACCGGCCAGGGCTGGGCGCCACGCGCCGCCACGATCGACTGGTTTCGTTCGCGACGGATCAACCTGATCCCGTCAGACGGCTTTCTGCCCGCGACTGTACCTGCTCAGTTCGCGGCCTGGTGTACTGCGCTCCAGCACTTCGGGACGGCGTCACTGGCTGAGGTGCTCGGGCCGGCAATCGATTTGGCCGAAAGTGGCTTTCCGATGTACTCGGCGCTGCGGAACGGCATCGCCAGCGTGGCCGAGCGCTTCATGGCGGAGTGGCCGACTTCAGCAGCCATCTATCTGCCAAATGGCCGACTGCCCGAAGACGGCGACCTGATCCGCAATCCGGATTGGGCCCGCACGCTCAAAAGCGCTCTCGATGCCAGCCTGCGCCAGGCAGGCAGCGGGCGCGAAGCGGCGATCCAGGCGGCCGTCGACTATTTCTATAGCGGCCCGGTCGCCCAGCGGGCCGTGCAGTTTTCATCTGATAACACGTTCAGGGACGACACCGGCGAGGCCCACGCCGGACTGCTTTCGCTGGACGACTTCGCCACTTACGGTGCCAACGGCACGCTGGTCGAGGAGCCGGTCCGCGCTACCTATCGTGGGGTCGAGGTGTTGAAGTGCGGCCCGTGGAGCCAGGGACCGGTCCTGCTGCAGCATTTGAAGCTGCTGGAGGGCTACGACCTGCGCGCGCTCGGACACAATACTGCCGACTACCTGCATCTCTATCTCGAGTGCGCCAAACTCGCGTTTGCGGACCGCGAGCGCTACTACGGCGATCCCGAATTCACCAGCGTGCCCATGGCAGTGCTGTTGTCGGACGAATACGCGGCCGAGAGGCGAACATTGATCGACAGCCGGCACGCAAGCTTGGAGCAGCGCCCAGGCTCCCCATCAGCCGCGTCTGCAGTCTCCAGGCAGGGGTGGCCCGCGGTCACCGCGGACACCACCCACGTCGACGCCGTCGACCAGTGGGGCAATCTCTTCGCGGCGACGCCCAGCGGCGGCTGGATTGGCTCGTCGCCGGTGGTCGAAGGGCTGGGCTTCCCGCTTGGGACGCGGGGCCAGATGTTCTATCTCGACGAGCGGCATGCGAATGCGCTGGTGCCTCGGAAGCGGCCGCGGACCACATTGTCACCCTCGCTGGCGGTGCGGGATGGGCAGCCGTGGCTGGCGTTTGGTACACCCGGCGGCGATCAACAGGACCAGTGGTCGCTGCAGTTCTTGTTGAATGTCGTCGACTTCGGCATGGACATGCAGGAGGCACTTGACGCGCCTACGGTGCAGACAGCCCATTTCCCGGGCTCTTTCTACCCCCACAAAGCCGATCCAGGTGGCGTGCGGGTGGAGTCGCGCATCGGCTCCGAGGTCCGCGACGAACTTTCCGGTCGCGGGCACCGGGTTACCGTCGACGGCCCGTGGAGCCACGGTCAGGTGACTGCCGTCGCTCGCGAGGCCAACGGCGTCCTGAGCGGCGCTGCCTCACCGCGTGGTCGCGTGGCCTACGTGATGGGACGCTAGACATTTGTAAAAGAAGCATTTCTCGCGTTAAAGCCGCAAATTGATGTTGCTCGACCAACGCCGGGCTGGGGTGCTGCTACATCCGACTTGTTTGCCGAGCCGGTATGGGATCGGCGATCTCGGTCCCGCCGCAGCCGACTTCTTGCGCTTCTTATCGCACGCACGGCAGTCGTTGTGGCAGGTGCTTCCGCTCGGGCCGACCGGGTTGGGCGACTCGCCGTACGCGAGCCCGTCAGCGTTTGCTGGCAACCCGCTCTTGATTTCGCCTCAGGCCCTGCTCGAGCAGGGCCTGCTGGTCGAAGGCGAGCTGGCCGTGCTGGCTGACCTGCCAACGCACACGGTCGACTTCGGCCGCCTCCTGCCGCTGAAGCGACAAGTCTTGCAGTCGGCCTTTGCTCGCGCGCGAGACACGCTCCGGCCACAGATGGAGCACTTTCGGCACACCCACGCAGCGTGGCTGGATGACTTCGCGCTCTTTTCGGCGCTCAAGGACAAGCTTGGTGGCGCGTGGACTGACTGGTCGCCTGACCTGCGGGCGCGCGACGCGAAGGCGCTTGCATTAGCGCGTCGTGAGCTAGCCGACGGAATCGAGTACGCTGCCTTCTGTCAGCTCGTGTTCGCCGACCAGTGGGCCGCGGTGCGCGCGACGGCCCGCAGCCTGGGCATCGGGATCGTGGGTGACATTCCGGTCTTCGTGGCCCACGACAGCGCCGACGTCTGGGCCAACCAGCACCTGTTCAAACTCGACCAGCATGGCCAGCCGAGCGTGGTCGCCGGCGTGCCGCCCGACTACTTCAGCGCCACGGGCCAATTGTGGGGAAATCCGCTGTACAACTGGGACTCGATGGCAAGCTCCGGATACGAGTGGTGGATCGCTCGCTTCCGGCACTTGCTCGAACTGGTGGATCTCGTCCGCATCGACCACTTTCGAGGCTTTGAAGCTGCCTGGGAGGTGCCCGCGCGCGCCACCACAGCCGTTGTTGGGGCGTGGGTCAAAGGCCCGGGAAGGCATGCCTTCGAAGCCATACGCGAGGGGCTTGGCGGCGGCCAACCACCCGTCATAGCGGAAGACCTGGGGCTGATCACTGACGAGGTGCGGGCGCTGCTGAAATACACCGGCTTTCCTGGCATGAAAGTCCTGCAATTCGCGTTTGGGGGTGGCCCAGACAACCCCTACCTGCCCCACAATTACGCGGACCTCAATTGCGTGGTCTACACCGGCACGCACGACAACGACTCCACTCGTGGCTGGTACGCCAGCGCGCCGGAGAGCGAACGCCGCTCTGTTCGGGGCTATGTGGGCACTGACGGCGCCCAGATTACCCACGACCTGATCCGACTGGCACTATCGTCGACAGCCAATACGGCCATCGTCCCGCTCCAAGACGTTCTCGACCTCGGAAGTGAGGCCCGCATGAACAGGCCAGGATCGCTTGAATCGAACTGGGCCTGGCGCCTGCAGGCTGACCAACTCAGCCTGGAGCACGCGAATAGTTTGGCCGAGCTAACCACGATCTACGGCCGTTCCCATTCCGCCCAGTAGCCTTGCGCAAGGCCAAACGCATCCTTCGAGAGCCCGAAGCGCTCGAAAAAACGTGCCAGATTTTCAATGTCTCGAAGCAGCAACTGAAAGGCATTGGTATTGGAGCGCGGATCAACGGCTTGCGGAAAATCGATCACCGTGCCGTAACCCTTGCCTCGGTACAGCACGTTGTACGGCGACAGGTCGCCGTGCACGATGTTGTAGGCCAACCAGAGCTGGACGTTATCCAGCAAGCGTTCGAACAATGCCTCTGCCTCCGTCGTCGTGAGCCGCACATCCTTGAGCACAGGCGCCGCGCTACCGGCGTCGCCCACGAATTCGAGGACAATGGCGCCTGCGGACTGAGCGATCGGTTCTGGGACGTCAGCCCCGGCCGGGTGCAGCGTCCTCAGCACATCCCATTCATGGTTTGTCCATAGTGCCGACTGCACCTTGTGGCCGAATGGGGTGCGTTTGCCAGCGGCGCGACGGGCGCGCGCATCCAGAATGACACGTCCCTCGCGGTAGATCGAGTCGTCGCGAAAGGACCGAAACGCGCGTGCCTTGTAGACCTTGGCCGCCACCAGATCCACCTTCAGCGCGGGCCCGGCGCGGCAACAATACACGGTCGCTTCTTTGCCGCTTTTGATCGGATACAGAATGTGTTCTATCAACCCGTCTGCGATGAATGGGTCGAGCGCGTCGCCGAGAGTCTCGGTATGCAACTGTCGGTGCTCCGTGGTCTGGGAACCAGGAAAGGCGGCCATACGTATTGTTGGGCATCCACCCGGCCGCGTTGCCACCGGCAGCTGTGAAGAGCGCTTAACGAGCGCGAGGCGCTTCCGAGGGACGGGGTGCATGCAGCAGCTGTGAGGCGACAACAATGACAGTCATCTGGCATGCCCTCCCTTCAAGAAAGCCGAGCGCAGTTTAGCACAAGCCCGGGCGTTGCTATGCTGCGTGCGTGCATATGGGCATTCCTGCACCGGCCCGCGACGCTGGCCCACTTCCACGAGCGCAAAGTGGCATTCCGGGTCCAGACGATCCGCTCTGGTACAAGGATGCGATCCTGTACGAGTTGCACGTCAAGGCCTTCTTTGACAGCAACGACGATGGGATCGGGGACTTCCGAGGGCTGATCGACAAGCTGGACTATCTACAGGATCTTGGGGTCACGGCCCTGTGGCTACTGCCGACATATCCCTCCCCACAGCGCGACGATGGCTACGACATCGCCGACTACCTGAACATCGAGCCGGCCTACGGCAACCTCGAGGACTTCGAGTCGTTTGTCGAAGCGGCTCACAGTCGGGGGTTGCGGGTCATCACCGAATTGGTGATGAACCATACATCGGACCAGCACCCCTGGTTCCAGTCTGCCCGAACAGGCCCCGAGTCGCCTTTTCACCAGCACTACGTCTGGAGCGACACGGACCAGAAGTACACAGACGCCCGCATTATCTTCACCGACACGGAACCCTCCAATTGGACCTGGGATCCGCTTGCGCGTCAGTACTTCTGGCATCGGTTTTTCAGCCACCAGCCAGACTTGAACTTCGACAACGTGGCGGTTCAGGACGCAATGATTCAGGCGTTCCGCTTCTGGCTCGACAAGGGTGTCGACGGCCTGCGCCTGGACGCCATTCCCTACCTGTTTGAGCGCGAAGGCACGAACTGCGAGAACCTTCCAGAAACTCACGAGTACTTGAGGCGGGTGCGGTCCGAAATTGACGCGGCATACGCCAATCGCATGCTCCTGGCGGAGGCCAATCAGTGGCCACCCGATGTGCGACCGTACTTTGGAGAAGGCGACGAGTGCCACATGGCATTCCATTTCCCACTCATGCCGCGCATCTATATGGCACTCCGCAAAGAAGTACGGACGCCGATCGTCGAGATCCTGGCCCAGACGCCCGAAATCCCGGCCAGCTCGCAGTGGGGCCTGTTCTTACGCAACCACGACGAGCTCACTCTCGAAATGGTCACCGATGACGAGCGCGACTACATGTACACGGAGTATGCGCGCGACCCGCGGATGCGGGTGAACATCGGCATCCGTCGCCGCCTGGCGCCGCTGCTCGACAACAGCCGCCGGCGTCAGGAGCTCCTGCACAGCCTGCTGTTCAGCATGCCCGGGACGCCCATCCTGTATTACGGCGACGAAATCGGAATGGGTGACAACATCTACCTCGGCGATCGAAACGGCGTGCGTACGCCGATGCAGTGGAACGGCGACCGAAATGCCGGCTTCTCTCGGGCCGATCCACAAGCCCTGTACCTGCCGCTGGTGATCGACCCGGTCTACCACTACCAGTCGGTCAACGTCGAAACGCAGCGTCGCTCGCCCAGCTCACTCCTCAACTGGATGCGACGGATGATCGCCATTCGCAAACGCTATCCCGTTTTCGGGCGGGGTCAGATCGAATTCTTGCACCCGGCAAACCTGGCGGTGCTGGCGTATGTCCGCTTCGGTGAGGACCAGACCGTGCTGGTGGTCAACAACCTCTCGCGTTTCGTCCAACCGGTCGAGTTAGACCTCTCTAAGTTCGTCGGTCAGGTGCCGGTGGAGTTGTTCGGGGAGACCGTCTTTCCCCGCATCGGACAGGCGCCCTACTTTCTCAGCCTGGGGCCGCATACCTTCTACTGGTTTCGACTGGAGCAACCGTCTGCATCGTAACTCGGTCGTGCAGGAGAGCGAGGACACCGCAACCGCACAGCAGGGCCCCGACCTGGAGCAAGCCGTGGAAACCCAGAACCGGGTACAGCAGGCCACCGCCTGAGGCGCCCGAGATGATCCCGATGGCAAACGCGACGGAGAAGAACGCCAGGCCTGTGCCGCGCGTCCCCTCGTCGCTGCGACGACTCAATTGGGCCAGCATTGGCGGCAGCGTGATGCCAGCGCCGGTACCGTTCAGCAGACCCGCCGCGACGAGCACAGGATCGGTCAGAGGCAGCAGCAACACGCACGGCGACAGCGTCATCAGGATGACCCCGACCAGCGCCAGCCGGAACGGGCCGTAGCGGTCGGCGCTCCACCCGGCTGGAATCCGAGACGCAAGGACGGCCACGGCGTCGGCTGTGAACAGCAACCCTGGATTGCTCCCATCCGCACTGGCTTTGATCGGCACAAACGCCTGAATGACGCCCCACTGCACTACCGACAGTACGGCCACCAGGAGTGGCATGAGCCACGTACGCCGAAATGTCAGACCCAGGGAGCGTCGGCTTGGCGCGGGCGCGGGTAGCGTGGCCGCGCTCACGGCGGCCAGGGCCGCCATCCCGGCCGCGGCGAAAAACAACGTCGGTGGCCCCGCATTCTGCAGCAGGGCGATCCCCAGGGGAGGGCAGATGGCCATGGCGACGCTCCCAGATGCGCCGAGTGAGGCAAATGCCACGGTCTGGGCGCGCGCCTTTGCCAGTTGCGGAACGAACGAGTAGGTCGCCGGCAGAACCGCCGCCAAACCGAAGCCCTGCAACAAGCGCAACAGGACGAGCAGTGGCACCGCGGTGAATGCGACGAAGCCAAGCGAGGCGGCGACGTAACAGGCGGTCCCGGCCAGCAGCAGTGTACGTCCGCCAAATCGGTCGATCCCGGGACCTGCGCCGAGGGCGCCAACCAGCTCGGCAACTCCGGTTGCACCGATGAGCAGACCGATCAAGGTTGGGTCGAATCCGAGCCCAGCCAGATACAGCGGCAGCGTGGCGCCATAGATGTTGAATGCTGACTGAGCGAAGAAGAGGCCTACGCCAAGCCTGAGCAAAGGCCGTCTGCTCACTCGTAGGCCGTCGATCAACACCAGAACAGCGTAACGAGCCCTCCCAGGCACAGCCCGGGCCCATATGGCATGAACGCATGGCGCGAGCGGCGCGCGATCAGGACACCCACTGCCAGCAAGCCACCTGCGAGCACTCCCACAAAGAGCGCCTGCGGCGCGCACGCGGCACTGCCGGCGCCGACCATCGCGGCGATGGTAATGTCACCCCGCGCCATGGCTTCGACCCGGCCCCGATAGATCACCCGCCCCAACACATACAGGCCGCCAAACGCGATAAAGCCTCCAACGAAGCCAGCCAGGCTGGTCCACCACTCACCGCTGTGCACCTGCCAGCCGAAGCCCAGGCCGAGCGCCACACCGACCCAGGCGACGACGCTGTACACGTAGCGTGTCCGAAAATCGGTGACTGCCACCTGGATCAACGGCACAGCGAGCAAGCCAGCCTCTGCCCAGCGCCACCACTCACTCGATACGACGGCTAAAGTTGCCCAAACAACTGCCGAGGCGCCCTGTACCAGGGGATCGCGTACCAGCCTTCCGCGCACTGGCGGAGCAGCGGAGTCTTGGTCGACGAGGCCTTCGCCCTGGCCCACGCCCAGCTGCAGCCATTCTGTCAGCCTGGCCGAGCCCCACCCCAGGCACCAGCCGACAACACCCGCCAGCGCGGCGATTGGCAGTCGATCCAACATGCAACTCAGCCAGCATTTTGCGGCATCCTCTGATGCGTCGCGGCATGCGCCCTGCCATTGCGAGTCCGCGGCAATACGGGAGGCCACCACATGCAGGTCTGGCTACTCGGCGCCGGTGCGGTCGTCCTGGTGGGTATCGCAATATGGATTGTCTGGCCAGCGCGCAACGCCGGGGCCGTCGGCGTATCTGTTCAACGTGAGGAGGGTGTACAAAGACCCATGACCGAGTCTGTTCCATCTGGTCTGCCTCCCCAGGGCGACCGGTTCGAAGACCAGTACACGAGCGCTACGGCCGACCTTTCGGCGGGTGGCGTGGCTGCAGCGCTCCAGGCCATGCACGATCCGCAGGACACTGCGGTTCCAGCGGCCGACCGTATGCCTGCCGAAGCACCCCCGACTCCTCCGCTCGCACCGGGCCCCGTCGCACCCCCCCAGGCCGGACCAACGGGAGTCGTACCGATGCCTGCCGAAGTGGCCGCTGTGCCACCGATGCCTGCCGAACCAACCCCTGCCGTACCAACCCACGCGCACGCTAGCTTCGCGGAACCTGAGACCGGGCGCCCGACCGTGCGGCGCAGCCTCGGACTCGGCGCAGGCGCGGTGCTCGCGCTTGGCGGCGGCATGGGCGGGGCGTGGTTGTACGCTCGCTGGCTGCGCCGGCGGAACAAGCCGATCAACCGTCTACGGCGCGGCGCGCGCGACGTCGCCAGTCGGCTTGGTGAGCGCATTCCAGACGTCGACGAACTGCCGCGTGGGGCAGCGCCGATGAGTGGCGCCGCGACTGCGCTCCTGCTGACCGCACTGCTGGCCAGCCGGGCCTTGCGCAGCGATGCAAGCGACGCCCCTCGGGAAGCCGCAGATCAAGCCAGCGACGTCGTTCGGGGCTCAGTCGACGATGCAGTCGGGCGCGCCCGCGACATCGTTGAGCGTGGCCGCGAGCAATCACGACAGCTGCAGTCGCGCATACCTCGGGAGGGTCTGGCACTACCCACTCTCGACGACGCTCGACAGCAACCAGCCATACTGGGAATCGGGCTGGGTGGCCTCGCGGTGGTCGCGGGTGGCGCGTACGTCGTGTGGCGACTCTTGCGCGACGGTGAGCCAGACCGCTCGAGCTGGTACGCCGGCGAATAAGCTCAGGTCGTCGCTTGCTGGCCGTGCTCACGCGTGGGCCAGCGCTCGCGGAGTTGGGCAAGCGAACCGATCCCGCGACGCATTGCGGTGCGCAGCGCTTCGGCCCGCTGGCCTTCGGCAGACTCGACCAGTCGGTGAAACTCGCCCATGCGCCGGAATTTGCGCCACCGCTCTTCGACGAGCCGGCGCGGATCCCGCCTTCGGAGATCGAGCAGCGCGTTGACGACTTCACCACGCAACAGGAGCGCGGCGTAGTCCGGATCGATGTGCGCCCCGTTCTCCGGCTCGGGCACGATCGCATCGACCACCCCGAGCACCAGACAATCGTAGGCGGTCATCTTGAGCGCATCGGCGATCTCCTGCGCCCGAGCGGCGTCGCGATGAACGATGGCCGCTGCACCCTCGGGTGCTATAACCGAATACACCGCGTGTTCCTGCATCAGGATGCGGTCGGCGATACCCAGGGCCAGGGCTGGCCCGCTGCCGCCTTCGCCGATGACGACGCTGACCACGGGGACCGGCAGCACGCTCATGTTGGCCAGGCAGCTCGACAGTGCGCCAGCCAGGCCGCGCGCCTCGGAGTCGTAGTCCAGATGCGCACCCGGCGTGTCGATGAACGTGAGCAAAGGCAACCGCAGCTCGGCTGCCAGGCGCATGATGCGGGCAGCCTTGCGAAAACCCTCCGGCCGCAGGCGGCCGCCATTACGTTTGGGGTCGCCATGCCCGCGCTCCTGGCCGATGGCGCACACCGTCATGCCCGCCAGGTCGCCGATGCCGGTGATGACCGCTGCGTCGTCGCCGAAGACTCTGTCACCGCGCAACTCGACGAACTGCGGCATCAGGCGTCGGATGTAGTCGGCCGAGGTGGGTCGGTCGTCTCTGCGGGCGAGTTGGACCTCGGGCCAGGCTGAAGGGGTCGGGATACGCGGCGGACGGTAGGGCTCACCTGTCCCGCGGGCGTCACCCGGGCCGCGAGCGTGGAACAACTGCAGCAGCGTGGCCAGGACGCCACGCAGACGCGCCCGATCGACGACACCATCAAGCTGTCCGTGCTCGAGCAGGAACTCGGCGGTGTGGGTCCCCGGCGGCTGCGGCTCACCCGTGAGCTGCTCGATCACGCGCGGCCCAGCGAAACCAATCAGCGCGCCAGGCTCGGCGAACAGGAAGTCGCCCTGGCTGGCGAAGCTGGCGTACACGCCGCCCGTCGTCGGGTTGGTCAAAACGCTGATCGACGGAACGCCGGCCTGGTGCAGGCGCATGGCCGCGGCTGTGGTCTTGCCCATTTGTACGAGGCTGAGCATGCCCTCCTGCATACGCGCCCCGCCGCTCGAAACGACGCTGATGAACGGATGGCGCCGTTCGGCAGCCAACTCGAGAGCCAGCGCAACTTTCTCTCCCACCACACTGCCCATGCTGCCGCCCATAAACCCGAAGTCGAAGACGGCCAGCACGCAGTCGCGCCCGTTGATCCGTGCAGTGCCCGTGACCACGGCCTCGTTGAGGCCGGTCTCGCGGCGCGCCCGCTCGAGCCGATCGCGGTAGGAAACGCGGTCAGTGAACGCGAGCGGGTCAGCTGACACCAGGCTCGGATTGCTGGCCTTGAAGGACTCCGGGTCGGCGATCAGGTCGATGCGGTCGGTAGCCGACAGATGGAAGTGGTAGCGGCAGGTGCCGCACACGCGATAGCGTTGCCAGGTGGAGCCCTCGGTGCTGGCAGAACAGACCGGGCAGGTTGCCGGGCCTGGAGGTGAGCTTGCAGGGGCCGGCGTATGGTCCAGCGGCGGCACGTCCGCCTAGCCGCTTCCCTTCGAGCCAAACTTGTCGAGCACCTGGTTCTCGACAAAAATTGGCGCGCCGGATTTGAGCGCCAGCGCAATTGCATCGCCTGGCCTGGCCTTGATGACGGTGACATCGCCGTTTGTCGAGACGATGACCTGGGCCAAATACTCGCGCTGCGTCGCGTCGTTGACCATCACGCGATCAACGCGGCCACCCATCTGCTGGATGGTGTCGCGCATCAGGTCATACGCCTGGGGTTGCTGATCTGGTGGAATCTGGGTGTTGCCGCGCTGACGAGCAATAGCCAGCGCCTCGGTCAGGCCGACCGCCATCGAGATACGCCGGCTGCCATTCTTTTCTTTGAGGGTCAGGGTCGCGTTGTTGGCGGCACCCTGCAGCTCGGTGACCGTGACCTCAATCGGCGCAGTACCGGCTGCAGCGGCCTCATTTGGCAGATTCGTGTGGCCCAACCACAAATAGTAGGTTCCCGCACTCGCGAAAATCAGCAACACCAGCAGGAGCGCAATGCGCTGTCGGTAGAGAGCGAGCAGCAGCCGCTTGAATACTCTTCCCCAAAGTGCCACGCGTGCTGCCGCCTTTCACCGAACCTACGTTCGCTGCGCTAAATTCTATCAGCGTGCAGCCCTGTCCCCCAAGATAGCGTCGAGCACGCGTATTGCGGCTAAGCAAATCGAGTTGGTAGGGTCGAGTGGTTGAGCAGCATGTCCGCGCGTAGTTACCTGGCCGAGCTAGAGCGTCGTGTTCTGATTTTCGACGGCTCGATGGGTGCGACCCTCCAAACCCTGGATCTGGACGCGGACGCGTACGGCGGCGCTCGCTTCGAGGGTTGCATTGACGTGTTGTGCGTCACGCGCCCTGAGGCTCCGGCCCGCCTCCACCAAGGCTTTCTCGAAGTCGGCTGCGATGTCATAGAAACGAATACGTTTCAAGCCAGTCGACTGCGCCTCGAAGAGTGGGGCCTCGCAGCTCAGACCTACGCGATTAACTTCGCGGGCGCCGCGATTGCTCGCCGAGAGTGTGACACCTGGGAGCGGAGGGATGGCCGGACGCGGTTCGTGGCTGGCTCCATCGGCCCGACCGGCTTCCTGCCATCCTCAGACGATCCGACGCTGTCCAACATCCGCTTCGAGAAACTCGTCGAGGTGTTCGCAGAGCAGGCGCGTGGGCTGGTCGACGGCGGTGCCGATCTGCTCATCGTCGAGACTCAGCAGGACATCCTCGAGACCAAGGCGGTGGTGCTTGGAGCCCGCCGCTGCTTCGCCGACACCGGACGCTCGCTGCCGCTGCAAGTGCAGGTCTCGCTAGACGTGAACGGGCGCATGCTCCTCGGAACGGACGTCGGCGCCGCACTTGCCATTCTGGAAGGCCTGGGAGCAGATGTGATCGGCCTCAACTGCTCGACCGGTCCTGAGCACATGCGCGAATCAGTCCGCTACCTGGTCCAGAACAGCCGCAAGCCCATCAGCGTGATCCCCAACGCAGGCATCCCGATCAACCTGGGTGGTGGCAAAGCGCTGTATCCACTCGAGCCAGGCCCGCTGGCTGAAGCACTGGGCGAGTTTGTCGACGACCTGGGCGTGAACGCCGTCGGCGGCTGCTGTGGGACGACCTTCGAGCACCTCGAGATGGTGGTCAAACGCATCGGCAATCGGCTCCCTCGACCCCGCGCGGTGGCCGATCCGACGCCCCGCGCCGCGAGCTCGATTCGTGCCTTCGAACTGCGGCAGAACCCACCCCCAACGCTTGTGGGCGAACGGGTCAATACCCAGGGCAGCCGCAAGGTAAAGCGCTTGCTGCTGGCCGATGAGTACGAAGCCATTCTGAGCGTCGCTCGCGGACAGATGGAAGACGGCGCTCACCTGCTGGACGTGTGCGTAGCGCTGACCGAGCGCGCCGACGAAGCCGAGCAAATGGTCGAGGTAGTGAAACGGCTGAGATCGTCGGTCGAGGCGCCGCTGGTTCTCGACAGCACGGAGCGGAACGTGCTCGAGGCCGCTCTCGAAGCGTACCCAGGCCGTGCGATCCTGAACTCGTTCAACCTGGAGAGCGGCCGCGAAAAGGCGGACTTCGTACTTGGGCTCGCCAAAAAGCATGGTGCCTACGTGGTTGCCATGACGATTGACGAACAGGGAATGGCGCACACTGCCGAGCGAAAGCTTGAAATCGCTCGTCGCATCCACGCGCTGACGTGCGATGAACATGGGCTGCCGCCCGAGACGCTGATCTTTGACGTGCTCACGTTCCCCGTCACCACGGGTCAGGAAGACCTGCGCGACGACGCGCTCCAGACGATCGAAGGCATTCGACGGGTCAAGTCCGAACTGCCTGGCGTGCTGACGGTCCTGGGCCTGTCCAACGTCTCGTTTGGGATTTCAGTGGCTGCCAGAGGTGTGCTCAACTCGGCCTTTCTGTATCACTGCGTGAAGGCGGGACTGGATATGGCTATCGTCAATCCTGTCCACCTGACGCCATACGCTGAGATCGACGCCGAGCATCGCAGTCTGGCTGAAGATCTGATCTACAACCGCCGCGAAGATGCACTCACCCGCTTCCTCGCCGCCTTTGAAGGGGTAGACGTGTCGCCGCACACAGACACTGCCGAAGACGACGCCGATCAACCGACCGATCAGCGCATTCATGGGCGCATCCTTCACCGCAAACGGGAAGGCATCGAGGCGCTGCTGGACGACGCCGTCGGCCAGCGATTGCCGTCTTACGCAGACGCTGAGACCGAGAAGACCGCCCGTTCACTAGCCACCGTCGCAGTGCTCAACGACGTGCTCTTGCCCGCCATGAAAGACGTTGGCGATCGGTTTGGCGCGGGCGAGCTGATTCTTCCCTTCGTGCTGCAGAGCGCCGAAGTCATGAAGCGATCGGTGAGCCATCTCGAACAGTACCTGGAAAAACAGGCTGGCTACTCCAAGGGCAGCATCGTGGTTGCCACGGTGTTTGGCGACGTTCACGACATCGGTAAGTCGTTGCTGATTACCATCCTGTCGAACAACGGCTACACCGTGCATGACCTTGGCAAACAGGTGCCCGTGAACACCATTGTCCAGGCGGCCATCGACAACAAGGCGGATGCGATCGGACTATCGGCGCTGCTGGTGAGCACGTCGAAGCAAATGCCGTTGTGCATTCAGGAGCTCGACCGGCGCGGCATTCACTTGCCGGTCCTGATTGGCGGTGCGGCCATCAATCGCGCCTTCGGACGTCGATCGGCGGTGATGCCGGACGGGCGCGTATACGAGCCGGCAGTGTTCTACTGTAAAGACGTCTTCGAGGGTTTGTCGACGATGGACAGCCTCACGGATCCAGCCCGGATGCCGGCGTTTGTCGAGCATGTCCGCGCCGAGATCGAGGCGGAACGCGATCGCAAGCCAGAACCGCCGCCGGTTGCGCGTGCCACGCCTCGGCCGGGTGCTGGCCCGCGACGCGATCTGGCGGTTCCCAAACCACCCTTCTGGGGCGCTCGGCGCGTGCGCGCCGATCTGCAAACGGCCTGGCAGTACCTGGATCACAACACCCTGTTCCGCCATCATTGGGGCGGACACAAAGCCAAAGGCGAAGAATACGATCGCATCATTCGGGAGGTCTTCGAGCCCGAGCTTGCTTCACTGAGCCAGGCCGCGTTGCGAGATGGCTGGCTCGAGCCGCTTATCGTCTCGGGATATTTCCCGTGCAATTCGGCTGGCGACCAGCTCATCGTCTTCGACCCTGAGACTGCCAGTCGTGAGGTTGCGCGGCTCGACTTTCCACGCCAGCCAGACGGGGATCGCTTGTGCCTGGCCGATTATTTCCGACCTGTCGATGGCGGCCAGCGGGACGTGGTCGTGCTCCAGGCGGTGAGCGCCGGCCGGCGTGCGGGCGAATACGTCGAAGCGCTCCAACAATCAGGCGAGTACAGCCGCATGCTGTATGTCAACGGGCTGGCCTCTGGCACGGCCGAAGCGCTGGCCGACTACGCCCACAGTTTGGCGCGGCGTGAGCTCGGGCTCCCCCCCGATCAGGGCCTGCGGTTCTCGTGGGGTTATCCGGCCTGCCCGGATCTGGAGGAGCAACGCAAGGTGCTTCCGCTGCTGCACGCCGAGCAGGAGATCGGCCTGAAGCTGAGCCTGTCGAACAACCTCGACCCCGAGCACAGTACCGCGGCTATTGTCCTGCATCATCCCGAAACCAAGTACTTTTCAGTGCGAACGGCTGCGTAAGGGGCTTTTCAGAAGCAGCGCGCCGACGAGCACCGCAAGTGGCACGTACACGGCGTGAAGTCCGTCCTGGACGGCCGGGCTCAGCCACGCCCCGCCGGTAAACAGGCCGAGCGCGCCCACCAATGCGTGGCACGGGCAGACCACGCCTGTAGCCACCAGGCCCACTCCGACGCGTCGCCCCTGGCCCAAGATCCGCATTTGTCGACTGTTATCCTAGCTCGGGTGTCCATGACCGTTGGCGAAAACAACCGACCCACTCAGGGCCAGCCCGCCCCCGATTTCAGCCTGCCCTCGACCGAAGATCGCGACTTGAGCCTCGCCGATTTCAAAGGCAAACAGGCCGTCATCCTGTATTTCTATCCTCGCGACGACACGCCCGGCTGCACAGCTGAGGCATGCGCGTTCCGGGAGCTGCGGGCTCTGTTCAACGAGCATGGCGCGGAGATCGTGGGTATCAGTACGGACACCGTGAAATCCCACAAGAAGTTCCAGGCCAAGTACCACCTCACGTTCCCTCTCCTAGCCGACACTGACCACGCTGTGGCTGACCTGTACGGCGTCTGGCAGCAGCGCAAGTTCATGGGTCGCGAGTACATGGGGGTCGCTCGGACGACATTCGTCGTGGACAAAAGTGGCACCATCCAGGCTGTCTTCCCGAACGTCAAAGTCGAAGGCCACGCGGACAAGGTGCTGCAGGCCCTGCGGGCCTGAGGAGCGAGCAGGTGGGTAAGTTACAGAGTCTGGTTGCCGTTATCACTGGCGCTGGCTCAGGCATCGGCCAGGTGTCGGCGCTGGAGTTTGCAAAAGAGGGCGCGAGCGTGGTCGTCGCCGATATACAGGCGTCGAGCGCCGAACAGACTGCCCAGCAGGTGCGCGCGACAGGCGGTCAGGCCGAGCCGGTCATGGTGGACGTCACCCGCTTCGACCAGGTGGAGAGCATGATCCAGACAGCGCTCGATCGCTTCGGGCGCCTGGACGTGCTGTTCAACAACGCCGGCCTGCCTCAAGCCTTCACCCACTTCGAAGACTCGACGGACGAACTCTTCGATCGAATTTTCGATGTCAACGTCAAGGGCGTCTTCTATGGTTGTCGCGCGGCTATCCCACACATGAAGGCTCACGGCGGGGGCGTGATCTTGAATACTGCCAGTACGGCCGGCATTCGGCCGCGGCCCGGTCTGGCCGTCTACAACGCGTCCAAAGCAGCCGTGATCACGCTGAGCAAGACCCTGGCCGTCGAACTGGCGCCGCACCGGATTCGCGTGGTGTCCATCTGTCCGGTGGCGACGGACACGCCGATGCTGCCCAGCTTCATCGGCGTCGACCAGGGCGCCGACGAGGCCGAGGGACGGCGTCGCTTCATCGGCACCATCCCCTGGGGCCGCCTGAACCGCCCCGAGGACATCGCCAGAGCGGCCGTCTACCTGGCCTCAGCGGACGCCGAGATGGTCACCGGAACAGCATTCGAAGTCGATGGCGGTAGAGACGTTTGAACGGGAATCCGCGCAGAACATATGAGGCAGTGAACTCTCGAACGAGTGGCGGCCGCATCGGGCCCGAAAACATGTTCAGCGGCGCTGAACCTGCTCCGGATGCACAGCTGGCCAAGACCAGCGAAGTCACCCTCGAATTCCACGGCTTCCTGGCCGACAGGCTGTCCGAGTTGGGCCGCCGGCACGGCACGCGCCTTTTCGTGAGCGTGCCTCTGGCAGCTCCTCAGTCGGCTGGACGTGTTCTGGCCGCTCTCGCCGATTGCGATGCGCGCTACAGGCTTGTGTTCGACGCTGAGGCGCAGAACCTGCCCGAGCATGTTGAGGTGGTCCTGAACGATCGGGTGCTCGACTTACAGGGCGGTCTCGCGGCAGTTGTCAAGCCGGGCGACGTGCTCACGTTCATTCCCGCCCACGCCGGCGGCGCAACTCACCGCTGAGTTAGTCCTCGTACCTTTTGAATACTGCCACGCTATTCTGACCTCCGAATCCGAAGCCACTCACCATAGCCGTGCGGATGGCCAGCTTTCGGGCTTTCCACGGTACATAGTCCAGGTCGCAGTCCGGGTCGGGCGTGAACTGATTGATCGTCGGCGGCAGGTACCCCGTCTCGATTGCCTTGACTGCCGCAACGGCGCTGAGTGCGCCGGCCGCGCCGAGCAAGTGGCCAATCATCGACTTGATCGAACTCACGGGAATCCGGTGTGCGTGCTGACCCAGGGCAAGTTTGAGCGCCTTGGTCTCGGTCGAGTCGTTCAACGGCGTCCCGGTGCCATGGGCCGACACGTACTCGATGTCCTCGGCCTGCAGGTTGGCGTCCCGAATGGCTCCGACAATGGCGCGACGTGCGCTCTCGCCGCTGGGCTCGGGCGCGCTGACGTGGTAGGCGTCCCCGGTGATGCTGGCGCCTGCAAGCTCGGCCAGGATATGCGCACCTCGGGATCGAGCATGCTCGAGCGTTTCGAGCACCAGCATGCCCGCGCCCTCGCCAAAGACGAACCCGTCACGGTCCTTGTCGAACGGTCGGCTGGCCGTTTGCGGATCGTCGTTGCGGCGCGAGAGCGCACCCGTGCGGGCCATCGAAATGAACGCCAGCGGCAGGATGGCAGACTCGGTACCGCCAGTCACCGCGGCGACGATGTCGCCTCGTCTCAGAAAATGCAGTGCTTCGAAAAGTGAGTACACGCCAGCGGCGCAGGCCGCGGTGTTGGTCACGATTGGGCCCTTGATGCCGTAGTGCATCGAGACCTGGCACGAGGCCATGTTGGAAATCATCAGCGGCACCATCATGGGCCCGACGCGTTCCCAACCTCGAGTAAGCATGATTTCTGCCTCGTCCGCTACGGCACGGATGCCGCCGCCGCCGGTGGCGATGATGGCGCCGATATCCCATGCGTTGGAGGGGGTGATGTCGAGGCGGGCGGCGGCCAAGGCCTGCCCGGCGGCGGCGATGGAGAAGTGCGCGAAACGCTCCATGCGTCGGGACGCCTTGCGATCCATGAAATCGGCCGGGTCGAAGCTCTTGACCTCAGCCGCGATCTGGACCGGCAATTCCGCGGCGTCGAAGCACGTAATCCTGGCCGCGCCCGAGACACCCCCCAGCAAATTGCGCCAGTAGTCGTCCACCGTCAGCCCAATTGGGCTGATGACCCCGAGGCCGGTGACGACGACGCGGTGTCCGTACACCTAATCAGTCCTGTTGGACCGCGCGGAAGACCACCGTAGCGTTGTGGCCGCCGAGCCCAAAGCTATTGCTCATCGCAGCCGTTGGCCGCCACCGACGCGACTGGTTCGGCACATAGTCCAGATCGCACTCGGGGTCAGGGTGTTCGTAGTTGATGGTTGGCGGGAGCCAGCCCGTTTCGAGGGCTTTGGCACACACCAGCGCTTCCAGCGCGCCGGCCGCCCCGAACATATGGCCAGTCATGCTCTTGGTGGACGACACCGCCAGTCTACGCGCATGCTCACCAAAGGTGTCCTTGATTGCGGCGGTTTCGAAGCGGTCGTTGTAGGGTGTCGAAGTACCGTGCGCGTTGACATAGCCAATCTCGTCAGGCGCAAGTCCGACGGAGCGCGAGGCATCCCGCAGCGCCTGCCGCATCACCTTCGCGGCGCCAGCGCCCTGGTCCTTGGGCTGGACCATGTGGAAGGCGTCGTTGCCGCTGCCATAGCCGACCACCTCGCAGTAGACACGGGCGCCGCGACGCCGCGCGTGCTGCGCTTCCTCGAGCACCAGCAAGGCGCAGCCCTCGGCGATGACAAAGCCGTCCCGCTCCGCGTCGAATGGCCGACTCGCTCGGGTGGGCTCGTCGTTGCGGACCGAGAGCGCACGCATATTGGTAAAGCCAGCGATGATGACCGGCAGAAGGCTGGCCTCGGTGCCACCGGCGACGATCACGTCCGCATCGTCTCGCACGATGGTCTTGAATGCCTCACCCACGGCGTGACTGCCTGTCGCACAGGCGCTCGCGACCGCCATGTTGGGGCCCTCGGCGCCCAGCGCTATGGCGACCAGCCCCGAAGCCGAATCGGGCAGAAAGTGGGGCAAGAACATGGGCGAGACGCGGTCCGGCCCACGTTCCAGCAAGACCTGGTGCTGGCTGATGATTCGCTCGACGCCGCCCGCTGCAGTGCCCAGGATGATCCCTACTCGTTCGGGGCAACTCGCCGGGACGTCGAGCCCGGCGTCGGCTACAGCTTCCTTGGCAGCCACCAGAGCGAACTTCGCGCCCCGGTCCATGTGACGCAGTTCTTTGGAGGGAATAAGCGCCTCGGGCTTGAAGTCTTTGACCTCACCGCCAATGCGGACGCCAAAGCCGCTGGTATCGAACAAGGTGATGGGCGCGATGCCGGAGCACCCGGCGAGCAAGTTGTCCCAGGTCTTGGGCACGCTGTTGCCCACGGGTGTGATGGCGCCCAGGCCAGTCACTACGACACGCCGCTGCTCAGGCATACCCACTCATTGTGACCGAAACGCCCGCACTACTTGCCAGCAGACTCCTCGCGAGGGCCGAGTAGCGCGACCACGGCATCGTTCAGGCTGATCGCCTTAACGTCAGTGCTGATGCGACGAATCAATCGCGACAGCACGTGCCCGGGCCCAATCTCGACGAACGTATCGACGCCGTTGGCCACCATTTCACGTACTGACCCGACCCATTCGACCGGCGCGATCATCTGGGCCGCGAGCTCCGTTCGAATGTGCTCCGCGCTGGTGCGCACCTGACCGGCAATGTTGGTGACGATGGGTACCTGCGGATCCTGGAGCGGTGAGCGGTCGATGATCTCTGCGAGCCGAGCCGCCGCCTGCTGCATGAGTGGCGAATGCGACGCGATGCTGATCCGAAGCGGTAGAACGGTGCGCGCGCCGGCCGCGCGGATCAATTCGATCGCGCGATTGAGGGCAGGCAATTCACCCGAGATAACGAACTGCTCGGGCGAGTTGGCGTTGGCGACGATCACGATGCACCCGGTCTGGGTGGCTGCTCGTTCACACGCGAGCTCGAGACTGGCGCGGTCGAGGCCGACTACGGCGGCCATGCCCCCGGGCCGTCGGTCTCCCGACTCCTTCATCAATCGTCCCCGCTCACGGACAAGCCGCAACGCGTCGCCGAAGTCCAGGGCGCCGGCGGCTACCAGCGTTGTGTACTCGCCCGTACTGTGGCCGGCCACAAAGCGGGGAGGCTGCCAGCTCTGACCAAGCGCGTCGAGCTTCTCACGCATCGCCGCGAGGCACGCCAGAGAGACGGTCATGATCGCGGGCTGGGCATTGATCGTATCCTCGAGCTCTTCGGCCGGGCCCTCGAAACACAGTTGAGACAGTTTGAAGCCCAGCACCTCGTCGGCCTGTTGAAACACGCGCCGGGCTGCGCCTGAGGCTTCATACAGCGCCTTCCCCATGCCGACGTACTGCGACCCCTGCCCAGGGAAGACAAACGCCAGCTTGTGGACTTCCTTGCCACTTAGCTCAGCCGTTGCGACACTCACGCTTACTCCTGGTTCTGCTCGCTGGCGCCAACAAATACGAACGCTGCGTAGTGCCTGTCCGGCGCGCGCGCACCATGCGGGGCCGCCGGGTGCGTCGGCCGACCAGTATACGTCGGCGGCAGCAAAGCGTCATGGGGGTTGAACGCTGGCGCCCGGGGGTATGTACTAGCGCCAGGAGTTGACGATCTACCCATGCCAGAGCAGCACCCTTCGCCGGCACCCGCGCCAGCTCTCAAGAAGCTCGACGTAACGATTGCGCGTTTACGTTTGCTCGTCGCGGAAGTTATTGCCCGCGAGGCGGCCCAGGAGGACCAACGGCGTACGTGCCGCGAACAGCACAACAAACTGGTCACATTCAGCCTGTACGGGGACTCGAGTCTCGACAGCGCACTGGCCATGCTCGCCGACGTCCAGGAAAGGCTGGCTCACGTGGAGGCAACCGCCCGCTCGTTGAGCGCGATTCGCAAAAGAGCCGAGAACGAATTGGAATCACTCCAATTGACCAAAGGCATCGAAGAAGCCAAGGTGCTGATGCACGAGCTTCAGGCGAAACAAGACAGTCCGATCGATGCCGCCGACGCGTTGAGCCCGGCGGCCATCCAGGCCGAAATAGCGCGCCTGCGTTCGCTGATCAACGAGGCCAGCGAGCGCGCCGCCAAGACTATAGCCGCCAGCGCCCGAACTTAACCGAGGGCGACTAGAATCCGCGTTCCGCGAAGACGGGGGCGATCAGGTTGTCCACGGGCGCATAGTCATCCGTGAGGATCGGCGCCTGGGCCTCGTCCAACCATTGATGCATCAGCTCACCCGGCATGATATGCGTGACCGGCGTGCCCGACGGACCCTGGCCGTGAACCCCGTTGAGGCGCCCGGGCTCGACAGCGTGGTTGGCAGCCGCCACGACATACGTACTCGGCGCACTGCTCTGCCACGGGTCACTATCCGACATCACCTGAACGGCCGGCCAGACCTGCAGCACGGTGTCGGTATACGCTGGCATGAACCTGCCGCCGCGGAGCTTGTCGATCACCAGAGCCAGGTACACGCCGTCATCTTTGAGGAGGTGCTTCAACTCAAGGTCGAACTCTCGCGTCGTCAGATGGTACGGGATCGATAGGTCGTTGAACGCATCGCCGATGATGAGATCGTACTGACCAGCATTCGTCCGCACGAGCTGATTAAGCATCAATCGTCCGTCCACGTTGTAGGTCGTAATATTGGTCGTGCGCGGGTCGACTCCCAGTTGCTCGTAGACCGTCTGGGTCACACCCGGGTCGATCTCCAAAATCTCTTGTCGCGCATTCGGGTAGGTTGCCTCAATGTGACGCGCCAGCGTGTACCCGCCGCCGCCAATGTACAGCATGCGAATGGCCTGACCGGGCACCCGCTGGGCAAGGTAGTCGGCAATCTCCGCGTACACCTTGATGTAGCCGTACTCTAGATAGTTCGGATTATCGAGCGCGTTGTAGCTGTGGACGAGATGATCGAGGATCAACTCTTTGACGGGTTGGTGGTCCGATGGCACAACGTAGTCGGCGATCTTGATGCAGTAGTACGGCGTCTCGTGTAAACAGCCCGTGCTGGTTGCCTGATCCCAGCCGTCCGTCACCGAGCGTCGAACGCAATCCACACGTTCGACGTTCACGTCGTCGAAGCAGCCGTAGGCCTTCACATTCCGTGCTGGCACCAAGAATCCCACTAGCAGCACGGCCACGCCTAGCGGCACGGCCCCGCGCCCCACGCGGAGCAGGTCGCCAAACAGGCCAGCCATGAGCAGCAGCACGATGCCGACGCCGAGCACGATGATGCGCGTACCAGCAAGCTGGACGAGAACGAAACCCGTCGCGAACGTGCCGACAATGCTGCCCAGCGTTGAGAGCGCATACACCTTACCCACCAGTCCGCCGCTGTGGGCGAGATCGCGCAGCGTGAGCTTGATGACGACCGGCGAGACCATTCCCAGAATGAAGCTCGGCGGAAAGAAGATCAGCATCGTGATCACCACGATGCGCAGGATGAGCAGCGAAGCGCGGTCGAACGATAGAACCCCGCCGAGCCGGTTGTTCGCATCAACGAGGTCGCCGGTCGGGATCGCCGTGGCGATGTTGATCAATGGCAGGATGGCCAGGCTGGCGAGCCCACCCGCTACCAGCAACATGCCGAGGGTGCGACGCTCAGGCCAGCCATCGGCAATACGCCCGCCGAGGTAATTGCCGAGTGAAATACCGGCCAGGACCACGCCAATGATGCTGGTCCAGGTGTAAAGCGAGACGCCGATAAACGGAGCCAGAATGCGACCTGCCACCAGCTCGAGAATGAGCGTGCAGCAGCTCGAGACGAATACCACGAAATACGCGATTGGACGAGACATGTGGGCTGTTATGGGTCGCGCACGGAGCGCACATACCCGCGCCATAGCGTAACGGCTAGTGCTGCTGCCACGAGGCCGAGGCCCAGCAGCACGGGCGTCAGCCAGACGGGTCCAATTCCGCGCGCGCCCACGGCCGAGGCAATCAGCAATGCCAGCCCGAGATTGAGCAATGCCAGAGCCGCGGCGGTTGCCAGCACTGCGGGGCCGCGTGTCATCGCTGCAATCTGACCACCGAGCACCGACCCCTGACTGAACTGAGACGTAGCCGCAACGCGCTCCTTCCTGGCTCCGGTTGCGCCGTCGCTGCTGAAGCATACCCGGCCGCCCTGATCGGCAGTTCCCTCCTTTTCCGCACCATTGACACCTTCGCTTGCTTACCCTCGGAGAAGGTCGACAGCAGCGCTCAGCTCCTGCGCGAGCCCAGCCTGGCCGAGTCGGAGGTCCTTTGCCGACAGGGTGATCCCGGCGACACCATGTTCATCGTTGCGGGCGGCCGCATCCGCCGAGTTTGACCACCGACCCGAGCAGCAAGGAAAGAATCCTGACGCACTCCACGGGTGAGACCGCGCTGCTCACTGCTGCGGCGCGCCCAGCGACTTAGCAACTCCGACCAACCGACCAGGCGGCCCATTTACGCCCTCACGCGAGAATAGCGGCACCAGCAGCCGCACAGCCGCCGTTTCCGCGGCGCGCTGAGCGTCCCGACGCCCTGACCCGCACTGCGCGCGGGCTGTCCCATGTGGGCTTATCAGCTCACGGTTTCTGCCAGTGGGACAGACAGGCCTCATCTCCGACTCTGCAGCACCTCAGCACATGCTGGGCTGTAGCTGAAGTACGGCTGCGTCGGCGGCGCTTACTTCTTCTTGTGCTTTCTGTGCTTCTTGCCTTCGGGGGCCGCCAGCTGACCGGTGGCTTCGGCAAGGGCTAGCGACACTGGCTCGTCCCAGTCCACCTCCGGGAAGAGCTTTTCTACACCCTCCGCGAAGCGGTCGGAGTCCACGATGGTGAGCACGTACTGCGGGTCTTCTGCGAGCGGATCGGCAGGGAACGTGAGCTCTGCCCAGCCCTCGTCGATTCCGCGGATCATCAGCCGCGTGACCATGTTCCTGAAGATGTCGTAGTTGGTGAACTTAGGTGAGACGCCCGTATACAGCCGCTCGCCCTGGCCATTGGCCGTCCACAGCCGCTCGACAAGGTACGGCACATTTGGCTTGACAAGGTCCGCCCGCCACCGCCGCGGCTCCCACCAGCGGGCCAGGAGCTGATCGAGCTGAGAGACCCTGCCGATCTTCTGACGGCAAGCCGGACAATCGCGGACGTCGCCAGCATGCATTACCGACACCACCGTTCCGCACTGCGGACAGGCAAAGTCGATCGGGCCGGATTGAGGACTGAGGGCGGACGCGAGGGAGTGTTTCTTCTTGGACTTTTCGGACATCTCGGGAGTCGAAGGGTACACGAAATCAGCGCCTGGCGCGGGACGGCGCGCCGTGGCTAGGTGTATCTGGACAGGCGCTCCTCATACCTCGTCGTAGCGATACAGGTCGTAGCGATCCATGAGCCCGATGAGCTTGCTCGCGTACGCGGGGTCGGTGGCGTAGCCCGCCCGATTTACCTCGCGCGCAAACTGCCTGGGGTTGGTCTTGGCAGCCATGGCGCCAGCGTAGCGGCCATTTTCGACGAAGAAGAGCCCGTGATCGACGAACGATTCGGCGGCGGTCTTGTAGGCCCGAAAGGCCTGTGACTGCATGATGTTGCGACCGCCGATCACCTCCCACACATCGAACCAGACCGACCCTGCCGATCCGCCGCGCGTCTGGGCTTTGATGCCAAAGTAATTGTTGGCTTCGCGCGCCAGCCGGCTCGAACCCCAATAGCTCTCCAAGATAGCCTGGGCAATGGTCACGCTGGCAGGCACACCCGTGGCGTCAGCCGACTCGACCGCTGCATCGGCAATCGAGCCGATGAACTGCTCCTGGGGCGTGCCGCCCAGCGTCGGCAAGGTGTGCCTGGGAACGCTGGTGACAATCGCCGCTTGCTGGTCGTCATTGCTCGGCGGGGCCTGGACGGTGTCGCCGGTACGTTCGGGCGAGACGACCACCTTACGGGGTAAGGGTCGGTATCCGCCCGGCACGGCCAGCTTCTGGCCCACCACGATGACGAACGGATCGCTCAACCGGTTGGCGGCGACCACGTCGCGGACGAGCGCATCGTAGCTATTGGCCACGCTGGCCACCGTGTCGCCTGGCCGCACTTCATGGATCAGCCCGCTGAAAGGCAGGATGTGTAGCTCCTGACCGACCCGCAGGACGTCCGGATCGGTCAGATCGTTCTCCCAGATGATGGTCTCGTTGGTCACGCTGAAGCGTTGGGCGATGGAGCGTACCGAATCGCCCGGCTCGACCTCGTACGTGCGGATCGCCAGCTGAGCATCAGGCACTGCTGGCGCAGCCGCGTTGGCGATCGGCACGTCCAGTAGCACGGGCGTGGGCTCACCGACCACTGGAGTGGCCCGAGGCAAAGGCCGGCCAGGCTGTGAGACGGTCGGCGAATCCAGATCTTCTTGCAGGTCGGCTGGGGCTGGGGCCGGGTCGGGCGCTGCGATCAACCCCTGTCGTGGGCTCGAGACCCCGATTAGTGCCAGCGCGACGACCGCGGACACGGCGGCGGCATGCAACACGGGTCGACGCCAGCGCTGGACGCACTCAGAGACGCGTTGGAGCAGGGCCTACATCTCCCGAACCCGAGCATCTTACGCATAATGTGCGCGTGGCTGGCAACATGCTGATGCGAGGCTGGCTCACGTGATAGAATTGGTCCGCACTCGGGCCCCTCGGGCGCTTGCACCGCGGTACTGCTCGCACTGCGCCTGTCGAAGTACAGTCAGGCGCAGGGCCCCGCGTCTGTCGCACTCCGGATGCCTGAAAGGATGCCCCAGTGGCCGAGACCAAGAGTTCACAGAGCGGATCTGGATCGCGTCCCACACGCGCTGGGGTGAATCGCGAGCAAAGCCGGCGCAGTGCTGCGATTGGCGGCGCTAGCGGCGGCCGGGGTCGTACTGGCTCACCGGTTACGACCGGAGCCAACCCACCCCGACAACCGCTCCCACTGACTGGGGCCGGCGGTCGAAGGGGACGGCCCAACCCAGTCAACTTCGTCCGGGACGTACGTTCGGAATTGCGCAAGGTGGCCTGGCCAACTCAGCGTGAGACGCTGAACTTGACCGCGGTGGTGATTGCGCTTTCGGTAGCGGTTGGGCTGTTTCTGGGTGGTACTGACTTTGTGTTTCAAGAGCTATTCAGATTTCTGCTCGGCATCCAGAGCGGCGGGGGCATCTAGACAGTGGTCGATCAACTGAGCGTCACGGACAGTGGAAGCAACGGTACGGCTGAGCGCGACCGGAAGTGGTACGTCATTCACACCTACTCGGGGTACGAGAACAAGGTCAAGACGAACCTGGAGCACCGCATCGAATCGATGGGCGTCCAGGACAAGATCTTTCAAGTGGTTATTCCCACCGAAGAAGAGATCGAGATCAAAGACGGCCAGCGCCGAACGGTGCAGAAGAAGGTCTACCCCGGCTACGTCATGGTGGAGATGGCTATGGACGACGACGCCTGGTACGTGGTGCGCAATACACCCGGCGTCACTGGCTTCGTCGGCACCACGACCCGCCCATCGCCTTTGCAGGACGACGAAGTCAAGAAAATCCTCAAAAAGATCGGTCAGGAGCCGCCTAAGGTCAAAGTAAGCTTTGCCAAGGGCGAGCGCGTCAAAGTCGTCGACGGACCATTTACTGATTTCATCGGGGTCGTCGACGACATCAACCCTGAAAAAGGTAAGGTGCGCGTGCTCGTGTCGTTCTTCGGCCGCGAGACGCCAGTCGAGCTAGACTTCTTGCAAGTCCAGCGGATCGGTTGAGGTCTGAGAAAACACACGCATGCCTAAAAAAGTGAAGGCGGTCATCACGCTTCAATTGCCGGCGGGTAAGGCTACGCCAGCGCCGCCAGTCGGGCCAGCGCTCGGCCAGCACGGCATCAACATGATGGCTTTTTTGAAGGAGTACAACGAGCGGACCGCAGCCCAGTCAGGGTCGGTCATCCCGGCCCTGATCACCATCTTCGAGGATCGCTCGTTCAGCTTTGTCACCAAAACCCCGCCTGCAGCCGATCTGATCAAAAAGGCCGCCGGGGTTGACAAGGGCAGCGGCAACCCTGGTCGAGACACCGCCGGTACCATTCGTCGGGCCAAGGTCCGCGAAATTGCCGAGATAAAAATGAAGGATTTGAACGCCAACGACGTGGATGCCGCCATGCGCATGATCGAAGGCGCGGCGCGCAGCATGGGCGTTGGGATTCAGGACTGAGTGCATGCCAACACACGGAAAGAAATACCGCGCCGCCGCAGCGAAGGTGGACCCTCTCAAGCAGTATCAACCAGCCGACGGTGTCGAGCTGGTCAAGGGCAGCGCGTTTGCCAAGTTCGACGAGTCAGTAGAGCTGCACATACGAACGGGTCTGGATCCTCGACACGCCGATCAGATTGTGCGTGGTTCGGCAGTATTGCCGGCTGGCACTGGGCGCACACAACGTGTCGTCGCGTTCGCCCAGGGCGAGAAGGCTCGCGAGGCTGAAGCCGCCGGCGCGGACGTCGTGGGCGCGGATGAGCTGGTGCAGCGCATCCAGGCCGGCTGGACCGACTTCGACGTCGCGGTCGCCACCCCGGACATGATGGGCGCGGTGGGTCGACTGGGCAGGGTTCTCGGGCCGCGGGGTTTGATGCCCAATCCACGCTCGGGCACGGTCACACTGGAGATCGGGCGTGCCATTCGAGAGATCAAAGGTGGTCGGGTCGAATTCCGCGTGGACAAGACCGGCGTGATCCACGTCCCAATCGGGAAAGTCAGCTTCGACGAAGACAAGATTCTCCAAAATCTGGGTGCGCTCGTGGACGCCGTAGTGCGTGCCAAGCCGACGGGCTCCAAAGGGCAATACATCCACACACTCAACATCGCCTCGACCATGGGTCCTGCAGTGACGCTGGATCAGCAAACGACCTTGGCGCTGGCAAGCTCTGAAACGTAAACTGTCCGCAACCGAATAGCCGATGACCGCCGGTGCCTCCACGAGCGGGGCCGAAGGGCTGATACCAGCCGCCTGCACAGGCGATTGAACGTAGTCATCGCTGTCAGCTCGACAGCGTCGGCTATTGGCCTTCGACCTGTGCATTGGGTCGAAGGCCTTTTTCGTACGCAGCGTTCCACCACGAAGGAGGATGTGCCGTTGGCCAAGACCAGAGTGCGTGCCCGAACCGAAAAAGACTCGGCCATCGTCGAGCTCGCCGACAAACTCGCCAGCGCCGAAATTGCAGTGCTAACCGAGTACCGCGGTCTGAGCGTGGCCGAGCTGCAGGACCTTCGCGGACGTTTGCGTCCGCTCGGGGTTGAGTACGTCGTGGCCAAGAACACGCTCACGCGCTTCGCCGCGGAGCGCACCGGGCGCGCTGGCATTGTCGGCGACCTGATTGGGCCGACTGCAATCGCCTTTGGAAAGGATCCTGTCGCGACCGCAAAGGCGCTCCAGGACTACGCGCGCATCAACAAGACATTCTTGTTGAAGGCGGCCATGCTGGGCGACCAGCGTATCGACTCGAGGGCGGTCGAGCAGCTAGCGAGCCTGCCGCCCGCGGATGTGCTTCGGGGTCGAGTTTTCGGGATGATCGTGAGCCCGCTGCAGGGCACCGTCAGCGTACTATCCGCGCCGCTGGCCGGTCTGGCGCGCTTGTTCGAAGCGCGCCGCAAACAACTTGACGAAGCAGGCGGCGACGCCGCCGAAGGAGAGGTGCACATGGCAAACGTCGACGAACTGGTCAAAGACCTGGGTGAGATGAAGGTGCTCGATCTTGCAGCGCTGGTGAAGCGGCTCGAGGAAGAGTGGGGCGTTTCCGCGGCAGCTGTGGCTGGGCCAGCGGTAGCTGGCGTTGCGGCGAGTGGGGGCGCAGAGGTGGCGCCGCCAGCCGAAGCCCAGACCGAATTCGACGTGGTGCTCAAGGACTTTGGGGCCAAGAAGATCGAGGTCATCAAGGCGGTGCGTGAGCTCACCAGCCTGGGCCTCAAGGAAGCCAAGGATCTGGTTGAGGCTGCACCGAAATCAGTGCTGGAAGGCGTTGCCAAGGACGCCGCAGACGCCGCCGCTGGCAAACTCCGCGACGCCGGAGCGACGGTCGACATAACCTAGGGCAGAACTTTTAGCGCTCTTTGTCCTTTTCGCGGCCGAGACGGCCGAAGAGGCTGCCGGTGAGCATGGAGCGGGTCGTCGGCAGTGGGTTGTCGGCCTCGCTCGGCTGGCCCTGAGCGCGGCCCGCCAGCCAATCCTGGTGCAGGCTTTGTGCGCGCGCGAACTGCTGTTTGAGTGCCGGGCTGTCCGCGGCGACTGCATCGCGGAGCGATTCCAGCTCGCCGATATACAGGTCCAATCGACGAACGATGTTGTCGCGATTGCTGCGCATGATGTCGGCAAACATCTGCGGGTCGCTGTCGCTGAGATGGGTGGCGTAGCCGAAACCACCGGCCGCCAGAGACGCCGTCTCGCGCCAGCTTTGCTCGCGACCCAGATGCCCGATCAACGCAACCGCCATCAGGTACGGCAGATGGCTGACCGAGGCGACCAGCCCATCGTGCTCGTGCGGGTCCAGAAAGTACGGCGCTGCGCCCATCGACTCTACCACTCGAACCGCTTCGTCGATGGCGTCGCGCTGCGTGCTTGGTAGCGGCGCCAAGCACCAGACGGCGCCTTGAAACAGCTTCGCATCCGCCGCGTCTGGCCCCGTTTCGGTCTTGCCCGCCATCGGGTGACCTCCGACGAAGCGCACGCCGTTCGGCAGCAGGTCGGCCGCCCACTCCAGAACCCGCGCCTTGCTGCTGCCAGTATCCATGACCAACGCCTGCACGGGTAGCAGCGGCGCCATTTCCTCGAATAGCGCCTTCATCGATCCCACCGGAACCGACACGACCACCAGATCCGTGTCCGCGAGCGCATCCCGCAACGAGGCGCGTCGATCGATAGCCTTCAATCCCTGTGCGCGCCGCAGATTGTCGCCCGACGCGTCGTAGCCCACGATCTGCGTTTGCGGTCGCACGGCCTTGATCGCCAACCCGATCGAGGAGCCGATCAGGCCGGTGCCGAGAATCGCTACGCGAGTTGCAGGTTGCACCCGCAGACATCCTCCAGTGGCGGCAGGATCAGTTGGAGACCGGTTCCGATGAACGTGTCGACGATGGGCCGCAGCTGCGGCACAAACAACACCGCCAGCAGGATAAACATTCCGTACCGCTGCAATGGCAGCAGGAGCAACTTCAGCGGTCGTGGCGCCAGCCCGAACACAAACCCAAATCCATCTAAGGGTGGGATGGGGATGAGATTGAAGACCGCCAACAGCACATTGATCAGGATGTACGTTCCCACGTATCGGAACGCCGCCCCACCCAGAAAACTACTCAGGGCCGCATACAGCGCGGCCGCCACGGTCGCTGCTACAAGGTTGGACACCGGCCCTGCCAGCGACGACATTGCCCAGCCCAGATTCGGGTTGCGCATGCCAGCCGGGTTGATCGGCATTGGCCGGCCCCACCCAATTGGCCCTACCAGGATCATGAGCGTTCCGATGGGATCGAGATGCTTGAGCGGATTCAGCGTAAGCCGTCCGACGCGGCGGGGCAGGGTGTCCCCAAACAGTGTCGCCACGAAGCCGTGGCTGAACTCGTGGACGGTAATCGCCAGTACCAAACCGACAAACCGGGGCAGCTCGTTGTTGAGCAGTCGCAACGCGCTGCCGGGATTGCTCAACTGAACCAGGCCCATCTGGTTGAGCAGCAGCAAGGCCAGGACTGCCAGCCCCACCCACTGAACGGGGGTGATGGGCGACCGTGGGCGAGCGCCTGACTGAGGCGGCCCCAGGCCCGAGTTGTCGGGCAGGACGGCCGGGCGGTCAGGAGGAGCTGGCTGGGCGCACACGCTGGCTGGATTCTAGGCGCACGGCGACGAGAACTGGCGGATTAGGCGCCACGCGTATACTTCGTGTCCACATGACGAGCCGAAAACGGGTCGGAATCGTCGGCGTCTCAGGCTACGGCGGCGGTGAGATCCTACGCCTGTGTGCGCAGCACCCTGCCGTTCAGGTCGTGTACGCCGCTGGCGAAAGCAGCGCTGGGCAACGACTCGGCAGTCGCTACAGGGGTCTGGCGGGGGCTGTGGCGGATCAGACCATTCAGCCGTTCGAGGCTGAGCATTTGCCAGATCTAGACCTCCTGTTCTTGTCGTTGCCGACCGGGGATTCGCGGGCAGCCGCTGCCCTTCTGCCGCGCGACTTGAAGGTCGTGGACGTCGGTGGTGACCACCGTTTTGTCGATGGCTGGACGTATGGACTGACGGAGGTGACTGGCCCGGCGGCAATCGCCGAGGCCAGCCGAGTTGCCGATCCTGGTTGTTTCCCTGCCGCTGCACTGCTCGCGCTGGCCCCTCTGGTGTCCCGCGGACTCGTCGAGCCCTCCGGCATCGTGGTCGACGCAAAGACCGGCATCAGCGGAGCGGGCCGGGGCGGGGGGTCGACCTTCGGCTTTGCCGACGTGAACGAAGACGTCGCCGCCTACAACCTTTTCAAGCACCCCCACGGCCCAGAGATGCGTCAAGCCGTGTCGCGTATGGCCGGCGGCGCACGCGCTTCTCTCGTCTTCTCCCCTCATCTTGTGCCGATGACCCGAGGCATCCTCGCCACCTGCTACGCGCACGGACATGTATCCACCGACGAGGCCATGCGGGCGGCCCGCGAGTTCTACGCCGAGGCTGCTTTCGTGCGTGTATCCGACGCTCCGCCGCATTCGAAGTGGTCACAGGGCACGAATCTGGCCTTCGTGTCGTACGCTGCGGACCCGGAGGCCGAAACCGTGATTGCCCTCGGCGCCCTCGACAATCTCGGGAAAGGTGCGGCCGGCCAGGCCGTCCAGAATATGAATCTGATGCTCGGCTGCCCTGAGCAGTTGGGCCTCGAACAGGTGCCAATGCTGCCATGACCCTGAGTCCTACCGCGGAGTCCTGCACGACCCTCGTCGACGGTTCGGTTACAAGCGCCACCGGCTTTCGTGCCGGGGCGCTAGCGGCCGGCATCAAGGCCTCCGGTAAGCCCGACCTGGGCATCTGGACGGCCGACTTGGACTGCGTCGCGGCGGCGACGTTCACGCCCAACAAGTTCCCGGCCGCGCCGGTGTTGCTCAGCCGCGAGCATGTGCGGCGCGGGGTTGCCAGGGCAGTCGTCTTCAACGCCGGCAACGCGAACGCGTGCAACGGGCCGCAGGGACTGGACGACGCCCGAGAGATGACCCGATTGGCAGGCGCACGGCTCGGCATCGCGCCTGAGCTGGTGCTGGTAGCCTCAACCGGAATTATCGGTGTGCCGGTACCAATGGACTGCGTGCGAGCGGGCCTGGCGCGGGTGGAGGTTCGCCCAGACGGCGGTCACGAGGCCGCGCGAGCCATCATGACCACCGACACCCGACCCAAGGAATGCGCGGTTTCGATCCAGATTGGCGGTCAGGAAGTTCGAATCGGTGCGATGACCAAGGGCGTGGGCATGATTCATCCGAATATGGCCACCATGCTTGCGTTTGTCGGCACCGACGCCAGCCTGGAGGCTGCTTTTGCCCGCACTGCCCTGAAACGTGCCGTGGACCGCACCTTCAACATGATCACCGTGGATGGCGATACCAGCACCAACGACTCCTGTTTTCTGCTCGCCAACGGCCTCTCGGGCGCGCCGACGCTGAGTGCGTCGAGCACCGACGCCGAGCAGTTCGTCACCGCACTCGAGGTAGTGTGCACCGACCTTGCGCGCAAAATGGCCGCTGATGGCGAAGGCGCCTCGAAACTGCTTCAGGTTGACGTTACGGGCGCTGCCAGCGAAGCCGATGCGCGTGCCGCTGCGCGCGCGGTGGCCGGCTCCAGCCTGGTCAAGGCGGCTCTGCATGGCGAGGACCCCAACTGGGGACGCGTCTTCTGCGCGGTCGGCAACTCGACCGCCCAGGTCGACGCCGGACGCGCAGCATTGTGGATCGGTTCGGTCCAGGTAGCTTGCGACGGCGTCGGAACGGGGGCTGGCAAGGCCGAGGCAAGCGCTCAGATGCACGGTCCCGAAGTCTTCATGCGCGTGGATCTTGGCCTCGGCAGTGGTGCTGCTCGCGCGTGGGGGTGCGACCTGACTGAAGCCTACGTCGTGGAAAATAGCGCGTACTCGACGTGAGCCTGGCGCAGCTCACTACAGACGAAAAGACCGACGCGCTACTCGAAGCGCTGCCGTATGTCTGCGAGTTTGTCGGTAAGATCGTCGTCGTCAAGGTGGGCGGCTCCGTCGGCGAGGAAGGGACCGTCCTCGACGACGTGGTCTGGCTGAAGCGGCTGGGCATTCATCCGGTGCTCGTCCATGGCGGCGGCTCGCAGATTTCCGAGCGGCTCGGCCGGTTGGGCGTCGAAACGCGCTTTGTCGAAGGGCGCCGCTTTACGGATCAGCAAACGCTGGACGTGGTCCACGAGGTGCTCATGCGGATCAACGGGGACTTCGTGGCGTACCTCAACAGCCAAAAAGTCTCTGCATGGGGCTGCAACGGTCTCGACGGCGAGATATTGCGGGCCCGTTTGCGTGACGAGCGCCTGGGCCTCGTCGGCGAGGTGGAAGCAGTCAACCTCAAGCCGATCGTGTCCCTCGTCGAACAGGGCTATGTTGTGGTGATCGCACCGCTGGCTGCTGGTCCGCAGTCGCAGCCGCTGAATGTCAACGCGGACACCGCCGCGGGCGAGATTGCGCGGGCCCTCAACGCCGAAAAACTGGTCCTGTTCACCGATGTGCCGGGCGTGCTGGACGCCCACGCGCGCGTCGTGCCAGAGCTGAGTCGAGAGAAGGTTGAGCGCATGTTGGACGCTGGCACGATCAAGGGCGGCATGATTCCCAAGATCCAGGCCGGCCTGCGGGCCTTGGAGACGGTGCCGCGCGTGCACATTCTGGATGGTCGCGTGCCGCACGCGCTAATTCGAGAACTGTTTACCCACGAAGGTGTGGGTACCATGCTTACGAGCGAGAACCGATAAGGAGCCCGCGCATGACGACCACCACCAGCATCCGCCCGAAGTCCAGCGCCGATTGGATCGCCGTCGAGCAGGCGACGTTCTTCCCCAACCGTCGGCCGCCGATGGTTATCGAGCGCGGCCAGGGCAGCCGGGTGTGGGACGTCGAGGGTCGCGAATATCTCGACATGATCGCTGGAATAGCGGTTGTCTCACTTGGACACTCGAGCCCCGTGGTTCAGCGGGCGCTGGCCAGCCAGTCGGCCAAGCTGATCCACATCTCGAACCTGTACTACAGCATTCCGCAGCTTCAACTGGCGGAGTTGTTGACCGCCCACTCTCCATTTGACCGAGTCTTTTTCTGCAGCAGCGGGGCCGAAGCCAATGAGGCGGCAATCAAGCTGGCGCGTAAGTGGGGCAAACGCAACCGCGACGGAGCGTATGCGGTCATCACCGCCGAGCACGGATTCCACGGCCGGACGCTCGCCACCGTGACCGCCACCGGCAAGGAGGCGTACACACGCCCGTTCACGCCGCTGCCGGACGGATTTCCGCACGTGCCGTTCAACGACATGGACGCGCTGGAACGCGCTGTCGACGCGTCGACGGCCGCCGTGCTGCTCGAACCGATTCAGGGCGAAAGCGGCGTCAACGTCGCCAACGAGACGTATCTCCGCGACGTCCAGGACTTCTGCCGCGATCAGAATCTGTTGTTCATGGTCGACGAGGTGCAAACCGGTATCGGGCGGCTGGGGACTCTCTGGGGCTTCGAACGCTGGGGCGTCGAGCCAGATGTGATGACACTCGCCAAAGGGCTAGGCGGTGGCGTGCCGATCGGGGCTGTGCTGGCCAAGGAATCGGCTGCCGTCTTCGAGCCGGGAGATCACGGTTCGACGTTTGGCGGCAATCCACTCATGTGCGCGGTGGCGTTTGATGTGGTGACGTATATCCTTGAAAACGACGTGCTTGGCAATGTCGAGCGGGTGGGAGACGTTCTGAAACGGGGACTCCTCCGCCTCGCCAGCGAGAACCCGATTATCCAATCGGTGCGCGGCGAGGGCCTGCTGCTGGCGGTCGACCTCACGGCCGAACGCTCAGCCGACGTGGTGCGGCTCGGTATCGAAGAAGGGGTTCTGCTGAATGCCACCGGTCCCGCCACGATCCGAATGGCGCCACCCCTCACGCTCAGTCAAGCAGAAGCCGAGGAAGCCCTGGACAAGTTCTCCCGCGCTCTGAGCCGCCTGGACTAGGCTCGGCTCAGGTGCACCCGCACCACCCGGTCATATCCGCCGAGATCCTGGTGGACGCTCACGACGGCGTCCAGATACAGGCCCCTGGCCAGCGCGGCCATGGGCTCGGCTTGCTCCTCCTCGTCCAGTTCGACACACACCTCCGCGCCTGGCGCAAGAAGCGGGCGCGCCTCTCGTAGCAAGCGTTCAATCAGCTCGGTACCCCGCGCTCCGCCGAAGATGGCGAGAGCGGGCTCGTAGTCCTTCACCTCGCGTGGCAGGTCGCGGTCGCGTGGGACATATGGCAGGTTGGCCAGGATGAGGTGCAGGGGGCCACGGAGTCCGCCGACCAGGTCGGTCTGGACCAGGCTCACTGAACCTGAGACGTGGTGGCTCCACGCATTTTCCTTCGCCAGCGCCAGGGCATCTGCTGACCTATCGGTACCCACCACGTGCACGCCCGATTCCGCACGTATGCTGATCGCGATTGCTCCGCAGCCGGTGCCGATGTCGACCACGATGGGCTCGAGGCCAGTGGTGCGCCAGCGCGCCACCGCTGCGCATCCGAGGTCGACCAGGAGCTCCGTTTCGGGCCGCGGGATGAGCGCGCGGCGATCGACGCGAAACATGCGTCCGTAGAACTCTCGCTCGCCCATCACATACGCGATTGGTTCGCCTGCCTCGCGGCGAGCCAGGAACCCCAGAAAGGCACGTTCTTCAGCCGTTGTGACGCTCAACTCCGGGTGCGCCAACAACGCCGCCCGCGAGCGCCCCGTGGCGTGCCCGAGCAACAACTGAGCTTCGAGCCGCGAGCTCGTCGCCCCTATAACCCCCAACTGCCGTGCGCCCAGTTCAACCAGCTCGCCCGCGCTCCTCGTCAGCCGGCTCGCTGAGCTCGCTCCGCCGATGGGCAACTCCTGGTCAGTCGGCAGCGTCGGCCGACGAGGCGTCAGCCTCGATGATCGCGTCGACTAGCGGGTCGAGCTGGCCTTCCAGGATGCGGTCCAGGTTGTAGAGGGTGACGCCGACACGGTGATCGGTGACGCGGTTCTCGCGGAAGTTGTACGTGCGAATCTTGCTGCCACGCTCACCTGAGCCAACCTGCAAGCGGCGGGCGCTACCGACCTGCTCCTGTTGTTTGCGCAGCTCCAATTCGAACAGCCGCGACCGCAGCACTGCCATTGCCCGAGCCTTGTTCTTGAGCTGAGACCGCTCGTCTTGACACGTGACTACGAGGCCCGTCGGCAGGTGCGTGATGCGGACCGCGGAGTCGGTGGTATTCACCCCCTGCCCGCCATGCCCGCCGGCGCGGTACACGTCGACCCGCAGCTCATCGTCGCGGATTTGCACGTCGACTTCCTCTGCCTTGGGCAGCACGCTCACCGTTGCGGCGGACGTGTGAATGCGACCCTGCGCTTCGGTTTCCGGTACGCGCTGCACGCGATGGCCGCCACCCTCCCACTTCATCCGCGAATAGGCTGCGCGCCCATGCAGCTCAAAAATGACTTCCTTGACGCCCCCCAGGTCGGTCTCACTCGTGTTCAGTACTTCGACTTTCCAACCCTTGAGCTCGGCGTACTTCATGTACATCCGCATTAGATCACCGGCCCAAAGGTTGGCTTCCTGCCCGCCCTCGGCGCCCCGGATCTCGAGGATGACGTCCCGTTCGGCGTTCGGATCGTTAGGCCGAAGAAATCCCTGCAGCTCAGAGATGACCGCCCCGAGCTGTGGCTCGACGTCTTCGATCTCAGCTCGGGCCATTGCCTGCATCTCAGCGTCTTCGTATTCGTCGTGAGCATTGCCATCGGCCCCAAGCAAATCCTCGGCCTGTTCGATCTGCCCGAGCAATGCCAGATAGCGGTCGTAGTGCTCTACGACAGCCGACAGTTCCGCCTGCTCGCGGCCCACCTCCGCGGCTCGGCGAGCGTCTTCGAAAATGGCGGGATCGGACAGCTCGTCCGATAGCGAATCTGCCCGCTCGCGGGCCTCGTCCAGGCGCCTGAGCGCCACCTCACTCAGACGCGCCATCACCCTCTCGCAGAATATCGACAAGGTCGTTGCCCGAGACGCGCCGCTGGTCCCCGCCGTTCCGCAGATCCTTGATGGTCACGGTACCGGTGTTCACCTCGTCTTCGCCGAGGATAAGCGCGAAGTGTGCTCCAGCACGGTCGGCCGCGCTCAGCTGCTTGCCCAGCTTGCGATCTCCGAATGCCAACTCGGCCGAAACGCGGTTGGCCCGAAGCGTCTCAGCCAGTCGAGCCGCGGTTCGCTTGCCCTGTTCGTTCTGGTACACGAAAAAGGCACGCGGCTGGGGCTGCAACGGCACGGCGACGTGCTGCTCCTTGAGCTCCAGGATGATGCGCTCGACGCCACTGGCAAACCCCACCCCGGGCGTAGGTCGACCACCAAGTTGCTCTGCCAGGCCGTCGTACCGCCCGCCACCGCCGAGGGTGCTCTGGGCGCCGACCACGGGTGGCCAGATCTCCCATACCGAGCGCGTGTAGTAGTCGAGCCCGCGCACCAGGCGTGGGTTGATCGAAAACGGGATGCCCGCCTCTTCGATGTACCCGAGCCAACCCTCGAAGTGGGACCGGCAGTCGAGGCAAAGGTGATCGGAGCTACGTGGCGCGTGCTGCAGCACCGCCTGGCACTCTGGCTTCTTCTCGTCCAGCAGGCGCAGCGGGTTCGTGCCGACGCGTCGCTGACACTCTTCGCACAGACCGTCCAAATGTTGGCGGAAGTAGTCGGCCAGTGCGGCGACGTACCCCGGCCGGCACACGTGATCGCCGATACTGTTGACCTGGAGGCTCAAGTCGTGCAGCCCCAAATCGGCGTACAACCGCCACTGCAGGCCGACCAGTTCGGCGTCCGCGAGTGGGTCTGCCTCGCCGACGGCTTCAAAGTCGATCTGGTGGAACTCGCGCAAGCGGCCCTTTTGGGGCTTGTCGTAGCGAAAGGCGCTCAGCAAGGTAAACAGCTTTACCGGTTGCGAGCGGCTGGCCATACCCCGCTGCAGGTAGGCGCGCACGATGCCAGCCGTACCCTCCGGGCGTAAGGTCATGCTGTCGCCGCCCTTGTCCAGGAACGTGTACATCTCTTTTTCCACGATGTCCGTAGTCGTGCCGACCCCGCGCAGGAAGACGCTGGTGTCTTCCAAAGTGGGTGTGCGGATCTCGCCGTAGTTAGCCAACTGCGCCTGGCGACGCATCTCGGACTCGACCAGGGCCCAGTACGGCGCGTCCTCAGGCAGGATGTCCTGTGTACCGCGGGGTGCCTGAAACTGCGTGGATGGCATGTGCGACGTGACATGATACGGCCGCTGCTGCATATTCAGGCTGCAGTGCAGCTGATGGCACACTCGGTGCAATTGGACTCGGACGCGGACTCTGAAGAAAGCGCGCCATGACTATTGCGGACACAGACACTCAGGCGACGGTCGCTGTCGGGCCGCGTACGCGCGTGCGGGTGTTTAATCGTGCGGACGTCGATACGTGGCAAGCCTGGCCGGACTACGCCGAACATCTGCTCGTAGGCACGAGCCCGCGGCGGATGCCGCCCGAGCAGCGCTCGCGTTGGTTCGAAGACATCACTCAGCGGCAGCGGCAGGTTCCGTTCGCCATCGAAGACGCCTCTGGTCTACTGATAGGGCGCATCTTTCTTCGGCACGTTCGGCCGGAGGAGGGTTCAGCAGTTCTCGGCATCGACCTCCACCCTGGCTACCTGAGCCGTGGTTACGGCAGCGAAGCGTTGGCCGCATTTCTGCACCACTATTTCGACACCCTGAACTTTCAGCGCATGCTGCTCAGCGTGGCCGCCCACAACGTCCGCGCCCACCGTTGCTACCAGTCGCTTGGTTTCGTGAGGGTAGGCTCGCACTGGGACGCGCACATTGGGCCGGAAGTGAGCGGTGCACCGCAGTTCGCACGCGTGCGAACCCTGTTCAGACGCGGACCTCTCGGCTTCGAGAGCCTCTTCTATGACATGCGCCTGGAGCGCGGCGAATGGAAGTCGTCTACAGGGTGCGGGGGAAGATGTCGGCGAGGTGCGTTTGAACGAATTGAATAACCAGCATGGCCGCGATCGGCGACAGGTCGAACATGCCGATCCGCGGAATGATGCGCCGAAATGGTGCTAACACCGGCTCGGTGACTTCGAAGAGCAGTCGAATTATCGGATTCGACTGATCTATCGGAAACCAGGTCAGCAGAATACGGACCAGAATCGCGAGCGAGAGGATCTGAAGCAGAATGCTCAGGAATTGGTGCAGAAAATCAGCAAACATCGGCTAGAGCGCTATTCGCGACGTGGACCGAACAAAGCCGTACCAACGCGGATCTCAGTCGACCCTTCCTGGATGGCCGACACGTAGTCGTCGCTCATGCCCATGGATAGCACGCCGAAGTGTACACGCGGAAACGCTTCTGCCAGCTGATCTCGCAGCGCTCGCACCTGCGCAAAGGCTTCGCGTGCGTCGCCACCCAGTGGGGCAACGGTCATCAGACCCTCGATTCGCAGTCCGCGCACCTCGAGAATCTGTCCTGCCGTGTCCAGAAGCTGTTCGGGTCGCAGGCCAGGGCGACTGGGGTCGTCGCCCACATAGACC
>JBPCIO010000366.1:0-7256 GCA_051006215.1 Chloroflexota bacterium
GACTGGATTGTGGAGTTGGCCAGCCGACGTCGGAAGTGGTGTGGGTTGGGCACCACCTATTCCACCGCCCAGCAGTGGCGTGGCGCCGGCGACTGGTGTCGCTGACGTTGCCGCCGACGCCAGGTCGTCGCCAACATGGCCTACGGACTCATGCCGTCTGGCCCGGTCCGCCGCGCGGTGGGGTTCGGCGGGTCCAACATCCACGTTTTTGGCGACCAGTTCGCTGGCCACGCCGTCGATCGAAAAGCAGCCGACGCATTCATCGCGTTTACGTGTGGGCCCGAATGGTCAGTCAAGAACTCGGGCAACTGGACCGGCTCCAACCCAGGCAATCTGCAGGGCTTCAAAACGGAGGGTATGAAGCAGCGACTCGACTCGATCAATTTCCTCGCCGTCACTACCTCCATGCTGCCCTATGGCGTTCCCTTTCCGGTCATCCCAGAATCGACCGAGATCATGAACAGCATCGTCTCGACCATGGTGCAGAACGCGCTGACGGGGAAGATGACCGTCAAAGAAGCCGCCGACGACGCGGCCGCGCAGATCAAAACGCTGATCGCTCAGCGCAAAGCCTAGTCAGCCAGCGGATCCGGCCGTGGCAATCGAATCAACCGCCCCACTGGCTGGCCCGGCGCCGCTGGTGGCCCCACCCTTGGGGCCACGACGGGGTGGCAAGGGCAGCGTGCTCGCCGACATCCGCCGGCACCGGACGGACTACCTGTGGGTTGCACCGGCGTTGTTGGTCATGCTGCTAGTCATCGGTTACCCGATGGTCTACACGGTCGATCTGTCGTTCTACGACACGCCGCCGAGCTCGTCCAACTGGTACTTCAACGGTGTCGGCAACTACGTCCAGATCCTGACGGATCGCGGCTTCTGGGCCATCACCCTCAATACGTTCTACTGGGCCGTCGGCTCGACCATCCTGGCATTTGCGATTGGTTTTGGGGCGGCGCTCGTCGTGCAACGCGAGTTCATCGGACGCGGCCTGTTGCGTGGCCTGCTGATGATCCCGTACGTGATCAGCTATGTTGCGGCGGCGTACGTCTGGCGCTGGTTGTTTCACAGCGACTACGGCTTGATCAGCGGCACGCTGTACGACCTGTTCATCATCGACTCGAACATCAACTTCCTGGATTCGACCTCACTGGTCATGCCGTCGCTGATCGTCGCTAACGTCTGGAAAGAGTTCCCATTCGCCATGATCATGCTGCTGGCCGGACTCCAGACGGTTCCACAACAACTCCTGAACGCGGCGCGGGTTGATGGGGCCGGGGCCTGGCAGCGCTTCCGGCACGTGACCGTGCCGTATCTGCGCAACGTTATCTTGATCACCTCGATCTTATTGTTCGTCGGCAATCTCAATTCGTTCGTCCTGGTGTGGATCATGACCGGCGGTGGGCCGGCCAACGCGTCGCAGATCTGGATTACGCAGGTCTATACGCTGGCCTTTCAGTCGCTCCAGTACGGTCGAGCGTCAGCGTATTCGGTGATCCTGTTCATGGTCATGCTCGGACTCGGCTACTTCTACGTCCGAGCGCTGACGACCGGCCGCGGTCGCCGCGAGGCGGGCGGATGAGCACGGTGGCCACAACCCGGACCACCGTGGGCGGCGCTACTCGGCGGCGACCCCTGCCGCGGATACGCCCGCTCGACGTGCTCAGCGTCATATGGGTGGCGCTCCTGCTGGGCTTTGCAGTGGTACCCATGGTGTGGATGTTCTCGACCTCGCTCAAGGGTCAGTTCGCCGCGCTCCAGCAGCCGCCGGAGTGGATCCCTTCGCACCCCACGCTCGACAACTACGTGACGCTGCTGTCGCCCACCGGAGCGGTAGGGCCTGTCTTCCTACGCTACTTCCTCAACAGCATGATCGTATCGCTGACCACGACGGCCCTGGGAGTGCTGATTGCCGTGCCCGCGGCGTATGCGTTTTCTCGCTTTCAGTTCCCGGGCCGCGACATCCTGTTCTTCGCGGTGCTGGTCCGCAACATGTTCCCAGTCGTGGTGTTCCTGATTCCGCTGTTCATCCTGATGCGCACACTCCACCTGGTCAACACGCATTGGTCGCTCATCTTGACCTACATGACGTTCGGCCTGCCTCTCTCGATCTGGCTCCTGAAAGGCTTTTATGACAACATCCCGGAAGAGCTCGAACGCTCAGCGCGCATAGACGGCGCGTCCCGCTTCAAGGCGTTCTGGCTCATCATCATGCCACTGTCGTCGCCAGGCATCATCGCGACCGCGATTTACGTCTTCATCGGCGCCTGGAACGAGTATGTATATGCACTCACCTTCCTCAATAGCGAGAACCTGCTAACGCTGCCCGTCGGTTTACAGCACTTCTTCACTGAGTTCGCGACGAACTGGCCTGGCCTGATGGCGGCCGCGTTCATCATGTCTGTGCCAGTCGTCTTGATGTTCATGATTCTGCAGAAACAATTCGTCCGCGCGCTTACCGAAGGCGCGGTGAAAGCGTAGAGCGGTAGATGGCTGAAGTTCTTCTCCAGGATGTCGTGAAAGAGTATGGCGATGTACGCGCAGTCGACCATGTCTCGATGACCATTCGGGATGGCGAGTTCGTCGCGCTGGTGGGACCTTCGGGGTGTGGCAAGACGACGACCCTCAACATGGTCGCGGGCCTCATCGAGCTGACCTCGGGCATGATCGCTATAGACGGCAAGGTGGTCAACGAGCTCGACCCCAAAGATCGTGACATCGCCATGGTCTTTCAGAACTACGCGCTCTACCCGAGCAAGACGGTCGAAGAGAACCTCGCCTTCCCACTCCAGATGCGCAAGCTGCCGAAGGCGGAGATCGTCCGCCGCGTGCAGCGCGCGGCTGACATCCTGGGCATTCAACCCCTCCTCCAGCGCCGACCGCGCCAGTTGTCTGGCGGCCAGCAGCAGCGGGTGGCCCTGGGTCGAGCCATCGTCCGCGATCCCAAGGTGTTCCTCATGGACGAGCCGCTCTCGAACTTGGACGCCAAGTTACGAGTCCAGATGCGAGCTGAATTGAAGCGGCTGCACCAGGAGCTCGAGTCGACCGTGATCTACGTCACGCACGACCAGATGGAAGCCCTGACCATGGCCGACCGGATTGCGGTCATGTCCGGGGGTCTGGTGCAGCAGCTGGATACGCCAGAAGAAATTTACGAGCGGCCCGCCAATGTCTTCGTGGCCGGCTTCGTCGGGAGTCCGGCGATGAACTTCGTGGAGGGTCACGTCAGCACCGACGGCGGACAGACCGTCATTCGGGGCGACGCCTGGGAATTACCGCTGTCGCCAAGGAACGCGGCCAAGGCCCGCAATGCGCGCGACGTTGTCGTCGGCGTGCGGCACGGGCATCTGCGGGTATTCCCCGAAAGTGCGACCGAAGGGTTGCCTGCTCGGCTGTACACCGTCGAGCCGACGGGCGATATCACCTTCGTGCATGTGCAGCTCGGCACCGCGTTCCTGGTGGCCAGCACCACTGAACCGTTTCACGGGACCGCCGATCAACCCGTCCGGGTCGAATTCGATCAGGAGCACTTGTACCTGTTCGACCGGGAAACGCAGCAAGCGCTCTAGGCAGAGGATAATGTCCGTCTGATGCCAGACACACCAACCGTGGCCAACGTACGCGTACTGGTCGAGGGCGCGCTCGCTAAGGCTGAATCACTGGGGATCAACGTCAGCGTAGCCATCCTGGACGCGGCCGGCGATCTGGTCATGTTCCAACGCATGGACGGCGCGCCGCCGTTCACGGTCGAGGTCTCCCAGGGCAAGGCGTACGGGGTGATCTTCATGCGGCGTACGAGCGCCGAGCTGCGCGACATGGCGAACACCCGGGCGCAGTTCTTCGACGCCGTCAAATCGCTGGGCAAGCGCACGCTCATTCCGTCGCCCGGGGGCGTGCCACTGCCCGGCGGCGGAGCAATCGGCGTCAGCGGCGCAGCCGACCCCAGCCAGGACGTCGAAGTCGCCGAAGCCGCAATTGCAGAGCTGAAGAGAGAGAGCTAACGAGGACGATCGTATCGACGGAATAGTCGCAGCTGACACGGCCATGTCTGAGTACAAGCGCGGTGCTGCCAGCAAGCCAACGCGTTCTGGGCCGCGCAACGAGCGTCGAATGCGCGATGCGTCCACGGGCGCGACTCCGATCCCGGTACCGCCGGCGGCGCCGCCTGAGCCTGAGTTGAGTGCTGTTCCGGCCGGGCCCAGAGTCCAGCCGGACCGAGACGAAGATGTCCGCTGCACCCTGTGCGGTCTGCGTGCCTGCTGGACCAAGTAGACGGCGCACTCGCCGAAGCAGCTGGGTTAGGATGTTGTAATGCGCGCAGCGGTCCTGTACGAAGTCCAGACACCGATGAGGATCGAGGAGGTCTCGATCGATGGACCTAGAGACGACGAGGTGTTGGTCCAGGTCAAGGCCACTGGAGCCTGCCATAGCGACTATCACGTGATCGACGGGTCCTGGAATGGCGCTAGCTATCCGTTTCCGGTGATCCTCGGGCACGAGGCGGCGGGTATCGTGGAAAAGGTCGGTGCAGACGTCAACAGCGTCAAAGCCGGCGACCACGTGATCCTCTCGTTTTCCCCGAATTGCGGCCGGTGCCGCATGTGCACCGTCGGCCAGCCGCACCTGTGCTCGGGCATGCGGAGTGCGCCAGGCACCTTTCCAGATGGCACTCGCCGCCATCGCAAGGAACACCTCGAGATTAACTCCTTTGGTCGCGGCATGTCTTCGTTCGCCGAATACTCGGTCGTGCACCAGTCCGCGGCGATCAAAATCTCACCCGAGATGCCGATGCAGGGCGCGGCCTTGATCGGTTGTGCGGTCATGACCAAGGTTGGCGCGGTGCTGAACACCGCCAGGGTCGAGCCTGGCTCGACAGTAGCCGTCTTCGCCACCGGTGGAGTTGGGCTGAGCGTGGTGCAGGGGGCGGTACTGGCCAACGCCAGCAAGATCATCGCCGTCGACATGCTCGACAACAAGTTGGATTATGCGAGTAGCTTTGGCGCGACCCACACCATCAATCCGACAGAGCAGGATCCGGTGGAAGCGATCCGCGAGATCACCCACGGCCAGGGCGTCGACTACGCGTTCGATGCTATTGGCGACTCGAAGGTCAGTCGGGCGTGTTACGACGCGGTGCGACGCGGTGGTACAGCGGTAATCGTAGGCATGGCGCCGACCGGCTCCCAGATCTCGATTCCAGGCACGATCGCTGGTGAGGAAAAGACAGTCAAAGGCTGTTTCTATGGTTCGAGCAGGCCAGCTGTCGATTTCCCCCGCCTGGTCGACTTTTCGCTGCGCGGGGTGCTGCAACTCGACCGCATGATCACCCGCACCTACCCGCTGGCTGATATCAACGCCGCGTTCGATGCCCTCGGCCGCGGCGACAACGCGCGCGGGGTGCTCACGCCGACGAGCTAGCGCCGCTCGGGTAGGCTCAGGCCTGGGGCAGGATTGTGTCCACGGCCCGCCAGCAGTACCAGCCGGCAAGGGAGCGGTACGGGCGGTAGACTTCGCCGAGCACGTCGAGCGCCTTGGGCGTGGGCGGAAGCGGCTGGCCGTGGATTGCGGCATAGCCTTTGCGGACGCCGAGGTCGTCGACTGGCCAGACGTCGGGCCGCTGCAACTGAAAGATCAGGAACATCTCGGCGGTCCAGCGGCCGATTCCGCGCACGGCGATCAGGCGCCTGACGATCTCGTCGTCGGAAAGATCGCTGAGACGCTCGAGCGGCAGCGTACCGTCGGTCGCCCTGAGCGCCAGGTCGGCGATGGAGGCGGCTTTGCCACCGCTCAACCCCACCCCTCGGAATTCGTCAATCGAGATCTGCTTGACCGCCTCCGGCGTAGGGTGCCCATCGAACAACGCGGCGAAACGGCCGTGGATGGCCCGCGCCGCGTGGCCGGCCAGTTGTTGGAAAACAATCGCGCGCACCAGGCTGATAAATGGGTCCGCATCCGGCAAGCGCGGCTTGAACGGTCCCGCGGCCTGTATCACCCGCGCATACGCCGGATCCACTCGCGCGATGTGCGCAGCGCCTGCGTCGTCGTCCATGACTACGATCAATCACGGAGTCTACCCGAGACGCACGGTTCGAATTCGGTGGGGGGCGTGCGCGTCTGGCTACGGAGCCGCGCGCTCCATCTCCGCCAGTTTCGCGACGCGGCGCCGAAACTCCGGGGATGTGCTGAATTCCGCTTGCAGATAGGTGCGGACCAGGTCAATCGCCAATCGATCGCCAACGATCTGTGCGCCCAGGCACAGCACGTTCACGTTGTCGTGCTCGACACATTGATGCGCCGAGTACACGTCGTGGCACACCGCGCCTCGGATGCCGGCCATCTTGTTGGCCGCGATGGCCGCACCGACTCCCGTTCCGCAGACCATGATGCCGCGCTCCGCTCGGCCGCTCTGGATCTCAGCGCACAGCGCGCGGGCAATATCTGGAAAGTCAACCGGCTCCGGGGTGTGCGTCCCAACATCGTGCACGGCGTGCCCCCACTCTCGAAGGGCAGCCACAAGCGGACCCTTGAGCGCGAATCCGGCGTGGTCACCGCCAAGAACCAACTGCACTGACTAGCGGAATCCTGTGCTCACGATACCCTGCGTCAACAGTCGCTGGAAAGCTACAAAAATCCCAGCACGGGTAAGAGCGACAGCACGGACATGGCGAACAGCGGTCCTAGCGACGAGGCGCTGCTGGCGTCGATGAATGCTCGCAGTGCAATGGGCACCGTGAACAGTTGAGGCCGGGTAAGGTAGATCAGCGGGCTGAAGAAATCATTCCAGGTATTGATGAAGGTGAATGCAGCGGTCGCGGCGAGGGCTGGAATGGTCAGCGGCAGGATGATCCGCCCGTAGATGCCGAAATGCCCACATCCGTCGATGCGCGCCGCCTGATCGAGCTCGCGCGGAATGCCGCGGATGAACTGCACCATCAAGAACACAAAGAACGCGTCGTGGGCGAGAAACTTGGGCACGATCAGCGGGTAGTAGGTATTGATCCAGCCAAAGCTGCGAAACAGGATGTATTGCGGAATGATCAGGACCTGGGCCGGCAGCAAGATCGAGCCGACCGCCAGCGCAAACCAGAGTCGCCGCAGCTTGAAGTCGATCCTGGCGAAGGCATACGCGGCCCCTTGGCCAGTGACACGACATCCGCCGCGAGCGCTGGCGCGGGCATCCCGGCCAGGATCTGCAGCTGCTCGGCTCCGCCGAGTCTCAGAAAGCCCGGGAAGGTCTGCTCAGCTCGGCTTTCAACCCA
>JBPCIO010000367.1:0-9507 GCA_051006215.1 Chloroflexota bacterium
GGCCGTCGACGGTCAGGACCGTGCGAAAGACGAGCTTTGCGTTCGCCTGAGCTCGACGATCCGCAACCAGGAGTCCATCCCGCCAACCCAACTGATCCCAGGCACCGCTCGGCAGCGGCTCGGTTGCGATCATAAATGAGTAGAGCGGCGGAAAGCGGCGATGCCGGCCTTGCAGCTGCGTGGTGTCTGCCTCGGTGGCGCGCAGAACGCAGTTGGTGCGAACGGTCCCGTGTACGCATCGAACTCGTCCCGGACCGACCTCCAGCACCTCGCTGCGTTCGTAGATCATCACGCCAATCCGCTCGCACGCCTCCGCCAAGCCGCGCGCCAATCGCGCCGGGTTGATGCGCGCACAGTGCGGGGTAAACGAAGCCGCTAGCGAACCGGTACCGCGCACGTAGTCGCTTGCCTCTCGAGGCTGCAAAAGACGTACATCACTCTCGTCAAGTCCAAGACGACGCGCGGTACGGATACCGGTTATGAGTCGCTGTCGCTGCGGCTCGGTCGTTGCAACTGTCAGCGCGCCGGCCTTTACGAATCCGCACGCGATCCCTTTGCGCACGACTACGCTTCCGATCTCATCAACGGTGCGATACGTCTCCTGAGTGGCGAGCACCGCATCCATGCCGGAGCGACGGGCGTAGACCTGGGCGCTCCCAGCGATGCCGCTCGACACCCAACCCCCGTCACGACCTGAAGGACCATAACCGGCCACCTCGCGCTCCAGGACGATTACTCGCGCGTCAGGACTGTGGCGCTTCAAATAGTACGCGGTCCAGAGTCCCGTAAACCCAGCACCCACGATGGCGACATCACAGTGCACATCGCCAGGCAGGCGGACGGGGTGCGAGCGAACCCGGAACCCCCTCGAGCGACAGGCTCCGGGTGCGATAATAGTCGTCCGCCATCGTCACAGGACGACTGCGACCCATGCAGTTAGACCGTTTGCTCCGCAGGGTCGAAGGGCAGATTGACAGGACGGCCGCCTTCAACCGCTGACTGGCGCATGGCCACAACGATCTCCTGGTCGAGCCGGCCTTGTGCAGCGCCGTAGGTCGGCTCGCCGCCTGTTCGAACGGCGTGCACCAGGCTCATCAGGCAACTTGCCACGCCAATCTCGTCGTCATGCCACTGCAGAGCGTGGCCATCTCGCACCGGCCAAAACGGGTTCTCCCAGCGCACGGTCGGCAGATCGGGATCTCCAGTGTAGGCAACCATGGTCCTGAGCCTGCCTCCATCGGGGCGATCCCATTGCCGCTCGATGGTGAGAAACCGCGGCCCTTCCCCACCCGGCGCCAGGAGGGACAAGCGCTCCTCCACGTCGAGACCAACCCCGACGGTAATGCCCATGCCACGCTCGGCGAGGAAACGACTGCTCCGCCACCAGCGCAGGGCCGAGTCGTAACCAACGCTGGTCCAGTGGAAAATGCCCAGTCGGTCATCGTTGAACCGCACGATGGCGTGCTCCTGCGTTTCGACCCGCGACTCGTTGCGCCCGCTGATGCGCGAGAGGTGGGCCGCCAGGTCGTACTTCTGCACGCTGCCGGTCACCGAGACGGGCACCGCGTCGAAGCCCAGGAAACTGCGCATGACGCTCACACCGTGATAGCCGTGTCCAGCGAAGTCGTTGAACGATGCGTATACACGCCCGAACAGGCCGGAGGCGATTAGCTTCAGTTTGAGCTGCTCCAACGGTCGGCGGTGGAATTGCTCAGCGACCTCGATATTTCTGCCACGCTGATTTGCGGCGGCAACGATGGCATCCGCCTCGGCGAGCCGCTGCGCAAGCGGCGTCTCGGCGAGGATGTGCAGACCCGCTTCCACGGCCATGAGCGCTACCTGGCCGTTCGCCATCGAGCTGACGGACACGATGCCGATCTGCGGTGCGGCGTCACGCACGAGCTTGCTGAGGTCGGTGAACCAGGGCGCGCCGAGTTCTTCGCCGCGCTGGCGCGCCGACTCCTCGGTGCGACTCCAGATGCCGACCAGGGTCACTTCCCGCGGCAGTGCCTTGATGAGCGGCCCGTACAGGTAGCCCGAGCGTTGCCCTGCGCCCAGTATGGCCACTCGCACCGGAGTAGTCGCCACGCTAATCCGCTGACCTCGAGGGCGTCATCAGCGCAATTGCGGCAAGACTTCGCGCCCGAAAAGCTCGAGCGTTTCGTCCGACCACAACGACGACGCGTATGCACCGTGCGACACGATGAGGTGGTTGGCGCCCCACCCGACCAGCTTACGCAGGCCTGCGATCACCTGGTCAGGTGTGCCCAGCACGTAGCGCGCACCGACTTCTTCGGCCGAAATGCCGCCATTGATCTCGCGCAACTGTTCAACGAGCTCTCGGGCATGGTGATCGTCGGGCGAAACAATAGCCAGCGTGAACGATGAGACCTCCAGATCGTCCGGGTTCCGGCCGATGGCGTGACACGCCTCACGTAGCAGGGCCAGTTTGGTCACGAATGGCTCTCCGTCGACGTTGGACGCGCTGCCCCCATTCCAGCCCTGCGCGTAACGGGCCGTCAGACCGAGCATGCGCCGGCCGCTGGCCGCGATCCAGATCGGCACCTCAGGTACGGTCATTCGGAGCCACGCGTTGGTCAGGTGGTAGTACTTGCCGTCGAGCGAGATGTGCTCGTTTTTGAGTAGCGCCGTCAGGATCTGCAGATACTCCTCGAGACGGTCGACCCGATTCGCGGGGCCAAATCCAAATGTGTCGTGCTCGAGAGCCTGATTGCCCGTGCCGACGCCCAGCACCAGCCGTCCATCAGCCAACTCCTGGAGTGCTCCTGCCATATGCGCGAGCAACGCCGGATGACGAAAGGCGGCTGAGAGGACCATCGAGCCCACGCGCATGCGCTCCGTCCGTAGCAGGACGGCCGTCATCGTCGTCCACGCTTCGTGGTACGGGTCCAGGCGGCCGCCCGGCCGCTGAAGAAAGAAGTGGTCGCCGAACCACACCGAATCGAACCCCAATTCCTCGGCCCGCTGGCCATACCGGACCATGTCCAGATGATTGGGCTGTGGGTAGGCGCGTGGGTCGCCGACGCCCCGCGTTACGACCATGCCAACTTGTAGCTTCACGCGCAACCCTCCACACGGGCGGGCGAGCGCCCACCATCCCGCCAGACTACCGTGAGCATCGGCGCCCGTCCAGACGCGGTCGGGGGCTGAAGCACGCTCGTCGTGTACGGCGTTGCTCGGCAGACACAATTCACCCGCCCGTCAACGAGCTGTTCAGGCCACTACGTTCAGGCACGACAGCGAGACCAACGTCTGGCGCGACCTGGTGTTGCTGCGCAGGATGCCAGCCTCGACGACCCGGTCTTCCGCTCGCGCCACGGCCGCCACATGGACCCTTCGGCGATCTTCCGCCTCGTGCAACCCTCCGCCAAACGCGCGGACCTCGAAGCCAGGATTTCGCCGCACTGACTGCGCCACGCCCGCGCCACCCGCCCTCGAGCGCGGCGCGCCCAACCACCTGGTGGTGGGTCACTTGGTCAGCATGCAGCTTTCGCGAGAGTTTCGTGCCCGCTGTGTCAAAGCACCCCGGGTGCCACCTCCACTCAGGGATTGCTGGAGTTACGATGCCCTAGCGGGGTGCTGCCGCTGAGGACGTTTTTCCAGTCCGCCGTGTGTCAGCGGACTGCGGGTCTCACTTGATGCCCACGACCATAGACCACACCACGTTCGATCCCGTGCCGACCACATGGCGCAGGCTGGTTTCTCGGAACCCCGCATCGCGTAGCCACCCGCGTATCTCGGCCCCAGTCGCCGAAAACCCACCGAACAGCGAGACCTGCAAGTTCAGGCTCATCAACAGCCCGAACGCGTTGTGCCGACGCTCGTCATCGATCATCGGCTCATAGACGATCAGCGCCCCGCCCTCAGGCAGAGCTGCATAGGCCTTTGAGATGAGCAGCCGCTTCTGCTCGAGATCCCAGTCCTGCAGGATCTGCCCCATGATGAGCACTTCAGCACTTGGCAGCGGGTCCAGGAAGAAATCCGCGGCCTGGAAGCCGATGCGGTCGCTGAGGCCGGACGAGGCTACGTACTCCTCGAAGATCGGCTGCACGGGGGGAAGGTCCAGGCCAATTCCGCGGAGATGCGGGTGCGCGTGGCTGAGCGCCACCGGAACACACCCCTGCGCCGTGCCAATATCCGCAAAGGTGCGGTACTTGGCCCACGGGAAGTCCCGGACAAGTGGTTCAGCCGCCACGAGACTTGCGCCGGTCATGCCGCGCAGGAAGCCACGCAGTCGAACCGGGTCGGCGTACAGCGCTTGAAAGAAACCACCACCGTCCTGAGGCGTTTGTGGCTCACCGGTCCTGAGCGCTTGAGTCAAGGACACCCAGCGCGAGTAGATGCTGTCGGCCAGTTCCAGCAGGCCGCCTATGTACGACGGCTTGGCGCGATCCAGGAACAGGTCCGTCTCGGGTGTGTTGGCGTAGCGGCCGTCCGTGCGCTGCAGCATCCCCAACGCGACGAGTGCATCGAAGAAGTCGCGTGCGCCGCGTGGGTGGAGGCCAACTCGGACGCGGAGAGCATCCGCATCGAGCGGCCCGTGTGCCAGCACCGTGAAGACGCCGAGCTCGACCGCGCTGTGCAGGGCCCTGGCCCCCCAGAACCCATAGCCAAGCTGAACGATGCGGTCGGGAGTGGGATTCGGGGCGCCGGTGGCCGCTGGCGTGGCAGACATCTCGCTGATGCTCATGCTCGGAAGCTTGTTGGCTCGCGGCCGTCACTCGCGTCCCCGCCAGCGGGTATCTCGTCAGGTACATTCAGCACCGGTGCGCGGGTACGTCAGCTCACGGCGAGGCGCGCGCCAGCCAGTCCCGCAGGTAGTGTCGCGAGCTGACGCCGAGCTTGTGCAGAACGCGCTTGGCGTGCGTTTCGGCGGTTTGCTCGCTGATCACCAACTCCGAAGCAATCGCGCGATTGCTCAGATTCCGAATCAGAAGGAGCGCCACCTCGCGTTCGCGGGGAGTCAGTGGCGCGAGCCGGCCGAACGTGTCCCGATGGCTCGGCTCCGCCCAGGTGTGCGGGGGTCCCTCGCTCGTGGCCGTGGCGTACGCGATGGCCTGGTCGGCCGCCATGGCTCGCCCCGCCGACCACGCCGCGGCAAACGCGGCCCGGCCGAGCCGCGTGCGGCCAGCTGAGACGTTGCGCTCGTAGTCAGCCAGGTTGGAGGCCGCGACGGCCATCCCCGCCAGGTGGAGTGCGGCGTCGGCCGCGCCGAACAGCCGCGCCGCCCGCTCGGGTTGGCCCAGCGCCAGCGCCACAGCTGCCACGCCCAGCAGACACTCGGCTACGCCGCGCTGATCCCCGGTGGCGCGGAACAGGACCATGGCCTCGGCGAAGTGGGCGAGCGCCTGGCGGTGCTGGCCCTGGTGCTGGGCCACGTAGCCGAGGTTGTGCAGGATTCCAGGGATGCCACTGTCGACCTCGTGCCGGCGCATCAGCGCGAGGCCCTCGGCGTACAGCGTGGCCGCGCGCCCGTACTCGGCGGAGCAGCGCGCCAGATCGCCGAGCTTGTTCAGCGCCTGGGCCGCCATCATCGCGTCGTCCGTTTGCCGGAAGAGCGCCAGGCTCTCCTCGAAGTGGACGCGCGCCTCGGCCAGCTCACCCACGACGAACGCGCGATCCCCGTAGCTCAGGAGTGCCAGGGCGGTCCAACCCGCATCGCCCAACTGGCGGATGACGGCGAGGGCCTGCTCCTGCAGGTCGCGCGCCGCGGCCGGCTGCTCCGCCGCCAGGGCTATCCCCAGGTGGATCCGCGCGCGAGCCAAGCCTGCCTCATCGCCAGTTTGCTGGCACCGCAGCGCGCATTCCTCCAGGCGACGCCGCGCCAGCGCCAGATCGCCCAACATCACGGCCAGCGCACCGGCCGCGAACAGAGCGCTGGCGCGCGCCGCCACGTTATCGGCACCATCACACCCCAGCGCCCGCTCGGCCCACTCGAGCCCCGTCCGGACACGACCCAGCGCATACCACCACCAGGTCAGCGCCCCGGCCAACCGGCAGCTCAGCTCCGCCTCGCCACGCTCGAGCAGCCAGTCGAGGGCAGTGCGCAGATTGTCGTAGTCGGCGGCCAGTTGCCTGACGCAGGCCATCCGCTGGGCGCCGAACAGCTTTGGGTCGGCCGCTTCGGCCAGCGCCACACAGGCGAGTGCGTGCCGACGACGAATCGCCTCGGCCTCGCCACTGGCCTCGAGCTCGTCGAGCGCGAACTCGCGGATCGTCTCCAACATCCGCAGCCGCGGCTCGGCATACGGCGATGGTTCTCGGCGAAGGAGGCTGTGTTCCACCAGCCCAGCAAGCGCATCCAGCACATCCGCATCGGAGTCGCGGCAGATCTGCTCGACCTGGTCCAGTCGTCCACCACCCACGAACACGGCCAGCCGGCGAAACACCCGCCGTTCGCGCGCCTTCAGCAGCTCGTAACTCCAGCCGATCGAAGCGCGCAGGGTCTGCTGTCGGGCTGGCACGTCACGCGGGCCGATGCCCAGGGTGAGCAGTCGCGACGCGAGGCGCCTGGCCAGCTCTCGCGGCGGGAGCAACCGCGTTCGGGCCGCCGCCAGCTCGAGTGCCAGCGGCAGGCCATCGAGTCGCTGGCAGATCTCGGCGACGGCGGCGGCATCCTCTGGGCTGAACTGGAAATCGGGGCAGGCAGAGCGGGCGCGCTCGATGAACAGGGCGACCGAAGGGACGCGCGCCAGCGCCTCGATGTCGGAGACCTGAGCGGTCTCGGGGAGCGCCAGCGGCCAGACGACAAACTCATGCTCCCAGCGCACTCGCAGCGCCGCGCGGCTGGTCGCCAGGATCTTGAGTCCGGGGCAGGTGGCGACGAGCTCGACGATCTGCGGTGCGGCGGCGAGCAGGTGTTCGAAATTGTCGAGGAGCAGCAGGTGCCCGCGGGACGAGAGTACCTGCTGCAGGCGTTCGAAGAGTGACTGACCGTCCCCCTCTCGGATGCCGAGCACCCCTGCAACCGCCGGGATGACCTGGGTTGGGTGGCTGAGCGAGGACAGATCGACGAAGAAGACCCCGTCGATGAAGCTCACGGCGAGCGTCCTGGCTACCTCCACCGCCATGCGCGTTTTGCCACTGCCGCCAGCGCCCGTGAGCGTGAGCAATCGCACGTCGTGCCGTAGCAGCCGGACCTGGACCTCGATCAGCTCGCGCTCGCGGCCCAGCAACGGTGTGGGCGGAGCAGGCAGTGGGTGCTGTGCCGCGGACCCAGGCGCTCGCGTCGGCGTCCGGCCGCACCGGGCTGGGTCATTCGGGGACGTCCAGCATGAGGCGGTTGGCCTCGTCGTCGCTGAGCGTGACGTACTCGGTCTGCAGCGGCGCCCAGCCGGCCTGCTTCTGGGCGAGAGCCACGCTCCTGGTGTGGCGCACGATCTGACGGACGCGTGCGCGGCGGAACTGGTGCGGATGCACGGGTGCGGGCTCGCCGATCCGCCCGTGGCCTGAAACGCGGCGGGCCAGCACGCGGACATCGGTCCGTTCCGACGCGGTCTTCACAAGCCGCCAGGCTCGGACGCGGTCGATCGCTTTGCGGCGACCATGGCCGTCACGCTGGCGGGAGAGGAGCAGGTCGTCATCCCTCAGGTCGTGCTCTCGAGCCCACAGGAGCAGCTCACCCGGCAAGCCGGCGTGCGCGGCCGCGAGATGGGCCGTCTTGATCGGGCGGCTCGGGTTCTTCAGATTGGACAGGACGAGTCTTTCACGCCGGACCTCCTTCGGCCTGAGCGCCAGGACCTCACTGATGCGGGCCCGGGTGGCCCGGAGCGTCATGAGGAGCAACCGATCCCGATCGGCGGCGGCTGCGCCGATGACGGCCTGGACGTCCTCGGGCGACAAGTCTTCGGGTGGCTGCCAGCGCTTGGACGCGGGTTTAACAGAACGCCGTTGGGCGGTCGAGCTTGACGGTACGCGCTGCGCCGTCGGAACCAGCGCCGTGGTGGCGGACCTACCGTCAGGCCTGCTCATGGGCGGCGAGTTTAACAAGCCTTTCGGACGGTTAAACTCGCCGGCGCCCCATTTCAAACCAGGACTCTGGCGTCGCACCATCGTGATTCGCAGCGTCGCGATCTGGACCGTGCCTCGACGGCCCGCGGTGAGTTGATTCGTGACCGCGCGAAGCCTGCCCAGCTCGCCATGGGGTAATAACCCATTCCTATCGCAGCATTCGCGACAGGCCGAACTGCCTAAAGACGCTGCTATCGGCGAACCATGTGATATCGGAGATGTGGTCGCCTTCGATTCGAGGGTCAACACGAAGAGCGCGAATGCCCGCGCGACGTCAGTCTCGGGCGCCGGGAGGTAGCAGGCGAAGGCCGCCTGGTGTTGGCGCGCGTCGGCACCAAGCGCATCGGGCGAGAGCTTGGTCGGTCACGTTCCCATGCACGCACAGCGCTGGTCCAGTTCGACGGATGAGGCGGGCCAGGCGCTGCGAGTTTGCTGTCGGTAGCCGTGCGGCTTGCGTCCTTCGCCGTCCTGACGGCGGGCGTGCCGACGAATCTCGATTGGGACAACCTCCGCATTCACCGAGAACAGCCGTCGCGCGGAGTGCCATGTTGGTAACGGAAATGCGGACTCAGTTCAAGACACGGATCCGGCGACCGCCACTGGCTGTGACCTTCAGGTCGTCGAACCTCCGAGAAACCACTTGAAGATGAATGCGAAGACAGAGCCGACGATGATCGCGATGGGGAAGGTTGCCGACTCGGCGACGATCTGTTCAAAGCCCTTGGCCTGGATGAGGCGTGAGCGGCGTCAGTGAACGTGTCGCGTCGAATGGCGTGGACGGCTGAGTTGATGGTGCGAGCCGCGCGGCCGTCCTAATTTTCCTGCCAGGCGGTTCGCTGGCTGGCACTCCTGCAGGCAGCTGTGGACACTCCCATCCAGGGGGTATTTCTACCCAGCTGGGGTGCCGATCATGAGTGTGTCGGCTGTGCCATTCGAGTTCGGCCGAAAACCTGGACTGTTGAAAGGAACCCGATGCGCGCATTAGGTACACACTGGGACCGAGCTCGCGCGGTCTTCACCCCTGCGAAGCTACGCATTGGTCTTGCACTCCTCACGCTGATCGCGATGTCGCTCGGTGGTGCGGCCGGAGAACATTGGTCGTAGGGTAGTCTGGGCCCCGACCGCTCTCGTGGTTCGGGGTCCTGCCATACCTGGCACTGGTCTCGATGTTCTTTTTGCCCGCCCCAATGCTCGCCGGTATCCTCCTGGCCTGGGTGCTTGGTGGGTCCCCAGCCAGCTTGGCCCAAGCTCGAGTTTGCTGGTGGCCATTAGCGCTCGCTTCGCTGGCGCTTCAACTCGGACTGCATAACCCGCCGATCGACCGTCAATCGTGGGCCCTACAGTGGGGTCCGGCCGTGTGGATGCTAGCGCTTGGAATCATGCTGGTGGCACTACTCCGCAATGCCTTTCAAGCCGCTGAGCATCCCTGGCCGTGGCGCGTGGCTGCCGTCGGAGTGGCGCTGAATCTCACGGTAG